>JACDHV010000129.1 GCA_013820855.1 Gemmatimonadales bacterium | reverse complement strand
GGCGGTCACCGCCACCCAGCAGGCGCCCCCGGCCGACACCGGCGCCATGGCGACCGACGCGGCGACCGCGACAGCCCCAACCGCCACGGATACAGCGAAGGGTGCCCGCAAGGACACGGCGGCGAGGCAGCAGGCACAGCGTCTGCCCGCGCCCGCCCCGCCGGCGGCACCCGCACCGGCGCGAACGGCCTCGCCCGCGAAGCCCGCGGTACCCGCACCAGCCAAACCGGAGCCCACGGCTCCAGCTCAGGCTGCCGCGCCGGCCGCGCCCGCACAGGACACGGCGGAGGAGAGGCCCGGCGTGCCGGAGCCCGCCCCGAGCCCGACGGCTGCCGCGGGCCAGGACCCCGTCGCCCAGGACACCGGCACCGCGCAGGCTGCCGCCCAGGACACGGGCGCCGCCCAGGACACGGGCGCCGCCCAGGACACGGGCGCCGCCCAGGACACCGGCGCCACACAGCCGGAAGCCACCGGCACGACGCAGACCGCTGACGCCCCGTTGCGTGACGAGTACCACCAGGCGCCCCGGGATACCGTCGATCAGGCGACGTACAACGGCTGGAAGCAGTACAATCTCAATTGCGCACGGTGCCACGGCGAGGATGTGCTGGGGTCCACGATCGCACCGCATCTCATCATGTCGCTCAAGCCCGATGGACCCATCAACACGCAGGAAGCGTTCGTCCAGGTGGTCTGCGCCGGCCGGCCGGAGCTGGGCATGCCATCCTGGTGCGCGCTGGGCATGGCGCCGACGAAAATCAACGAGATCTATGCCTACGTAAAGGGCAGGAGCGAGGGGAAGATCCACCCCGGCCGGCCAGCCCTCAAACCGGAAGGTTGAGTCATCGGATGAGACAGCTCAGATCGTCGCTCGCGTTCCTCGCCGCCTTCACCGGAGGCGCCGTGGGCCGGGCGGCAGGGCAGGAGCAAGGCTCCATCAGCACCGCGGAGTACGAGGGGTGGCGGCAGTACAGCGTGCAGTGCGCGCGCTGCCATGGTCAGGATGCGCTGCCGAATCCCGTCGCGGCGAACCTCCTGGTGAGCATGGCACCGGGCGGCCCCACGGCGGAAAAAGAGACGTTCACGAAGGTCGTGATGGAGGGGCGTCCGGACCGCGGAATGCCGCCGTTCAAGGACGTCATGACTCCGGAGCAGGTCGACGCGGTCTATGCCTATCTGAAGGGCCGGGCGGAGAACCGGATTCCGGTGGGGCGGCCGCAGCCGCCCGGCTAAGCCGGCGGGCGAACGACCAGCGCCGCCTCGCCAAGGCGGATGGGCCAGCGGAGCGTCAGCGACTCGCCCTGTCTGGTGCGGTCGAGTCCGCGCTCGGATTTGGCGATCGTCTCGATGGTGAAGCGCCAGGGCTCGGCCGCCGGTGTGGTCTCCGGCGCCAGCAGGGAGGCCAGGGAGAGCTCCGTCGCGAAGAGATCGTCCGGCGCCGACGCTCCCGGATCCCAGGCATACCGCACGGTCATCTCCCCGTCCGCGCCGAACCGGATCAGCTTGGCCAGCCGCTCGCGGCCCTGACCCGCTGCGCAGGCGATCTCGAGCGCGCCGCGCCGACGTTGCACCGCGAAGTCGAACGATGTGCGGGCCCACGAGTGCACCGACCGGTAGTCTGCCCACCCATACTCCTCGAGTCCCAGCGCTCTGGGGAGAATGCGCTCGAGGAGCAGCACCCGATCCTCCGCGTCGGTCGGCGGGCGCGCGTCGAGGCGGATGCCCTCCTCGATCTCGTGGATGCTCGCCGCGCCGCCCTCCTTCTGCCCGGCATGCGCCGCCGCGCGCTCGAGGGCGAGGTCGTGATAGGCCTCCCGCCGCCGGGTGAGCACGTTGGCGTAGTTGATCCCGCTCCGGAAGATGGTGTACTCCTCCACCGCAGCTCCGCGCACCGGGCTCACGATCGCCGAGAACGATTCGGAGTGCACCCAGATCTCCTGGTGCCCGTCCCCGTCGAAATCGAGCACCTCCCACGCGAGACCCTTGCCTCGGCGGAGAGCGCCTTCGGCGAGCGCCAGCTCCCGCCAGACGGCGTCGCGCAGGTGGGGGAGATAGAGCCCGCCGAAGACGCCATGCCAGTAGGCGTCGTTGCACTGCGCGCGGCCGATGGCGCGCCGCGCCTCGACCGGATTTCCCTTGCGCCGGCAGAGGGTGGAGAGGGCCTGCATCTTCTTGTGCATCCGGTTCGACTCGGAGTACTTCACGAAGAAGTTCCGCCAATGGGCGCCGCGCACGAGCGCGCCGTCCGGCCCCGCCACGCGAGCTTCGCCAAGATCCTTCCGCAGCCGCTCGAGCCGGAGCGCCGCGTTCGGCGGCAGCGCCCAGCTTTCCATCTCGGTGTACGAGGCGGTGGGAAGATACGCCAGGCCACCGCTGGGCACCTCCGCCAGCGCATGGTCCAACCGGCTCAACACGACTTCGCCGCTCTCCACCCGTCTCCCGACGATGTCGATGAATCGATCGAGCCAGCCCTGCCCGTACACCCATTCCTTGGTGCCGGGCCATCCGCCGAACTTCTCGCCGTCGTCGGCGAGCACCGCCAGGCGGTGCCCGGCGCCACGGAGGTCGCGGAGGTATTGCGCCGTCTCCTCCGGCGGCCGGAAGGGGATGAGGTAGCGGAGCCGCTCGTCGATCGGGAAGAGCGCCAGCCGCCGCCCGTCGCTCTCGGTCCAGAGCGGGGCGTGAAGTTGCTCGATCTCGAAACCGGTGGCGAGAAAGTGGCGGTCGTCCACCAGTGCGTAGCGAACGCCGGCATCGGCCAGATCCGCGGCCAGCTCGGGCTCCCAGACCCGCTCGGTGAGCCAGAGGCCGCGGGCGTCCACCCCGAACCGGCGCTGAACGGCCTCGTGCATCCAGCGGATCTGCTCGATGCGGTCGGGACGAGGGAGCGAGGCGAGCACCGGCTCGTAGAAGCCGGCCAGCAGCATCTCGATCTTTCCGTCGGCGGCGAGCGTGCCCAGCCGGTCGAGGTAGGCCGGCTCGTGCCGCTCCAGCCATTCGAGGAGCGGCCCCGACAGGTGGAGGACGACCGGGAGGAACCCCCGGCCCGCGAGCCGATCGAGCAGAGGCCGGTACACGTCCTCCACGTGCTGGGCGAAGACGTGGTCGAAGTTGCCCACCGGCTGGTGGAGGTGGAGCCCGAAGACGAATCGGATCGGAGCCATGGGTCAGTCCACTGCGAGTGAGCGAGAGCCGCCGAGCGCGGCCGCGACGGCGGGCAGGATATCGGGGAAGACCTGGTCGCGGCGGGAGAGCTCGTCCGCGCGCGACTGTGCCCACGGGAGACGGTCGGCGGCATCGGGTGTCAGCGCGTCGAGGAGCGCCCGCGCGTCGTCGCAGTGCTCAGCCAAGCGTCGCTCCGCGTAGTCGGCCGCGGCGCCGGTGGAGATGATGAACTGCCAGTCGGAGGCCTGCGCCAGCAGCATCTGCCGCGCGGCCTGCGCGAGGACGGGCTGCGCCGCCGGCTGATCGAGGGCGGCCGGCGCGGCATCCCAGAACGCCTCCTCGAGTGGCCAGAGACGCTCCCAGGTCCACGCGGTGGACTCGCCGAGCCACATGCTGAAGTCGCCATTGGCGCCCCAGGACCCGGAGGGAAGGCGGATGGGCTGTTTCGCGGGATGGTCGGCGAGATGCCGGGCGGCCGTGACCGGCCTGACGCCCCGGCCGTCGCGCGCCAGCGCGCGGTAGACGGCGCCGAGCCATTCGGGCCCCTCGAACCACCAGTGCCCGAACAGTTCGGTGTCGAACGGCGCGACAATCACGCCGCCGGGGCGATCCTCGTGGTTGGCGATGTCGGCCAGCAGGCCCCCGAAGTGATCGGCATGGCCGCGGGCGCGATCGAGCGCCATCTCGGGGGCGTAGGGCTCCTTGCCGCCGAGGTCCACGTCGCCGCCGGTCACCCGCCAGAGCTTGAGCCCGCCGGGCCAGCGCATCTTGTGGAACTCCAGATAGGCGCCGTCGCCGGGGTACCCCTGAAACCGGCTCCACACCTGCATGGACGAGCGGGGGTCCCGCACCAGCGCCGCCACGCCCGCCGCCGCTCTCGTGTGCGCCACCTGGTAGGCGATGTGGGGCGAGCGATGCACCAGCCCCTCGGCCCGGTCGCCCGCCCGGGGCACTGCCGGATCGCCGCCGGGATCGCCATAGATGCCGAGCGGGCGCCCGGCGGAGGCGAGGTGCGAGTCCACGAAGAAGTAGCGGAACCCCGCGTCGGCCAGGTGCTCCTCGATCCCGCGGCGGATGCCGGTGCGGGGCGCGGACGGCCACGGATGCCAGGGGCCTCGCGGACGGTACGCGCATTCCGGAAGCCACACGCCCTCGGCGGCACGCCCGAAAAGCCGGCGGTGCTCGATCCGGCCGAGGGCGAGCTGGAGCCGGATGCTCTCGTCGCGGGCGAGCAGGGGGAGGAAGCCGTGGGTCGCGGCCGAGGTGATGATCGTGAGGCGCCCGGCGTCCTGCAGCGCCCGCAGGGGGGCCACCAGGTTGCCGTCGATCCCGTGGAAGAGCCGCTGCAGCCGGACGAACCGCCGGCGCCAGAAGTCCACCAGCGGGAGCAGGTGACCCTCGCCCGTGGCCGCGAGCGACGCGGGCGCCTCGTCGCAGGCGCGGAGGCGCTGGGCGAAGAACGCCTCCATCTCCACGACGAAGTCGGGGCTCGCGAGCTGGTTCGCGAGCACCGGAGTGAGGCCGATGGTGAGGGGAGCGGGTATCCGGTCGGCCTCGAGCCCGCGGAGCACCTCGAGGAGCGGGAGGTAGGTGTCCAGCGCGGCTTCGCAGAGCCAGTCGCTGCCGTGCGGCCAGCGGCCGTGGTGCAGCACGTAGGGCAGGTGGCTGTGGAGCGTGAGCGCGAAGTCCATCGAGAGGCGACCTATCGCATCGCGGCGTGGGCGATGGCGCGGCGGTAGACTTCCAGGTACTGCTCCACCGAGCGCTCCCAGCCGAAGTCGCGGCCCATGGCGCGGCGCACCATCGCCTGCCACCGGGAAGGATCGGCGTAGCAACGGAGCGCTTGGGAGGCCGCCTCCTGGAACGCCTCGGTCGTGTACCCGTCGAAGGCGAATCCGGTGGCACCTTCCTCCACGGTGTCGGCCAGCCCACCGACGCGACGCACGATCGGCGGCGCGCCGTAGCGTTGGGCGCGCATCTGCGTGAGGCCGCACGGCTCGTACAGCGACGGCATGAGGAAGATGTCGGCGCCCGCCATCAGCCGGTGCTCCAGCCGGTCGGTGAAGTCGAGCTGCACGCCGACGCGATTCGGCGCCGATGTGGCGAGCTCGACCAGCGCGTGCTCGTAGCGGGGGTCGCCGCTGCCGAGAAAGACGAACTGCGCGTCGCCGGCGAGCAGGTCGTGCGCCCCGAGAATGAGATCGAGCCCCTTTTGGGTGACCAGCCGCCCCGTCATCCCGAAGACCGGCGCGCGCCGGCGCTGGGGCAGCCCGAACGAGCGCTGCAGCGCCGCCTTGCACCGCCGCTTCCCCTCGAGCTTCTCGGCGGAGTACTGCGCGGTGATCTGGGTGTCGGTGGCCGGGTTCCAGATCCGCTGATCGATACCGTTGAGCACGCCGACCAGCCGGTCGCCCAGCGCGAGGAAAAGGTCGTGCAGGCCGAACCCTCCGCCGGCGGTGCGCAGCTCCTTCGCCTGGGTCGGGCTCACGGTCGTCACCGAGTCCGCGAAGACCAGGCCGCCCTTCAGGAAGTTCACCTTCCCGTGCCACTCGAGCTGCTGCCAGGTGAAGAGCTCCCAGGGCAGCCCGATGTCGGGCATCACCTCGGGGGCGAAGTGGCCCTGATAGCCGGGATTGTGGACGGACAGCACGGTGGCCACGCTCCGCGCGTGGCGCTCGCCGGCCAGAACCGTGCGCAAGTAGACGGGCGCGAGCGCGGTGTGCCAGTCGTGGGCGTGGAGGAGCACCGGACCTTTCACCAGACGCGGAAGCGCCGTCATGGCCGCGAGGGCGAAGAAGGCGAACCGGCGGTAATTGTCCGGGTAGTCGGCGCCGCCCTCGCCGTAGATGCCGGGGCGGCTGAAGTACTCGAGATGCTCCACGAAATACACCTGTGGGCCGGTCGGCGGTCCCGCGACGCGGAACACGCGCGCCTCCTCGTTGCGGGTGCCGACCGTCACCACGAACGGCGGCCCCACCGGCTCGAGATCCGGTTCCTCGTCGCGCACGGTGCGGTACAGCGGCAGGATCGCGGCGACGTCGAGGCCGGCCGCGTGCTGGAAGTCGGCCAACCCGGCCACCGCCTCCGCCAAACCTCCGGTACGGGCGTAGGGGAAATACTCCGCCATCAGGTGGACGATCGAGACGGTCTCGTCGCCGCGCGGGGTCAGCAGTGTCGCCATCGATCGTGCCTCAGCCCGTCGGCGGATCGTCGCCTGCCGCCTCGCCACGGATGGCGGGAGCGTAGTACTCCTGCACGTAGTCCTGCACCATCCGCCGGGCGGTGAATCGCGAGCCGGCCAGCCGCACCGCGTGCCGCATCTTGTCCACCCAGCCGATGGGCACGCCCGCCGCGTTCCGGCTGTGAAAGAGCGGCACCACCTGTTCCTCGAGCAGCCGGTAGAAGCGCTCGGCGTCGGCGGCATCGGCGTCCTCGGTGTCGCCGGCGGGAGAGATCGCCCATCCGCTCAGACCGTCGAATCCCTCCTGCCACCATCCGTCGAGCGTGCTGAGCTGGGGGACGCCGTTGAGCGCCGCCTTCATGCCGCTCGTTCCCGAGGCCTCCAGAGGAACCCGCGGCAGGTTGATCCAGACATCCACGCCCTGCACCAGGAGATGGGCGAGGTGCATGTCGTAGTCCTCCAGAAACGCGACGCGGCCCTCGAACTCGGGGTCGCGGGTGAACTGGTAGACGCTCTGGAGCACTTCCTTGCCCGGGGTGTCGGCCGGGTGCGCCTTGCCGGCGAAGATGATCTGCACCGGGCGACGCTGGTCCACCAGCAGCCGGCGCAGCCGCTCGAGGTCGCGGAAGATCAGGTTGGCCCGCTTGTATGTCGCGAACCGCCGGGCGAAGCCCAGGGTGAGCGCGGTCGGATCGAGCAGCGTGCCGGCGCCGACCACCTGCGCCGCCTCCTTGAACCGTCCGGCGAACCGGCGCCTGGCGTCCTCGCGGATCCGGGTGGCGAGCA
Source organism: Gemmatimonadales bacterium (assembly GCA_013820855.1). Lineage (GTDB taxonomy): Bacteria > Gemmatimonadota > Gemmatimonadetes > Gemmatimonadales > GWC2-71-9 > CAVVWJ01. The sequence continues at coordinate 2,466 of JACDHV010000129.1, read as the reverse complement.
CCTGCTTCAGGCGCACGTGCGCGGCCCAGAGGCGCTCGTGATCGAGGGTCAGCACCTGGTCCCAGAAGCCCGGCTCGTCGAGCCGGTTTCCCCAGTCCGGGCCGATGTGGGCGTCGAGCAGCTCCATGATCGGGCTGGCCATCCAGGTGGCGAGATGGATGCCGTTGGTCACGTGGCCCACCGGCACGGCCTCCCAGGGCCGCCCCGGCCAGAGATCGCGCCAGAGGTTCCGCGACACCTGGCCGTGACGCCGGGAGACGCCGTTCACCCGGGCGGACAGGCGCATGGCGCAGACCGTCATGTGGAACTGCCCCTCGATCGACGGATGCTTCCCGAAGTGGAAGAGGGTCTCCCGGTCGATGCCCATCTCCTCCCAGATCGGGCCGGCGCACGTCTCCAGCGCCTCGACGGCGAACGCGTCGTGCCCCGCCGGCACCGGCGTATGGGTGGTGAACACGCTGTGCGCCCGCACCTGGCGCACGGCCTCGTCGAGCGGCGTGCCGGCGACCGTCAGCTCGCGGAGCCGCTCGATCATCATGAACGCGGCATGCCCCTCGTTGGCGTGCCATACGGCCGGATCGATGCCCAGCGCGCGCAGCACCCGCACGCCGCCCACACCGAGAATCCATTCCTGCCGCACGCGGAGGTCGGGGCCTCCCGCGTACAGCTTGTTCATCAGGCCGCGGTCGTCGGGATGGTTGAGCTCGAGGTTGGTGTCCAGCAGGTAGATCGGCACCCGGCCCACCATCATCCGCCAGGCGCGCACGTGGACCGGACGCCCCGAGGTCTCCACCGTGGTCAGGTACGGACGCCCCTGCGGCCCGCGCACCGGCTCGAGCGGCGTCAGCGAGAGGTCGTATTCGTCGTCGCTGTCCTCCTGCCAGCCGTCCAGCCTGAGTCGCTGGTCGAAGTAGCCCTTCATGTACATGAGGCCCACGCCGACCAGCGGGATCCCGACGTCGCTCGCCGCCTTGCAGTGATCGCCGGCCAGGACGCCGAGGCCGCCGGAGTAGATCGGCACCGAGCTGTGCAGCCCGAATTCCGCGCAGAAGTACCCCACGGGCCGGCCGTCGAGGTCGCCGTACTGCCGGGTGAACCAGGTGTCGCGGCTCGAGGTCTCGTGGTGCATCCGCACCATGACCTCGTCGTAGCGGCGGAGAAAATCGCTGTCGCTGGCGCACCCGGCGATGAGATCCGGATCCACCCGGCAGAGCAGCTCCAGCGGATTGTGGCGCGTCATGCCCCAGAGGGACGCGTCGATGCTCCGGAACAGGTTCCGGGCCTCCCGATTCCAGCTCCACCAGAGATTCTTGGCGAGCGGCGCGAGGCCTTCGATGCGAGCGGGAAGGTACGGAATGTGAGTGCCGTGGGGAGTCATAGGGCGGTAGTATAGCGGGACAGGGGGGACCGGTGAAACGGCGGAGGGGCGATCGGCCGTCCACCCTATCGGACCAGCTTCTTGAACCGTATGCGGTGCGGCTGATCGGCCGAAACGCCCTTCCGGCGCTTGAGGTCGGCGACGTAGTCCTGGTAGTTGCCCTCGAACCAGACCACCTCGCTGTCGCCCTCGAAGGCGAGGATGTGCGTGGCGATGCGGTCGAGGAACCAGCGGTCGTGGCTGATGACGACCGCGCACCCGGCGAAGCCGAGGAGCGCGTCCTCCAGGGCGCGGAGCGTGTCCACGTCGAGGTCGTTGGTGGGCTCGTCGAGCAGCAGCAGGTTGCCGCCGCTCCGGAGGAGCTTGGCGAGGTGGAGCCGGTTGCGCTCCCCGCCCGAGAGCGTGCCCACTTTCTTCTGCTGGTCGGCGCCGCGGAAGTTGAAGCCCGCGCTGTAGGCCCGGGCGTTCACCGTGCGGCGGCCGAACTGCAGCTGGTCCTGTCCGCCCGAGATCTCTTCGTACACGGTCTTGTCGGCGTCGAGCGCGTCGCGGGTCTGATCGACGTAGGCGGTCTGCACGGTGGAGCCGATGGTGAGGGTCCCGCCGTCGGGCTCCTCCTGGCCCGTGATCATCCGGAAGAGCGTGGTCTTGCCCGCGCCGTTGGGGCCGATCACGCCCACGATGCCGCCGCGCGGCAGCGCGAAGGTCAGATCGTCGATGAGGAGCCGGTCGCCGTAGCCCTTGCTCAGCCGGTCGGCGACGACGACCTCGTCGCCCAGCCGCTCGGGAACCGGGATCAGGATCTCGGCGGAACCCTCGGTCTGGCGCGCCGCCTCCTCCCGCAACTCCTCGTAGCGGGTGATGCGCGCCTTGTTCTTCGCCTGCCTGGCGCGGGGCGACATCCGGATCCACTCCAGCTCGTGCTGCAGCGTCTTCTGGCGGGCGGAGGCCTGCTTCTCCTCCTGGGCCATCCGGCGCTGCTTCTGCTCCAGCCAGGAGGAGTAGTTCCCCTCCCAGGGTATCCCCGCGCCCTGGTACAGCTCGAGGATCCAGCCGGCCACATTGTCGAGAAAGTAGCGGTCGTGGGT
>JACDHV010000310.1 GCA_013820855.1 Gemmatimonadales bacterium | reverse complement strand
GGGTGGTGGCTCTCGGCGTCCAGATCCCGTTGTTCACCGGTGGCCGGATCAAGGGAGACGTCGCGGTGGCGAACGCGGGGCTCGAGCAGGCCAGGCTTCGGCTCCAGCAGACCCGCGAGCTGGCGCAACTGGACGCGCGAAATACCCAGCTCCAGCTCGAGGCGGCGGTGGCGGCCTGGGAGGCGAGCGCCGGCACCGACGAGCAGGCCGGCCGCGCATACCAGATCGCCGAGATCCGCTATCGCGAGGGGATCTCCACGCAGACGGAGCTGAACGACCTCCGGATCCAGCTGGCGCAGGCGCAGGCCAACCGGGCGCAGGCCGCACGCGACCTCCAGGTGGCGAGAATGCGGCTCGCCCTGCTGCCCTCGCTGCCGCTCGGTTCGACGGCCGAGGTTGGGGGCACGACGCCCCTCGCCCCGGCGGTCTCGGCGCCGGGCGGGCAGGGCGAAAGCCCGCAGCAGACACCGTATCAGGCGCCTCAGCCTCAGACGCCGGGCGTTCTTACCAGCACGAGACAGACTGGAGCGGGCGGGCCGTGATCCGGCGACACCTTCTCGCGGCCGGCGCGGCCGCGCTGCTCCTCGCGGGCTGCAAGAGCGACGACGGCGCCGGTGCCACCGGCACCGAGACCGCCGAGACCATCGTGACCGTGGGACGGGAGAATATCGCGGTGGCGAGTCTGTCCGAGCTGCGGAGCGGCCCACCCGTCTCCGGCTCGCTCGAGCCCGAGCAGGCCGCCACGGTGAGAGCCGAAGTCGGGGGATCGGTGCTGCGGACGCATGCCGCTGCCGGCGAGCGGGTGAAGCGGGGACAGCTGCTCGCCCGGCTCGACGACACGGCGCTGCGCGACGAGGCCCTCTCCGCACGGTCCACGCTGCGGAGCGCGGAGACGGCCCTGGAGCTGGCCCGGCGGAACGCCGAGCGCTCCACCCGGCTGGCGGAGGCGGGCGCGGTTTCCGAGCGGGACCTGGAAAATTCCCGGTGGGACGTGACCAACGCCGAAGGAACGCTGGCGGACGCTCGGGCGCGCCTCTCCAGTGCCCAGGAGCGGCTGGAGAACACCCAGGTCCGCGCGCCGTTCGACGGAGTGGTGAGCGATCGTGCCGCGGACGCGGGCGACGTCGTGCAGGTGGGCGCCGCGCTCTTCTCCATCGTGGACCCAAGCCGGCTTCGCCTCGAGGCCAGCGTGCCGGCCCAGCAGATCGCGCACTTGCGGCACGGCGCCGAAGTGGAGTTCACGGTGAGCGGAATGGATCGACGGATCACGGGGCGCATCGAGCGGATCAACCCCGTGGTGGACCCGGCCACGCGCCAGATACGGATCTACGTGGCGATACCCAACCAGGACCAGTCGCTCGTCGGCGGACTCTTCGCCGAAGGCCGCGTCGCGACCGACACCAAGAAGGCGGTCGCGGTGCCACTCGCCGCGGTGGACAGCCGCGGCAACACACCGACGCTGCACGTGCTGAAGGCCGGCCGAGTCAACGAGTCGCCGGTGCAGCTCGGAATGCGAGACGAGGCCGCCGAGCTGGTCGAGGTCGTGGCTGGCGTGGCCGACGGCGACACCGTGTTGCTCGGCTCCGCCCAGGGGGTGACGCCAGGCAGCCGGGTCCGGGTGCTTGCCGAGGAGGCGGCGGAGTAATGTTCATCTCCGATTTCGCGATCGAGCGTCCCATCGTCACCATCACGGTGATGGTGGCGCTGGTCGCGTTCGGCGTCGCGGCGCTCGTCAATCTGAACACCGATGAGTTTCCCGACATCCAGCAGCCGATCGTCGGGGTGACGATTCTCTACCCCGGGGCCTCGCCCGAAACCGTCGAGCGCGAGATCGTGGACCCGATCGAGGAAGCCTTCTCCTCGATCAGCGGGGTGGACTGGGCCAGGACCCAGGCCAGCGCCACCGACGGCCTCGCGCAGTTCACGGTGTTCTTCGACTTCGAGAAGGACATCCAGGAGGCCTCGCAGGACATCCGGGACGCCATCTCGACCCAGCGCGCCGATCTGCCCACCGAGATGGAGGAACCGGTTCTCACCCGCTTCGATCCGTCGCAGCAGTCGGTGCTCTCGCTGGCGCTCACCTCGTCGCGGATTCCCACCGCCGCCCTCACCCGCATCGCCGACCCGATGATCGTGCGCGATCTCCGGACGGTGCCCGGCGTCGCCCGGGTGAGCGTGGTGGGCGGTCTCGAGCGCGAGCTCACCGTCGAGATCCGTCCGGCCGACATGCAGGCGGCTGGAATCAGCGTGGCCCAGGTGGTCCAGGCGCTGGAGGCGCAGAACCTCGCCGCGCCGGTGGGGCGTCTCAACGGTGCCCTGGACGAGCGCGCCATCCGGCTCAAGGGCCGGCTCGACGGCCCCGAGGATTTCTCCAGGCTGGTGCTCGCGGAGCGGGACGGCCGGATCATCCGGCTGGGGCAGGTGGCCACCGTGCGCGACGGGACCGAGGAGCAGCGGGACCAGGCGCTCTTCAACGGCACGGACGCGGTCGGCATCGAGGTGCTGAAGGCCAAGGGCTACAGCACCACCCAGGTCACCGACGTCATCCACCGGCGCGTGCAGGCCCTGCAGCAGCGGCTGCCGCCCGGCGCGAAGCTCGAGATCGTCCAGGACGCCGGCACCCGGGTGCACAACGCCGTGCGGAACGTGCAGGAGGCGCTGATCGAGGGCGCGCTGCTCACCGTGCTGGTGGTGTTCCTCTTCCTCAACTCCTGGCGCTCGACGGTGATCACCGGGCTGGCGCTCCCGGTCAGCGTGCTGGCGTCGTTCATCGCGGTGTGGGCCTTCGGCTTCACGCTGAACACGATGTCGCTGATGGGGCTCTCGCTGGCCATCGGCATCCTGATCGACGACGCCATCGTGGTTCGGGAGAACATCGTCCGGCACATCGAGATGGGGAAGGACCACTACCAGGCCTCGCGGGAGGGCACCGACGAGATCGGCCTGGCGGTGGCGGCCACGACGTTCTCGATCGTGGCGGTGTTCATCCCGGTCGGCTTCATGTACGGCATCTCCGGGCAGTGGTTCAAGCCGTTCGCG
>JACDHV010000006.1:36281-36561 GCA_013820855.1 Gemmatimonadales bacterium | reverse complement strand
ACCCCGAGGTCCGCACCGCCTGGGCCGAGCGGGCCCGCTACCAGCCGCCCGGCCTCGGCCTCGATCTGCCGCCGCTCCCAACCGAAGCCGACCTTCCCGCCGAGGGCGACGAGTCGGCCCGGCGGCGGGCGGCATATGCCACCGTGCTCCGTGGCAACCGGATCCCCGTCGAGGAGCCGGTGCCGCCGGAGCCCCGGCCGCGCCGCTCGATCGCGGCCGCTCTCGTTCTGGTGCTGGTGGCGCTGCTGCTGGTCGGATTGAGCGTCGTACAGCTGGCAGC
>JACDHV010000006.1:0-36271 GCA_013820855.1 Gemmatimonadales bacterium | reverse complement strand
GCTGGCAGCCGGCCTGGTCAGGGTCGCCGCGACCGCGGTGCGCGGCGCGGCGGCTCCCTGACGCGACCGGCTCGGCTCAGCTTGCCTGGACGACGATCTGCCGCGGCCGCGCCTTCTCCACCTTGGCCACGGTGATGGTCAGGATCCCGTCCTTGTAGCTGGCCTCGATCCGGTCGGGATCCGTGGTGCTCGGCAGGACGAAGCTGCGCTCGAACGCTCCGTAGCTCCGCTCGTACCGGTGCACCCGATCGGTCCGGTCCTCGGACTCCTGCTTCTTCTCGCCCCGGATGGTGAGCAGGTTGTTCTCCAGCGTGAGCTTCACGTCGTCCGGGGTCACACCGGGGATCTCGGCGACGATCTTCACGCGGTCGTTGCTCTCGAAGACGTCGCAGGCCGGCAGCCAGGCCGACGTGATCGTGTTCCCCTCGCCCGAGAGCGACGGCCACTCGTAACCTCCTGGATCACGTTGAGTTGAACTCGGGCCGCCCGATCGGCGGCGCTGCGTGCCCCGTGAGATTGCAGCCGGCATGCCAGCCGGCGCCCCTAGAGCTGGTCAAAATGACCGGCCTGGTCGGCGCGCTCTGTCACCCCGCCTGTCAGTTCCGGCCGGCCCGACCGCCGATCCGGCCGGCGGCCCCCCGGCCACCAGTTCCACCGCCCCATCGCCTGCATGAACGCCGGTACCAGCACCATCCGGATCACCGTCGCGTCCAGCAGCACCGCCACCGCCAGCCCGAACCCCAGCATCTGCATCGGGAGCACCCGGGCGAACGCGAACACCCCGAACACCAGGATCATGATGAGCGCGGCGGAGGTGATCACCGAGGCCGTGGCGCTCAGCCCCTCCATGGTGGCGGCGGTGTTGCGGCCGGTGCGGTCGTAGGCCTCCTTGATCCGGCTCAGCAGGAACACCTCGTAGTCCATGCTCAGGCCGAACACGACCGCGAAGACCAGCACCGGTATCACCACGAAGATCGCGGAGGTGGGCCCGGTGAGCCCGAAGACCTGGGAGCCGATGCCGAACTGAAACACCAGCACGATGAGCCCGAAGGTGGCGCTCACCGACAGCGTGTTCATGATGATCGCCTTGAGCGGCACCAGCACCGAGCGGAACGCGATCGCCAGCATCACCGCGGTGGCGCCGAGGATGAGGGCGACGAGAAGCGGGAACCGCTCCAGCAGGTCGGTCTGGAAGTCGAGCGCGGAGGCGGTGTAGCCGCCCACCATCACCCGCATGCCCCGGGTGCCGCGCAGCTCGGCGCCGCCCAGGTGGCGCGCCTTCTTCACCAGCTCCATCATCGAGGTGAGCGAGGTGGTGTCGGCGGGAATCACGTCCAGCAGCGCCAGCCGCCGGTCGTCGCTGAGGTAGGCGTCCACGAAGCTGGGATACTGCGCTCTCGCCGACTCCATGTCGCTGTAGAGCACCGAGTAGGCGAGCAGCGACGTGTTCGGCTCGAGGTCCACCACGCTCCGGACCTCGCGCACCCTCGGATCGGCCCGCAGGGAATCGGAGAGGGTGCGGAGCCCGCGCAGCGAGGCGGCCTGCACCGCGCTCCGCCCTTCGGGCACCTCCACCAGCATCCGGATCGGCTGCACGTAGCCGGTGACGCCCATGCGGGAGAGGGCGTCGAGCCCCTGGCCCGCCTCGGTGCCCGCGGGCCACCAGTGGCGCGAGGGCAGACCGATGCGGATCCAGAAGAGCGGAAGGGTGAGGATGGCGAGGGCCACGCCGCCATAGACCATCGCCTGGACCGGATGCCGCGCGAGCGTCCGCGCCCACTTCTCCCACACCTGCGGCGCGTGGTACCAGGTGAGCCGTCGCGCCAGCCATCGAGGCCGGTCGATCTCCCGGCCGAGCACGGCGAGCAGGGCGGGGAGCAGGCTGATCGAGAGCAGCACCGCGATGGCCACCACGATCAGCCCGCCGATGCCGACGCTGCGGGTCTCGATGAGCGGCGTGAACAGCAGCGCGCCGAACCCCACCACCACGGTGAGGCCGGAGGTGATCACCGCCGAGCCGGCCGTTACCATCGTGGTCACCGCCGCCTCCTCGCGCCGGAGGCCCCGGCCCAGCTCCTCGCGGAACCGGGTGACCACCAGCAGCGAGTAATCGATGCCCACGCCCAGTCCGATCATCGTCGTCATGTTGAGGACGAAGATGGACATCGGCGTGACGCTGGTGAGGAGCCCGATGATCGTGAGCGACACCGCGATCGCGAGCACGCCCACCACCAGCGGCAGCATCGCCGCCACCAGCGCGCCGAAGACGAGCACCAGGATCATCAGTGTCAGCGGGAGCAGGGCCTTCTCGCCCCGGGTGCTGTCCTCGGCGACGACGTTTCGGACGTCGAGATCGAGCGGCGCCCTTCCGGTGACTCGCGCCTGGTACTGCGCGGCGTTGGGCAGTCTCGCGAGGGTGTGCCGCACGGTCTCGCGGGTCGGCGGCACGTAGGCGCCGGCGCTGTCGCCGTTTTCGAGGTCTATCGCGACCAGCACGAAGGTGGCCCGCCGGTCGCGGCTCAGGAAGGTGGTGTCGCCGGTGGCGGGATAGGAGACGAGGCCGCGAACGTAGGGCCGGCGCGAGAGCGCCGCGAGCAGGGAGTCGAGCACCTCGCGCGACGGGCCGGCGTCGAACCGCGAGGGACCCTCGAGGGTGACGGCGAAGAACTCGCCGATGGGCCGGGCGAACCGGTCGTGCAGCAGCCTCTCGGTGCGCGACGCCTCGGTCTCCCGCGCACTGCCGCCCCGGATGTTGAGGAGCCCGGGAGTGGCCGGCGCACGCACCGCGGCCACCACTCCGATCACCGCCCACACGACCAGCACCACCCATCGCCAGCGCACCAGCGCCCGGGCGTAACGTTCCATCGGGTTCAGTGGCTCCTCCGGGACCTCGGCGACGCGGTGGACCGTGCGGGCGGCCAATGTTAGGTAGGTGCAGGACTCGGCGCCAGGACCGCTGGCGCCATGGCGCGTCCTTTGCCAATATCTTGAGAAATGCGACGCGCCTTCCTCCCCCTCGTCACCCTGACCCTCGCCCTGCTGATCCTGGTAGATCGGATCGGGCACCTGAAGCGCCAGTCGGACGGCGCCGGCGAAGTCGTCCAGGGCCCCAGCGCCACCCAGTCAGGGACCGCTCATCCCGGTGCCGGTGAAGAAGTTACCAGTCTGGAAGGGGCCGCCGGACGGGCCGTGGTGACCGGGGGCGACCGGCTGGTCCGGCTGGCCACCCGCGAGCGCCTCTCCCGGGAGGCCGGAGGGACTTACCTGGATTCCCTGATCGTGAGCACCGACTCGGTGGTGCGGCGCTGGCCCGACAGGTGGGGCAAGCCGATCCGGCTGTTCATCGTCGAGGGCGGCGCGCCGGGCTATTTGCCCAGGATGGCGGGATTTGCCCGCGACGCGTTCCATCGGTGGGAGCAGACGGGCGTCGGCCTCAAATTCCAGGTCGTGTACGATTCGGCCGATGCCGACGTCATGATTCGATGGATCGATCATTTCGACTTCGACCGCGCCGGCCAGACCGACCTGACCTGGGATCAGATGGGCCGGGTGCGCCGCGCGTCGATCTCGCTGGCGCTCCGCACCCACACCGGCACGGCCCTGCCCGATCCCGCGCTGCTCTCCGTCGCGGTGCACGAGGCGGGTCACGCGCTCGGGCTTCCGCATTCCTCCGACACCAACGACGTGATGTTCCCGGCGACCCGCACCGGTACCCTCACCATGCGAGATCGCCGCACCATCGAGGTGCTCTACCGGCTCCCTCCCGGCCCGGTGCGCGACGAGCTCGCCGATCGCTGAGCGGGAGCGAGCGCCCATGACTATCCGGTCCCGGTTCGGAGTCGTGGCAGCACTCATGACCATCATGCCCGCGATACCCGCCGCCGCACAGACCTACGCCGAGGTGGACCGCGCCGTCCTCAACGGAATCCGCGACGGTCTGTATCCCGGCGCGGTCGTCGTCATCGGGCGCCGCGACTCGATCCTGTACTCGCGCGGCTACGGGCACTTCACCTGGAATCCGGCCTCGCCGGTGCCCCACGCCGACTCCACGCTGTGGGACATCGCCTCCATCACCAAGGTCGTCGCCACGGCCGCGTCCGCCATGCGCCTGGTGGATCAGGGCAGGCTCGACCTCGACGCGCGGGTGGGGCGCTACCTGCCCCGCTTCTCGGGCGGCCTCAAGAATCAGGTGACGGTGCGTATGCTGCTGGATCACACCAGCGGCCTCAAGAGCTACGTGCCGATCTACAAGACCGCCGGCCGGAGCCGCTCGCGCATGATCTCCCTGCTCTACGCCCAGCCGCTGGTCCGCCCGCCGGGCGACTCCGCCCAGTACAGCGACCTCAACGCCATGCTGCTCGGATTGCTGATCGAGTCGGTCGCCGGGACCACGCTCGATCGATTCGCCGACACCGCGGTCTTCAATCCCCTCGGCATGGAGCAGACCCGCTACAGCCTTCCGGCGCGCCTCAAGCGACGGACCGCGCCCAGCGGGATCTGGCGAGGGGAGCCGGTTCCCGGCGACGTGAACGACCAGAACGCCGCGGCGTTCGGCGGTGTCGCCGGGCATGCCGGCGTGTTCTCGACCGGAAAGGATCTGGCGCGATTCGCCCAGGTTTGGCTCAGGGGCGGGATGGGACCGGCGGGCCCCTGGGTGCGTCCTGCGACGATGCGCCAGTTCCTCACCAAGGGGCCGAGAAGCGGCACCCGCCTGCTGGGGTGGGATTCGCCCGAGCTGAACGGCGCGGAGCCGAGCATCTTCGGGACGCTGATCAGCCAATCGGCCTACGGCCACACCGGGTTCACCGGCACGGAGCTGTGGGTGGACCCGACCCACGACCTCTTTCTCGTCTTCCTCACCAACCGGGCGTTCGACCCGAGAGCCCGCGACTCGCTGAAGGGGCTCAAGGCGATCCGGACCGAACTGTCGGACGCCGCGATCAGGCTGGTGCCGCACTCGTGCGCCCAGGAACTGGTCTCGAGGTGCTGAGGCCGCCGCCGGAGTCGGTTACCTTCCACTGGTAGGAAGCGTTGTAGGAAGCGCCGACCTCGGCGAGGCACCCAAGACGACGAGCCGCCCATGCATTCCCCAGAGACCATCCGCAAGGCCCTGCGCGCCGTCAAGGACCCGGAGCTCAATCTCAACATCATCGATATCGGGCTGGTCTACGATGTCGAGGCGACGGAGGAGGGCGACGTGCACGTCAAGATGACGCTGACCTCGCCCGGCTGTCCGGCCGGCGGCGAGATCATCGAAGACGTGAAGAAGGTGGCGGGAGATCTCGAGGGCGTGCGGAACGTCGAGGTCGAGCTGGTGTGGGACCCCTACTGGACGCCCGAGAAGATGGACCCGCGGGTGCGGGCGTTCCTGGGTTTCTGACGCCTACGGCCCCACGCTTGCCGCGAGCAGCTCCGCACCGAACTCCCGAACCTGCCATCTCCTGAGCTCCTGCACGGCCGCGATATCGTCGAGCGTTTTGGGATCCGCCCGCGCGATCGCCTCGAGCGTGCCGTTGGGACAGACGACGCCCGGCGCCAGATCGTAGTTGGTCGCCAGCAGGTTGCGGGCGGCCTTGAGCCGCTCGAGCCTCGCCTCGAAGGCCAGGTCCGCGGCCCGGCGCGCGGGGCGGGTAAAGCGCGGCAGGTCGCCTTCGGGAATTTCGAGCCCGCGCTTCACCGCGGCGAGGAGCTCGCGCCCCCGCCGCTCCGCCTGGTCGGGGCTCACCCCGGGGATCGCCTTCAGCGCCGACACCTCGGTCGGCGGGTTCTTCGCCATCGCCAGCATCGGGTCGTTGTTGAGGATGCGGAACGTCGCGCGGTCGGCCCGCCGGGCCATTTCCTCCCGCCACTCCCAGATCTCGCGAAGGATCGCCAGCTCGCGGGCCCGCAACGCCTTCGCGCCCTTGAGACGGAGCCAGCCCGGCTCGGCCTGGTCCGCGGGCGTGGGGCGGATGTCCTCCAGCAGCGCGAACTCCTCCTGCGCCCACCCCAGCCGGCCCCGCTCGACCAGGCGCTCGCGCAGGATGTCGCGCAGCTCGGCGAGGTAGCGGGTGTCCGCCGCCGCGTAGGCCAGCATCTCGGGCGACAGCGGCCGCGACGACCAGTCGGCGCGCTGGAAGCGCTTGTCGAGCTTGACGCCCAGATACTTCTCGAGCAGCGCGGCGAGGCCGATCCCGGGCTCGTTGAGAAGCTGGGCCGCGATCCGGGTGTCGAACAGGTTCTGCGCGGTGAACCCGTACTCCCGATTGAGCAGACGGAGATCGTAGTCGGCGTCGTGGAAGATGATCTCGATCGCCGGGTCGGCCAGCAGCTCGCCCATGGGTCCCAGCCCGCCGGTCGCCAGCGGATCGACCACCGCCGTTTCCTGCCGGGACGAGATCTGGAGCAGATAGATCCGGTCGAGGTAGCGGTGGAAGCTCGCCGCCTCGGTGTCCACCGCGAGGAGGGGCTCCGCCCGCAGGCGGTCGGCCAATGCCGCCAGCCCGGCCTCAGTCTCGATCGGCTTCACCGGATCAATCTTTCTTGGCGACGAGCTCGAGCCCGGCCGCGATCTCGTCCAACGCCTTCGAGAGGGTCTTGTAGAACTCGGCGTCCGGCTGCGGCGTGCCTCCCATGGAGGCGTCCATCTGGAGCTTTCGCGCGAGTCGTGCGGCGTGACGGATATAGTCGGTCTGGGGTATCATCGGGTCGGGGGCCGTGGGGCGTGAGCTTTCGGATCTGCAACAGGACGCTGTAGTATATCTAGCTGGACCCATGACCCCCATCCTCCTCACCGTCTATCCCGACGAATGCGACGTCTTCGGGCACCTGAACCAGGCGTCCTTCCTCAGCCTGTTCGAGCGCGCCCGCTGGGAGACGCTTCGGGCGGGGCCGGGCATGGGCCTCTTCGATCGGACCGGCACCTGGCCGGCGGTGAGAAAGACGACGATCGAGTACCACGCCTCCGCCTTCCCCGGCGACGTGCTCCGGTTCGACCAGGACCTCACCCATCTCGGCCGCACCAGCTTTACCATGCGGCAGGTGGCGCGCCGGACCCGGGACGACGCGCTCATCGCCACCGCCGAGTTTCTCTTCGTCTGCGTCAACCGGAAGGGACGCCCGGTCGCGGTGCCCCGCGAGTTCAACGAGTTCATGGCGGCGCGGCGGCGCGCCGCGGGCGAGGTGCAGCGCCGCACGGTGAACGGCGTGAGCCTCGCCGTCGAAGTGCGGGGCGAGGGCCCGGCCGTGCTCTTCGTTCACGGCTATCCGCTCGATCGCTCGATCTGGGCGCATCAAATGGCAGCGCTCGAGGGGTGGTGCCGGATCGCCCCCGACCTTCGCGGCATGGGCCAGTCCGACGCCCCCGATCTCGGCTACAGCATGGAGACCTACGCCGCCGATCTGGCCGCCCTGCTCGACATGCTCGGTGTGGACGACGTGGTCCTGGTGGGGCTCTCGATGGGAGGCTACGTCGCGTTCGAGTTCCTGCGCCGCTGGAGGGGCCGGGTGCGCGGGCTGGTGCTGGTGGACACCCGCGCCGAGGCCGACACCGCGGATGCGAAGCGAAGCCGGGACGCCGTCGCCGCCACCGCGCGGGAGGACGGCGCCGAGGCTATCGCCGAGGCGATGCTCCCCAAGGTGCTCGGCGCCTCCACCCTCGCCGGCTCGCCGGCCACGGTCGAGCGGGTGCGCGCCATGATGGCCGCGACGCCCGTCGCCGGGATCGTCGGCGCCCTTGCGGCGATGCGGGACCGGCCCGACAGCAGCGCCATGCTGCCCGGCCTCGCGGGGCTCCCCACGCTGGTGATCGTCGGTGACGAGGACGGCCTCACGCCCCCGGCCCGCGCGCGATCCATGACCGATGCCATCCCCGGCGCCAATCTGGTCGTGATCCGCTCGTCCGGCCATCTTCCGACCCTCGAGCGCCCCGTGGAGACCACGGACGCGATTCAGGCCTTTCTCGGCGGACTGCCCTGAAACCTTTTTCCGGGACCCGGCGTTGTGGGTCATAGCGGAACGATCACGGACCACCCGGTTCCTCTGATCGCCCGTCCTCACCACCCAAACGGTCCCGCGCTCGCGGCCAAGCTAGTTCGAGCACGGGGCCGCCTTTCTTTCAGCCGACACCTTTTCAGCCGAACGACCCTCCCGGCCGAAGCCGAGAGGGTCGCCTATGCCGCAGGTCGGGTCCGTCCGAGCGCGGACTACCTGTTCGGCCTGCCCGGCGGCGTATCGCTGTTGAAGACCTCTTTGTTCTTCTCGATGTAGGACACCTGGTTGGGCGGAACGTCTTCCTCGGGAAAGATGGCGGTCACCGGACACTCCGGCTCGCATGCGCCGCAGTCGATGCACTCATCGGGGTGAATGTAGAGCTGGTCCTCGCCCTCGTAGATGCAGTCCACCGGACACACATCCACGCACGCTCGGTCCTTCACCCCGATGCAGGTCTCGGTGATCACATAGGTCATTGGACGCCGTTCCTCCGCGAAAGCTGGCCGTGCCGTGCCGATCTTCGCAAAGGTATACGGACACGGGTCGGGCGGCGCAAGGGGTGGTGTATCTTCCCGGTACATGCTTCGCCGGCTTCAGTGTTTCTTCACTCTCGCCGCGTTTCTCGCGGGCGCCGGACCGCTCCGGGCCCAGGATTGCCGGCCTCCGAAGACCGCCCTGGTGCTCTCGGGTGGCGGCGCCAAAGGCATCGCTCACATCGGCGTGCTGGCCGCGCTCGACAGCCTCGGCATCCGGCCCGATCTGATCGTCGGGAGCAGCATGGGGGCGGCGGTCGGAGCGCTCTACGCCAGCGGCTACGGCGGCCGAGAGCTGGATTCGCTGGTGCGCGCCGTACCGCTCAGCCGGCTCTTCCGCACCTATCGGCCGCGTGCGCCCCGCTCCCTCGGCGTCCTCCGGCCCCTGGTCGTGTGGGAGCAGGGCGAACGTCGCTTCGACCTTCAGAGCGCCTCGCTCGTCGAGGCCGAGGTGAACTCGCTGGTCAACGTCGCGATGCTGCGCGGCAACCTGATCGCGCGAGGCGACTTCGATTCCCTGCCGATCCCCTTTCGCGCGGTAGCCACCGACCTCGCCACCGGCAGGCCCGTCGTGATCGATTCCGGCGATCTCGCCCAGGCGGTCCGCGCGAGCGTCGCGATTCCGCTGGTCTTCGCGCCCGAATTCCGGGACGGCCGGTTTCTTTCCGACGGGGGGCTCTCGGCCAACATTCCCGTGGCCGTCGCGCGGAACGAAGGGGCGGAGCGCGTCATCGTCTCCGACGCGACCGAGCACCCCGACGAGAGCTTCGACGGCTATGCGCCCATCAGCGTCGCCGACCGGCTGATCGAGTTCCTCTTTCAGCAGCCGGCCGATTCGCTCCACGAGGGCGACGTGATGGTGCGGCCCGATGTGGACGGGTTCACCAGCCTCAACTTCTCCCCGCGGCGAGTCCAGCGCCTGCTGGCGAACGGCCGTGCCGCAGCGGACAGCTCGCTCGCCACCATCCGGTGCCGCCGTGCGGCCCCCGATTCGGGCCGGCGTGCGCCGGAACGCATCACCGGGTTCACCGCGCGCGGAGCCAACGACTCCGAGCGACTCGCGCTGCGGCGCATGCTCGGCTTCGGCCTCGAGGACTCGCTCGACGCCGACCTGCTCCGCTCGCGGGTGCGCGGCCTCGGCACCTCGGAGACGTACAACTCGGTCTGGCTGGGGCCTCACGGGTCGGGAGACTCGGTGGGCTTCGACCTCTCGGTGCGGCGCGCCTCCAGGCGCGTGGTCGCGATCGGCCTCGCCTACGACAACGAGCTCGGCGGCCGCATGTGGGCCGGGGTGGTGGACCGCCGGCTCCTGGGGCTCGCGCTCGAGGGCAGCGGAGCGCTCTTCCTGGATGGCTTCCGGAAGGAAGTGTACGCCGGGCTCCGGCGGAAGTATCAGATCGGACGCCAGCTCATGGACCCGGCGGTCACCTTCCGGCTCGCCACCGAGGACGTCCGCCGGTTCGACGCCGATGGCGATGAGCTGGACGAGCTGGAGACTCGCGAGGCACTCGGCTTCGCCGGCGTGGAGCGGGTTCTGCCCGATGGATGGGAGCTGGCCGTCGGGCTGCACGGCCACGCCTGGCGGGAGCCGGCGCGCCATGATGCCTCGACGCTCGGGATCGCGGCCCGTGCCGTCCGCGCGAGCCGAACGCGGGGCAGGGTGGTGCTCGCCGAGGGCGTCTGGAGCGGGGCATATCAGCTCGCCCGGGTGGAAGCCGAGTTGCTGGAGGAGTTCGGCGTCGTGCGATTCATGCCGAGGGTCATCCTCGGCTGGGGGGAGGACCTCCCGATCCAGCGGGCCTTTCCACTGGGCGGTGACGACGGGTTCCCCGGCCTCCACATCGGCGAGCGCCGGGGCGATCGGGAGGCGATGCTCGGGCTCACCTTCGCCGCGCGGGTCTTGGGGCCGCTGCTCGGGCGCATGGAGCTAGCCGCCGGACGCGCCGCGAGCGGGGGCGCGCTCCTCGGCGATGACGGGTGGGTGGGTGGTGTGCGCGCCGGGATCGGCGCGGAAACGCCGGTGGGCCCGGTGAGGCTCGAGTACGGCTACAGCACGGAGAACCGGGGAGCGGTGTTCGTGCGGTTGGGGGACTGGCCCTAGGCTACAGCGACTCCGATATCGGCGAAGCGTACACCTCGTTTCGCGGCTCCGGAGGCCCGTACCGCCGGTCGGGCCCGTACATGCGGTGCCACTCCTCCCGGAGGCAGAAGGGGTCCAGCCCGTGCGGCCGATCCACCGACAGCACGCCGTCCAGGTGATCGATCTCGTGCTGCAGCAGCTCCGCCCGATCGCCCTCCAGCTCGACCTCATGCCACTGACTCTTGAAGTCCTGATAGCGCACCCGGATGCGGTACGCACGGGAGGTGCGGACCAAGAGGTTGGGGAAGGAGAAGCAGTCGTCCCAGACCTCGAAGTCCTCACTGCCGATATCGACGATCTCGGGGTTGATCAGCGGCCAGGGGTTATCCATCTCGACGTATACCATGCGCACCGGCGCCCCGATCTGCGGTGCGGCGATGGCCCGGCCGCTCCCGAAACGGGATTGCCAGTCCCGGAGCGTCTCACGCATGTCGTCCATGATCACCCGGACCGCTGTTGAACCGGGCCGGGTGATTGGTTCGCAACTGGCGCGAAGGATGGGATCTCCAAGGAGCCGAATGCGATGGATGGTCATGGAGAGATACCCTCGGGGGCCAGGGATGGTGCGTGAGACCGGGTCTCAATATGGGGAAACGGGACGAACCGGGCCAGACGGAGGTTGGTTCAGAGGGTGGTTGGGCGGAGTTGTATTGACAACTACGGCGCGGGCGGCACCGCTGGTAAATCTCTCTTCCCTGGAGCCAAGGTGGTTCACGGTTGACTAGGGGGGATGGGGCCCTGCCCATCATGCGGTTACCGGCAGATCGTAAATGATTACGGACTATATGGTTGCGCATTCGTACCAATGTTCTTGTACGATTTGACAATCCCGACTGATTTACTTAACATTCGCGCTCTATGGGTGCCCCTCTTCCGCTGATCGAGCCCGACCTTCCCTTGGGCCACAAGGGCCAGCGCGCTACGGTCCTCACCCAGCTCAAGCGGTCGCAGGCGCTCACCGCGCGGGAGCTGGCCGTTCGGCTCGGGGTCTCGCTCAACGCTGCCCGGCACCATCTGAAGGAGTTGGAGCTGGAGGGGTTGGTGCGCTACCAGCGGGAGAACCGGGGCGTCGGCGCGCCGGTCTTCGCCTACCGGCTCACCCCGGCGGGCGAGGAGCTGTTCCCCCGTCGGTACTGTGAGGCGCTCACGGCGATGCTCGAGGCAGTGGTCGAGCGGGAAGGACGGCAAGCGGCGGTAGCCCTGCTCGAGTCGTACTTCCGGCTTCTTGCCGGACGGATCCGCGGCCAGCTGGCGGGTGTGCCGCCGGCCGAGCGGTTGCGGGTGGTGGCCCGGGCACTCTCGGAAGAGGGGTACATGGCCGAGGCCGTTTCGGGCGATGGGGTGGCGGTGCTGACGGAGCACAATTGCGCCATCCCCGCGGTGGCGGAGCGGTACCCGGAGATCTGCGCCGCCGAGGCGAAGTTCCTCGCCGACGTGCTGAGCGCCGAAGTGGAGCGGACGGGGCACATCCTGAAGGGCTGCCCTGCCTGTGAGTATCAGGTGCGGTTCACCGAAGCCGCCGAGGAGAGGTCATGAGCTCGCAAGTCGAGACGCTGGTCAACAAGGAGTACAAGCACGGCTGGGTCACCGACATCGAGTCCGACGTCGCGCCCCCGGGGCTGAGTGAAGACATCGTTCGTCTCATCAGCGCCAAGAAGCGCGAGCCGGCCTGGCTGCTGGCGTGGCGGCTCAAGGCGTACCGCGGGTGGCTCAAGATGCTCGAGCCGCACAGTTGGCCCAACATCCGGTACACGCCGGTGGACTACCAGTCCATCAGCTACTACTCCGCGCCGCGCACCGCCAAGCCGCTGGGCAGCCTCGACGATGTCGATCCCAAGCTGCTGGAGACCTACAAGAAGCTCGGTATCCCGCTGTCGGAGCAGAAGATTCTGGCCGGCGTGGCGGTGGACGCGATCTTCGACTCGGTCTCGGTCGGCACCACCTACAAGGCCAAGCTCGCCGAGCAGGGCATCATCTTCTGCTCCTTCGGCGAAGCCGTGCAGGAGCACCCCGAACTGGTGCGGAAGTACCTGGGCTCGGTGGTCCCCGCGAGCGACAACTTCTTCGCGGCGCTCAACGCGGCGGTGTTCAGCGACGGATCGTTCGTGTACGTGCCCAAGGGCGTCCGCTGCCCGTTGGAGCTGTCCACCTACTTCCGGATCAATTCCGCGTCCACCGGACAGTTCGAGCGCACCCTCATCGTGGCCGACGAAGGCGCGTACGTGAGCTATCTCGAGGGCTGCACGGCGCCCAAGCGCGACGAGAACCAGCTCCATGCCGCGGTGGTCGAGCTGGTGGCGCTCGAGGGGGCGACGATCAAGTACTCGACGGTCCAGAACTGGTATGCCGGTGACGAGCAGGGCAAGGGCGGCATCTACAACTTCGTCACCAAGCGCGGCAAGTGCGCGGGAAACCGCTCCAAGATCTCCTGGACCCAGGTCGAGACCGGGTCGGCGATCACCTGGAAGTATCCCAGCGTCATCCTGCAGGGCGACGACACCGTGGGCGAGTTCTACTCGGTGGCGGTGGTGAACGGCCATCAGCAGGCCGACACCGGCACCAAGATGATCCACATGGGCAGGAACAGCCGCAGTACGATCGTATCGAAGGGAATCAGCGCGGGGCAGGGGCAGAACAGCTACCGGGGCCTGGTGAAGGTGCTGCCGAAGGCGGCCGGCTCGCGCAACTACACCCAGTGCGACTCGATGCTGATCGGGAATCGCTGCGGCGCGCACACGTTCCCCTACATCGACGTGCAGAACTCCACCAGCTCCACGGAGCACGAGGCCTCCACCTCGAAGATCGGCGAGGATCAGATCTTCTACCTGAAGCAGCGGGGCCTCAACACCGAGAACGCGATCTCGATGATCGTGAACGGCTTCTGCAAGGAAGTCTTCCAGGAGCTCCCGATGGAGTTCGCCGTGGAGGCGCAGAAGCTGCTCGGCATCAGTCTCGAGGGAAGCGTCGGCTAAGGCGCGGGGCACGCAGTCGACACGAAGTGGCGGGGCGACACTAACGGAGGAACGACGTGCTGGAAATCAGGGATCTGCGGGCCACGGCCGGCGACATCGAAATCCTGAAGGGCATCAACCTGACCGTGAACCGCGGCGAGGTCCATGCCCTCATGGGGCCCAACGGCTCCGGGAAGAGCACGCTGGCCCAGGTGCTGGCGGGGCATCCGTCGTACCAGGTCACGAGCGGCTCGGTGATCTACGAGGGTCAGGATCTGCTCGACATGGAGCCGGAGGAGCGGGCCCAGGCGGGCGTCTTCCTGGCCTTCCAGTATCCGGTCGAGATCCCGGGTGTCAGCAACGCCTATTTCCTGCGCGCCGCCTACAACGAGATCCGGAAGTCCAAAGGGCTCGAGGAGATCGACTCGATGGACTTCATCGACCTCCTGGAGGAGAAGCTCAAGGTGGTCGAGTGGGGACCCGAGATCATGAGCCGGGCGGTCAACTCCGGGTTCTCGGGCGGCGAGAAGAAGCGCAACGAGATTCTCCAGCTCGCCCTCCTGGAGCCCAAGCTCGCCATTCTCGATGAGACCGACTCGGGGCTCGACATCGACGCCCTGCGGATCGTCGCGGCCGGTGTGAACAAGCTCCGCAGCCCCGACCGGGCGTTCGTCGTCGTCACCCACTATCAGCGGCTGCTGAACTACATCGTGCCGGACTTCGTCCACGTCCTCTCCAACGGCCGTATCGCGATGTCTGGCGGGAAGGACCTGGCCCACGAGCTGGAGGCGAAGGGCTACGAGTGGGTGGAGGCCGCCTCCGCCGCGGCGGCGGGAGCCGGAGCGTGAGCGAGGCCGTCCTGCAGCGCCTCGACATCCGCGCCGGCACCGCGATCGCGGAGGGACCGGACTGGCTGGAGCCGGTGCGCCGGGCCGCTGCCGACCACTTCGCCAAGGTCGGATTCCCCACCAGTCGCGACGAGGAGTGGCGCTTCACGCCAGTCGGGCCGATCGCGCAGGGCACCTGGCGGCCGTCGCCCGGTGTGGCCGCCGGCGTCTCGGCCGACCGGCTCGCGCCGTTCGTCTTCGGGCAGGCCGAGTGGAGCACCCTGGTCTTCGTGAACGGGGCCTACAGCGAAGCCCTGTCCAGGATCCTGGAGCTGCCGCAGGGCGTGCGTGCCGGGAGCCTGGCTGAGGCGCTCCGGGGCGACGACGCGGTCCTTCGGACGCACCTGGCGCGGCACGCGCCGATCGACGGCAGCCCCTTCACCGCGCTCAACACGGCGGGGTTCCGCGACGGCGGGCTGCTGCACGTCCCGGCGGGTCTCGACCTCGAGCGGCCGGTGCACTTCGTTCACGTGACGACTCCCGACGCCACGGGCACCGCGATTCATCCCCGCAACCTGATCGTGATCGAGCGGGGGGCCCGCGCCTCGGTGATCGAGAGCTACGTGACCCTCGCCCCCGACGGCGTCTACTGGACCAACCCGGTGACCGAGGTCGCCGCGGCGGCCGGCTCCTGGCTGGAGCACACCCGTATCCAGCGGGAGAGCGAGCGCGCCCACCACGTCGGCCTCACCCACGTGGACCAGGAGCGCGACAGCCACTACCGCTCGTTCTCGATGGCGATGGGCGGCGCGCTCGCGCGGCACAACCTGCACGTCCGGCTCAACGATGAAAACATCGAGACGCTGATGTATGGTCTCTATCTCACCCGGGGCGAGCAGGTGGTGGACAACCACACCGCAATCTTTCACGACCAGCCCAACTGCCGGAGCTGGGAGGTCTACAAGGGCGTGCTGGACGGCCGCTCGCGGGCGGTCTTCAACGGCAAGGTGTTCGTGCAGCCCGAGGCCCAGAAGACCGATGCCAAGCAGACCAACCGGAACCTCCTGCTCAGCGACCTGGCGCGGGTCGACACCAAGCCGCAGCTCGAGATCTTCGCCGACGACGTGAAGTGCACCCACGGCGCAACCGTGGGCAGGCTGGACGACGTCGCCCTGTTCTACGCCCGCAGCCGCGGGGTTCCCCGGGAGGCCGCCGAGCGGCTCCTCACCTACGCCTTCGCGGCGGAGGTGATCGAGGAAGTGGCGCTCGAACCTGTGCGCAACGAGCTGGACCGTCTCGTGCTGGATCGTTTGGAAGCCCGGCGCGGCGGGGCGGCGGGGCGGGGCTGAGGCTCGGATGACCGAGCCCGCTACGGTCGCCCCGCCTCGCCACGGCCCGGCCACTCCGCTGGACATAGACGGCATCCGCGCCGATTTCCCGATCCTCGGCACGGCCGCGCGCGACGGGCGGCCGCTCGTCTACCTCGATAACGCCGCCACTAGTCAGAAGCCCCGGCAGGTCATCGACGCGGTCTCGCGATTCTACGCCTCCGAGAACGCGAACATCCATCGCGGACTCCATTTTCTGAGCGAGCGGGCGACCGCGGCCTTCGACGTGGCCAGGGAAAAGGTGGCGCGCTTCCTGGGCGCCGGCTCTCCGTCGGAGATCGTGTTCACACGGGGCACCACCGAGGCGATCAACCTCGTGGCGCAGAGCTGGGGACGCACCAGCCTGCGGCCGGGCGACGAGGTGCTGGTGACCGAGATGGAGCATCACGCCAACCTGGTGCCCTGGCAGGTGGTCTGCGAGCAGACCGGCGCCGCGTTCCGCGCGGTGCCGATCACGGACCGGGGCGAGCTGAACCTAGACGCGTTCGACCGGCTGCTGACCGATCGCACCAGGCTGTTCGCCGTGGGCCATGTCTCGAACGCCCTGGGCACCATGAACCCGGTGCGGGAGCTCGCGGTCAGGGCCCGCGCGCGCGGGGCCCTGGTGCTGGTGGATGGCGCCCAGTCGGCGCCGCACTTCCCGATCGACGTCGCCGAGCTGGGCTGCGACTTCTTCGCCTGCTCCGGGCACAAGCTGTTCGGCCCGACCGGCATCGGCGTGCTCTACGGACGCAAGGCGATCCTCGACGAGATGCCGCCGTGGCAGACCGGTGGCGACATGGTCGAGCGAGTCACGCTCGAAGGCTCCACCTGGGCCCCGCCCCCCGCTCGGTTCGAGGCGGGCACGCCGCCGATCGCGGAGGTGATCGGCCTCGCGGCCGCGATCGATTACGTGGAGCGCGTCGGCCTCGACGTGATCGGGCACCGCGAGGGCGAGCTCCTGGGGAGGGCCACGGAGCTGGTGCGGGCCATTCCGGGCGTGCGGCTCGTCGGGACCGCCCGGGAGAAGGCCGCCGTGCTTTCGTTCGTGCTCGACGGCGTGCACCCGCACGACGTGGGGACCGTGCTGGACGACGAGGGCGTGGCGGTCCGGGCGGGACATCACTGCGCGCAGCCCGTGATGCGGCGGTTCGGAGTGCCGGCGACGGTGCGGGCGTCGTTCGCCTTCTATAACACGGCGGACGAGATCGACGCGCTGGTCCGCGGGGTGGAGCGGGCGCGCGCGGTGTTCGGCTGATGTCGAGCCTCCGCGAGCTCTACCAGAACGTCATCCTGGAGCACAACCGCTCCCCCCGAAATTATCGGGTCATGGATGGCGCGGACCGCCGGGCGGAGGGCAACAATCCCCTGTGCGGCGATCAGCTCACCGTCTGGCTTAAGCTCGACGGCGACGTGATCTCCGACATCACCTTCCAGGGGCTCGGCTGCGCCATCTCTCGTGCCTCCGCGTCGCTGATGACCGCGGCGGTGAAGGGCAAGTCGCGCGCGACGGCGGACGAGCTGTTCGAGCGGTTCCACGGTCTCGTCATCGGCGACCGGGCCGCCGGCGACCCGGAAACCCTGGGCAAGCTCGCCGTGTTCTCGGGTATATCGGCATATCCGGCACGCGTGAAGTGCGCCAGCCTGCCGTGGCACACGCTGAAGGCGGCGCTCGAAGGCGAAGGCTGTTGATCTCTGGAGTTACCGAACCCTGTCGAGGAGTAAGCTGATGCCGTACAATCCCGCCCTCGTCGCGCCGATGCGCGAAGAGATGGTGCGTCTGGGAGCCAGGGAGCTCACCACCGTTGCCGACGCGGATGCCGCGCTGGGCGACCAGAAGGGCACCATGCTGGTGTTCGTGAACTCCGTCTGCGGCTGCGCGGCCGGCAACGCCCGCCCCGCGCTGCGACTCGCGCTGGAGCATGCGGTTCTGCCGCAGCAGGTGGTGACCGTCTTCGCCGGCCAGGACGTCGACGCGACGGCTCGCGCGCGTCAGTACTTCGCCGAGTACCAGCCCAGCAGCCCGTCCATGGCGCTGCTCCGCGACGGCGAGGTCGTCCACTTCGTTCATCGCCATCAGATCGAAGGGCGGAGCCCCCAGTCGATCGCCGACGATCTCGTCAAAGCGTTCGACAAGAACTTCGGGGCGGCGGTCTGAGCGGGCACGTCTTTCACCCCGGACACCACGAGATGCACGGCATTACCGTGGTGGTCGAGACTCGGGGGGCGCTGACGTACGTCGGCCGGTTCGACACGGAAGACGAGTCCGGGGTCCACCTGCTGAACGTGGGCGTGCACGACGCAGCAGCAGGCGGCTCCCGGGACGACTACGTGCACCGGAGCGCCAAATTCGGTGTCCGCGCGGAGCGCCCGCGTCTCGTGGTTCCGCGGCAGGACGTGCTGCGCATCAGGAAGCTCGCGGACGTCGAGCCCTGAGACGTCAGACGCACGACGGACGCTCGAGCGCCGCCGGCCGGGAGCCGGCGGCGCTCTTTCTTCTTTCTTTCTTTCGGCGTATGCGCGTTCCCCGCTTGGGTGGGAGCCACCTAGATTCCGGGCATGCAGGAACGCTACGACGTCATCGTCATCGGGGGCGGGCACGCGGGAGCCGAGGCGGCCGCGCTCGCCTCGCGCGCCGGAGCGCGGACCCTGTTGCTCACCCAGAATCTGGAGACGATCGGCCAGATGTCCTGCAATCCCGCGATCGGCGGGATCGCCAAGGGCACCGTCGTCCGCGAAGTGGACGCCCTCGGCGGCATCATGGGACGCGCGACGGATCTCGCCCGGATCCAGTTCCGGATGCTCAATCGATCCAAGGGACCCGCGGTCTGGTCGCCTCGGGCCCAGTGCGACCGCGGGCTCTATCGCCGCGCCGTGCGGGCGCTCCTGGAGCGGCGCCCGAACCTGGACCTGGCACAGGGAACGGTCGCGGGCCTGACGATCGAGGGCGGAGAAGTGCGCGGGGTGACGACGCAGGACGGTCGCCGCCACTCCGCGCGGGCGGTCGTTCTGACCGCCGGCACATTTCTACGCGGTGTCATCCATCTGGGGCTCGACACCAGGGTGCCCGCCGGCCGCGCGGGTGACGCGCCCACGGTGGAGCTGGCGCAAGTGATCGAACGATATGGCGTTACCGTAGAACGCTTCAAGACGGGCACGCCGCCGCGGATTGACGGGAGGTCGGTGGACCTGGACCGCCTGTTTCGGCAGGATGGAGACGCAAAGCCATACTGGTTTTCGTTTTACGAGCGATCGATCCATCCGGCCCAACTGCCATGCTATCTCACCTGGACCGGTGATCAGCTTCGCGACATCATAGTAGCACAACTCCGCCAGTCAGCACTGTACGGCGGTGCTATCTCTAGCTTGGGCCCTCGCTACTGCCCGTCGATCGAAGACAAGATCGTCAAGTTCCCCGATGCCGTCAGGCACCAGGTATTTCTCGAGCCGGAGGGGCTCGACACCTGCGAGATGTACGTCAACGGACTCTCGACTTCGCTGCCGGCTGGAGTGCAGCTCGAGTTCTTGCGCACGGTGCCCGGCCTGGAGTCCGTGCGCATGACTCGGCCCGGCTACGCTATCGAGTACGACTACTTCCCTCCTACACAGCTGACCGCGAGCCTCGAGCTGCGCGCCCTGCCGGGACTCTTCCTGGCCGGCCAGGTGAACGGCACGACCGGCTATGAAGAGGCCGCTGGACAGGGCCTACTGGCCGGAATCAACGCCGCGGCCCGCGCGCTGGACCGGGATCCAGTGACCCTGCCTCGGGACTTGGCATTCATTGGAGTTCTGGTCGATGATCTGGTCCATCGGGGAGTGGACGAGCCGTATCGCCTGTTCACCTCACGATCGGAGTATCGCCTGCTTCTGCGCCAGGACAATGCGCTCCGGCGACTGCTTCCGCTGGCAGAGCGACTGAGTCTGCTGGAGGACCAGGAGTTGGACGCCGCCCAGCGACGACTCGGCAGGGAAAACGACATAATGGCGGAGGCCCAGAGTCTTTCGCTCGACGCAACATCAGCCACGGCCATACTGACTCAGCACGGCTCCACCGCGGTCGGCGAACCCCGCCGAATCGCTGAACTCGGCCGGCGTCCAGGTGTCCCTACCGCCGAACTGCTGCGGGCTGCCGGGGCGGAGGTCGGCGAAGAGGAGTGTGAGTGGGCGGACATCGAGTTGAAGTACGCCGGTTATCTCGTGCGAGAAAGGACGAACGCCCAACGGCTGGCCGAACTAAACGGCTTCTTGCTGCCCGAGAGTTTGACCTATCGCAGCATTCTGACACTGTCATACGAGTCCCGAGAGAAGCTACACCAAGCCCGTCCGCGCTCCCTCGGCCAAGCGAGCAGAATCCCTGGTGTTTCGCCGAGCGATCTTCAGAACCTGGTGGTGGAGGTGCTGCGGAGCCGGAGAGCGAGTTCCGGTGAAGGGTGTTTCACGTGAAACGCTGGTAATTGCCTGCTACAGAATTTAAGCTGCCTCACGATCGGCGTTATTGGTTCATTCAGCCATTGATGCGTTCCAGCCAGCCCTTTGCTGACAGAGACTTTACCCGTCCGTTAGACCATCACTACGCCGGTCCGCCGGTAAGCCTCAAAAACACCTGGCGTTGCTCTCTTGAGAGCGCCCTCCCCGCCCCAAACCCTATGAGCTCGCGATCACACCGCACAGCTGCATGCTTTGGCGAATTTGAGCGAGCCTTTCCACTATCAACGAACTGTGTCAACTACCAACGAACTCTGTATCAACGAACTGTGGCGAGCACCCGGTGGGTGCTACCTGGGGCGACGGGGCGTATCACAGTCTCCTGATTGTGGGTCCCTTTGCTGACTGACTGTGGAGCTTCTTCTGGCCAACGCAGCCGAGTCATGTTCTGCGGCTAGCTCCCGCTGAGGGAGCAGTTTAGGCAAGCGAAACAAGCGCTCGGGTTTCACGTCTCGTGCGCAGGAGCTGGAGGGCACTTGGCGAGCGGGTATGTCGGCTGTAGATGCTCCCCTGGCGGCGCCTCAATCTGTTTTCACTTGCGGGTACGAAATTGAGAGAACCCCCCTGCTTGGCCGGTCTGGCTGGTCTCTCGCCAACCAGTCCGCCCGCTGCCGACGGGCTGGTTGCAGACCCAATCAACGCAAAGGATGTGAATAGAGCGAACGCTAACCCCTGGTCTGGCTCCCGCCGGCATTCTGCTGGTCCTCACAAGGTGTTTTGGGACCCTCAGGTATTGTTGAAGTGTTGACGTCCTATGCTAACTTGTTGGTTTGCAATAGCTACACAGCACCAGTGACTCACTGAAACAGCAGAGTTCCACGTGAAACACAGGGCTTGGCCCAGAAGAGCTGAATTCCTATATTGTTGGCGCCATTCACTCCTGATCGGCCCGTCTGGGCATCTGACGATAATATTAGCTAACTCGTTGTCATGTAAGCATCTAGCGTGCTTATATATGCGCCTATGGCCTACACTGTTGCCATTACTAATCAGAAGGGCGGCGTCGGAAAGACTACGACGGCCGTGAACCTCGCCGCCGCGATTGCGATCGCGGAGCGGCGCACGCTTCTGGTGGATGCCGATCCGCAGGGCAACACCACCAGTGGAGTCGGCATCGCGAAGCTGGAGCTTCAGCTCTCGTTATACGATGCGCTGGTCGAGGGGCATTCGGTGCAGGACATCATCCTTCCGGTGCCCGGCCTGCCGTATCTCTCGGTGCTGCCGGCGACTCAGGATCTGGTCGGCGCCGAGCTGCAGCTGGTGGAGCGGCCGTTCAGGGAATCGGCGCTGCGCCGCGTGCTCGAGCCCATCGAGGGCAACTACGACTACATCATCGTGGATTGTCCGCCGTCGCTCGGGCTGCTGACGCTGAACGTGCTCGCGGCGGTGCAGGCGCTCATCATTCCCATTCAGTGCGAGTACTATGGACTCGAGGGGATTTCGCAGCTCCTGAACACCGTGCGCCTGGTACAGCAGAACATCAATCCCGGGCTCGCGATCGGCGGGGTCTTGCTCACGATGTACGACTCGAGGCTCAATCTCTGTCGTCAGGTCGCCGAGGATGCAACCGAATATTTCGGCCCCAAGGTCTTCGGCACGCCGATTCCGCGGAATGTTCGTCTCGCCGAGGCACCGAGCTTCGGCAAGCCGATCCTGTTGTACGACATGCAATCGGTGGGAGCGAAGAGTTACCTCGCGGTCGGACACGAGTTGTTGCGGCGAGTGGAAGGGGATGGTGCTGCGGTGGCTGATGTGCAGACCGATCAGGGGCAGGACACGGAACGCATGCTCGCTCCGGAGCAGGCCCCCGAGGACAAGCCCGTCGAGAATCAGGAGATGCAGGACGTCGAAGTCGTCGAACATCCGATCGACCTGCCGCGTGAAGCTCCGGTGACCGCTGACGCAGAGAGCGAGGCCGGCCTCTCGGTCGACGAGCCGGCCCAGCCGTCCAGTCCGCCGTCCGAGCCCCAGCCCGAGGTGACACGATGACCGAAACCAAACGGCTGGGACGTGGGCTCGAGGCGCTGCTCGGTCCGGTGTCGCGGGCTCAGGCTGAGGCGTCGGGTGCGCTGCGCGACCTGCCGATGACGAGCCTGCGGCCCAATCCCTTCCAGCCCCGCACCCGCATCGACGAAGCGGAGCTCACCGACCTGGTGAACTCCATGGAGGCGTCGGGGTTGCTTCAGCCGATCGTGGTGCGCCCGCGCGATGGGGGCTACGAGCTGATCGCGGGCGAGCGGCGCTGGCGCGCGGCGGAGCGGCTGGGCTGGCAGAGGATTCCCGCGGTCGTGAAGGAGGTGGACGACCGCACGCTGCTCACGCTCGCGCTGATCGAGAATCTGCAACGGGACGATCTCTCTCCCATCGACGAGGCGGCCGGCTATCGCCGCCTGGCCGAGGAGTTCAAGCTGGATCAGGCCGAGATCGGACGGGTGGTGGGCCGCGACCGGTCCACGGTGGCCAACCTTCTCCGGCTGCTCCAGCTTCCCGCGGACGTGCAGGCGATGGTGCACGCGAAGCGGCTCTCCGCGGGGCATGCGCGGGCACTCCTCGGGCTCTCGGACACCGAGCGCCAGTCGGCGCTGGCGTTGGAGGCGATCGAACAGGAATGGTCGGTGCGCGAGATGGAGGCCGCCGTCGCCGGCAAGCGGGCCTCGGCTCGACCGGCCAGGCGTGGCGGGCAGCAGGCCGCACGCAACGTCACCGCGGACGTAAAGCGGGTCGAGGACGCACTTCGCCAGCGCCTTGGCACCGACGTGCGGGTGACCGCGCGCCGGCGCGGGCGCGGCTTCGTCACCGTCAGCTATTACTCCAACGACGATCTCTCCCGCCTGCTGGAGCTGATACTCGGCGGACCTTTCGAGGGATGAAGAGGGGAACCAGGGCTGTGACCGTCGTCATCCAGCGGGATGGGGCGACGCGGTCGCAGACGTTGCGGTTCTCCGTTTGGACTCTGCGGCTTGGCGCGTTGGCCGGTGCGGCGCTGCTCGCCGGGCTCGGGCTTCTGGCGATGCTGTACTTCCCGATCGTCCGGGCCGCGGCCCGCGTGCCGGGATTCGAGCGCCAGGTCTCCCGGCTCGAGGCCGAGAACGCCATGGTGCGGCAGCTTTCGATCGCGCTCGACAGCGCCGAGCTGAGGTACGAGCAGCTTCGGGGAATGATCGGCGCCGACATCGTCCGTGATCCTCTCGCCGTCAGCTCCACCCTTCCGCTGGCGCCCGCGCTTCAGGCCCGGGTCGGTAGTGAGCAGCAACCGCCAGGGCCGGGTCCCACGGTCCCGCGAGAGTGGCCGCTCGCCGAGCGGGGGTACGTCACCCGGGGGCAGGTGCAGCAGGGTGCCGCGAGCCGGGAGGAGGCACATCCGGGTCTCGACATCGCCGTTCCGATCGGCACTATGGTTCGGGCATCGGGGGGTGCGAGGGTCAACCAGATCGGCGACGATCCCGAGTACGGCTACTATGTCCTGCTTGACCACCCCGAAGAATACCAGACGATGTACGGACATCTTTCGCGCATCATCGTGACAGACGGCCAGACCGTCGAGGCAGGGGAGGTAATCGGCCTCAGCGGCAACAGCGGGCGATCGACCGCTCCGCACCTTCACTTCGAGATCCGGCAGCGCGGCACCTCGCTCGATCCCAGGACCATGGTCAAACGGGGGGGATGATGGGGATTTTCTCGAATGCGGCCCGGGACGAGCAGGGCAACGAGCTGAAGCGCCGGCGCACGGACCAGATCCCGTTCTCGATCATCGCGAGCGACATGACTGTCGTCGGCGACTTGGAGACCGAGGGGGTCGTCCGGATCGAGGGTCGAGTGAAGGGCACGGTGCGGGTGGGGTCGCAGATCCTGGTGACCCAAGGGGCGGTGATCGAGGGCGACCTCCACACCCAGGAGGCGGTCATCGCGGGCCAGGTGAAAGGGGCCATTCATGCCGCGGACCGGGTCGAGCTCCAGGCGACCGCGGTGGTGAGCGGCGACATCCTCACCGTGCGCATCGCCATTGTCGAGGGCGCCAAGGTGACCGGCGAGGTGAAGATGGATCCGGCCTTGGCGGGTGACGCTACGGGCAAAGCGGCGCGGTAGTGTTTCCATGATGGCATGACTTGGGCTCCGGACGACCCCGATGGAGGCCGTCGGGGAGCGGGCGCGAGGTACTGCTCATAAAGTGTGTCTATACTGTGGCAATGGTGGCGCTATCGGCCTGCGTGAAGCCTCCGACCGCTCCCGGTCTGCGCGCGTGGGGCTGATCACCCCCGGATCCATCGCTGACGCGGCTTGGAATTCCGGGGCATTCGAAGGACTTCAGCAGATTCGTGATTCCCTCGGACTGGCCGTGAGCCATGTCGAGGCCAGGACCCCCTCCGAGCAGGATGAGGCGCTCCGGACGTACGCCGCCCAGGGATACGACCTGGTGTTCGCCCACGGGTTCGAGTTTCAGGAGCCCGCCGAGCGGGTGTCGGCGGAATACCCGCGAACCATCTTCATCATCACGTCGGGAGGCGGGTGGTGGGGAACGTGGCTCCGCTGATCTTCCGGCTGGAGGAGGCGAGCTACCTGGCGGGCATGGCCGCCGGAGGGCTCACCCGGACCAACGTGCTGGGGTTTGTGGGCGGCATCGAGCTGCCGCCGATCGAGGCGGCCTACCAGGGCTGGGTGAACGGCGCCCGGGCGATGAACCCGAAGGTCGAGACCCGCAAGATCTACCTGAACACCTTCGACGACCCCGCGGCCGGCCGGGAAGCGGCCCTGGCCCTGATCCGGGTGGGCGCCGACATGTTCCATCACACTGCCGACGCCGCCGGAATCGGCCTCTTCCGGGCTGCCAGGGAGAGCGAGGGCGTCTACGTCTTCGGCGCCAATGACGACCAGGCCCACCTGGCTCCGGAGCGGGTGGTCGGAAGCGCCGTCATCGACCTGCCGCGGGCGCTCCTCAAGGTGGCCCGCGAGGTCAAGGCGGGCACCTTCCGGCCCCGGGTAGAAGTCTTCGGGCTCGCGAGCGGGATCGTGCGATACGTGCCGAACCCCCGGCTGGAAACCATGATTCACCCGGCTCTCCGCTACCGCATGCAGGCCGCGGCCGACTCCATCGCGGCCGGAACCCTCATCGCCGCGCCCCGGCCGGCATCGATGCAGGCCCGGGTCCCGGCCATGGGTCCGCGCGTGTACCCTGCCACATCCCGTCGAGGGTAAGCCATGTCCCCGGTCCCGCTCGCCGACGTGGTAGCCTACGCCGACGAATACCTCCGGATCCGCGAGGTCCCCGACGAGCGCAACGCCGCCAACGGGCTCCAGGTGGAGAACAGGGGCTCGGTCGGCCGGATCGTGGCCGCGGTGGACGCGTCCCAGACCACGATCGACGGCGTTCCGCCGGATTCGCTCCTGCTGGTGCACCATGGGCTCTTCTGGGACGGCAACGTTCCCGTCACCGGCCGCCGCTACCGCCGGATCTCGACGCTCCTGGAGAACGATGTCGCCGTGTATTCGGCTCACATCCCCCTCGACCTTCACCCCGAGGTCGGCAACAACGTCGTCCTGGCGGACCGGCTGGGAATCGAGGTCGAAGGCTGGTTCGGCGACTACAAGGGCAGTCCCATCGGGGTCTGGGGATTCGCCCCCGCGCGACTCGGCGCGCGCCAGACGCTTCTCGGCGAGGTGAATCGCGCGCTCGGTACTTTCGCGCCCGGCGCCCGGTTGATTCCCGGCGGCCCCGAGCGGGTCTCGCGGGTCGGCATCATCACCGGCGGAGCGGGGAGCATGATCGGCGAGGCGCGCGGCGCCGGCCTCGACACCTACATCACCGGGGAGGGCGCTCACCACACCTACTTCGACGCCGTGGAGTGGGGCCTCAACGTGATTTACGCCGGCCACTACGCCACCGAGACGCTGGGCGTTCAAGCGCTGGCGTCGCACCTGGGTGAGCGGTTCGACCTGGAGTGGGAGTTCCACGATCATCCCACCGGAATGTGACGCCGGCTCTCGAACTGGTCGGCATCCACAAGAGGTTCGGCTCCGTGCACGCGCTGCGCGGGGCCGATTTCACATTGCTCGCGGGCGAGGTTCACGCGCTGCTGGGCGAGAACGGCGCCGGCAAGACGACGCTCATGCAGATCGCCGTAGGTCTCCTCGCGCCCGACGCGGGCGAGGTGCGCGCCTTCGGGCCCGCCCGGCCCACGCTCTCTCCCCGCGCCGCCCGGCGGCTCGGCATCGGCATGGTGCATCAGCACTTCACTTCGGTCGCTGCGTTCACCGTGGCGGAGAACGTCGCGCTCGCGGCCGGATGGCCGGTGGCACCGGCCTGGCTCCGCGAGCGCGTGCGGAAGCTGGGCGACGACGTGGGGCTTCCGCTCGATCCCGACGCCCGGGTCGAGCGGCTGAGCGTCGGCCTCAGGCAGCGGCTGGAGATCGTCAAGGCGCTCGCCGCGGGCGCGCGGGTGCTCCTTCTCGACGAGCCGACCGCGGTGCTGGCGCCGGCCGAGGTCGAGGATCTCATCCGGGTGATCCGCCGGTTCACGGCGTCGGGCGGAAGCGTCGCGCTCATCACCCACAAGCTGAACGAGGCGCTCGCCGCCGCGGATCGGGGGACGGTGCTGCGCCGGGGCGAAGTGGTGTTCGCCGGCGCGATCGTGGGAGAGACCGCGGTGACGCTCGCCGCCGCCATGATCGCCGCGAGGTGGCGCGGCCGGTGGCGTTCATTCCCGAGGACCGCACCGGCGAGGGTCTCATCCTTGAAATGACGCTCACGGAGAACCTCGTGCTCGGCTCCTCGCCGTCAGACCCGTGGGTCTCCGGCGGCAGGATCGATTGGCGGGCAGCCCGCGCACGGACCGCGGCCCTGCTGGAGGAGTACGCCGTGGTATCCCCCGGACCGGGTGTCTCCGCGGAAACGCTCAGCGGCGGAAACCAGCAGCGACTGGTGGTGGCGCGCGAGCGTGCGCGGCGGTCGTGGTGGCGGAGAACCCGACCCGCGGGCTCGACATCCGCGCGGCGATGGCCATTCATGCGCGGCTCCGTCGAGCGGCATCGGAAGGCGCCGCGGTGCTGTTTCACTCCGGCGACCTCGACGAGGTCCTGGAGCTCGCCACTCGGGTGGTGGTCGCGCGGCGCGCTGATGCTGACCGGCTCCTAGCGCGCCGTGCGCGCGCACGGCTGGGTGGTCGGCACGGCGGCGCTTCTCGCCGGACTCGCGACGCTCGCGCCCGGGCTCGAGCTGGCCGGTTACGATGCCGGGGTCGCCCTCGGGGGGCTCTGGTCGGGCGCGTTCGGATCCTGGTACGCGATCACCTCGGCCACGCTGGTCCGCGCCGTCCCTCTCATCATCATCGCCTCGGGCTGGCCCTCTCCTTCCGGGCCGGTGCCTTCAACATCGGAGCCGAAGGGCGGTTCTACGCCGGCGCGATCGCCGCGACGTGGCTGGGCCTCCACGCCGGATCGCTGCCCGCGCCGCTCGCTGTCGCGGTGGTGCTCTCGGGGGCCCTCCTGGCGGGGGCCCTATGGGTGGCGGTCCCCGTATTGCTTCGTGCCCGGTACGGCGTGCTCGAGGTGATCAGCACGCTCCCTGCTCAACTTCGTCGCCGAGGCGACGACGAGCCTGATGCTGCAGCGGCCGCTGCAGGAGAGCCAGGGGATCTATCCCCAGAGCGACCCGATCGCGCTGTCCGCCAGGCTGCCGCTGCTGCCGGGGACGCGGCTGCACGCCGGCATTCTGTTGGCGCTCGCCGGCGCGCTCGTCCTGTGGCATGTGTTCGCGCGCACGGTGTGGGGCTTCCGGCTTCGCGCGGTGGGCCTGGGCCCGCGCGCGGCGGAGATCAGCGGCGGCATCGACGGCCGGTGGACGGCCGCCGCCGCTCTCGCGCTGTCGGGTGCGATCGCGGGGCTGGCAGGCGGCGTCGAGGTCGCAGGGGTCTCCTACGCGCTGTTTCAGAATCTCTCACCCGGCTACGGGTTCACCGCCATCGCGGTCGCGCTGCTCGGCCGGCTCCATCCACTCGGCGTGGTCCTCGCGGGCCTTCTCTTCGGGGCGCTGGAAGCGGGCGCGGGCGCGATGCAGCGCGTGGCACGCGCGGCCGGCGTGCCCACCCGGCTCGTTCGCGTGGGGGCGACGCTCATCGGCGGAGGCTTCGCCGGCCTCGCCGGCGCGACACTGGTGCTGGCGCAGGTGGGAACCTTCGCGGAGCGGATGACGGCTGGCCGCGGGTACGTGGCGCTCGCGATCGTGGTGCTGGGTCGGTGGCACCCGCTGGGTGCCGCGGTCGCGGCGCTCGCCTTCGGCGCCGCCATGGCGCTGCAGTTTCTGTTTCAGACGCTGGGGCTCGACGTGCCCTACCAGCTCTTCCTGATGCTTCCCTATGTGCTGGCGCTGCTGGCCCTGGCGGGCGTGGTGGGAAGCGTGCGCGCCCCAGCGGATCTCGGCAGGCCGTGAGACCTATTCGATTCCCGCCTTCCGCTGCAGCCACCGGACGTAGGCGGTGATCCGCCCGATCTCAAGCTCGTCCAGGCCGGCCACCGGCGGCATATTCCCGAACCTCCAATGGTGCGCCCGAACCCCGAACGTCACCGCGCGCTGAAAGGCGATGTCCCCGTGATGATTCGGCTCGTACACCCTGTGGACCAGCGGTGGCCCCGAGTCGGTCCCCGCGGCGAGCGCCCCATGGCAGCGCGCGCAGTTGGCATCGAAGAGCCGCTCTCCATCGGCGAGCTCGTCCGGCACCGGCCCCGGATCGAAGTCGGATCGGATCGCGGGCCGGCTCTCGCACGCGGCGAGCCACGCGAGCGCGGCCACGGCCGGCCCCGCCCTCCAGCGGGTCACGCGAGCTGCCGCGCGAGGCGGTTCCGGGCCTCGACGATCGTACCGCGCACCCGCTCCTTCAGCGCCGGCACGTCGGCCGGCGTGAGCCCCGCCGTCTCGATCGGATCGAGCACCTCGACGATCGCGGTGGAGCGCGCGAAGCGCCAATCGTGCTTGGGCAGCGCGGTAGCGGTGCCGTGGAGGGCCAGGGGAAGGATCGGAACGCCGGCGTCGATCGCGAGATGGAACGCACCGTCCTTGAACGGCAGGAGGTCGGCCGTGGGCGACCGGGTCCCTTCGGGGAAGATCATCACCGACACCCGCCGCGAGAGAATCTGCCGGCAGCGGGCCATCGCCTCGATCGCGCTGGGGCCGACGCCGCGCTTCACCGGCACGTCGCCCGCCAGATGCATGAGCCAGCCCATCACCGGAATCCGAAACAGCTCCGCCTTGGAGAGCCACTTCATCTCCCAGGGCAGGTGGCTGATGAGCAGGATGTCGGCGAACGACTCGTGATTGGACACGACGACGTAGGGGCGGCGCGGATCGGCCGGAACGGCGCCGGTGTAGGTGAATCTCCAGAGGGGGTTCGATGCAGCGACGACGCGGCTGATCGCGCGGAAGAGGTAGCCGACCCAGTACCGGCCGGGGTCGCCCAGCGTGGCCAGCCGCAGCAGCGCCATCATCGGCAGCCAGAGCAGCACACAGGCCACCAGGACCAGCCACGTCCAGACCGAGACGAGCGACTGCCAGAGGCGAGACATGCTCCCGAGCGGTTGAGAGGGACGCCGGTGTGCTGGAGCACAGACGACCGGCGCGGGGCGGGCTAACCTTAGCCCGGGCTCGCGGGGCGGGACAAGGGGCCGCATCCTCGACCGGACAACCATGACAAGCGAACCTCGCAGCACGCCGGCGATCGAGCCCGACGACGATTCCGTTCTCACGCCCGACATCGACGCCGAGGCGCTCATCCCGAAGCCCGCGCCGTTCGGCGAGGCGCCCGACGCTACCAAGCTGGCGAGCCTCCTCGGCGAGAATGCCGACGCGCGTCACGTGGCGCTGGTCGGCCTGTTCGTGCTCGCGACGTTCTACACCCTGCATCTCGCGCAGGAGCTGTTCCTTCCCATCGTTCTCGCCATCCTGCTCGACTTTCTCCTCGCGCCGATCGTCCGCGCGCTTCGCAAGGCCGGACTTTCCGAGCCGCTCGGCGCGGGCATCGTGATGCTCGGCCTGCTGGCGGTGATCGTGTTCGGGGTCTACCGGCTGGCCGGCCCGGCCGCCGAGTACATCGCCGCCGCGCCGGAGGCCATCGAGACGGCGCGGGGAAAGCTGCAGTCGATGCAAGGCTCCGTCCAGCAGGTGACCGAGGCCGCAGAACAGGTCGAGCGCGTGGCCGACGGAGACGAGCCCGCGACGCAGCAGGTCGAGCTCAAAGGGCCGAGCCTGACCAGGCAGTTCTTCGGCGGAACGGCCTCGTTCCTGAGCACGGCGACGGTGGTCATCTTCCTGACCTACTTCCTGCTGGCTGTCGGGGACCTCTTCCTGCAGAAGCTCGTGGGCGTGCTCCCGCAGTTCAAGGACAAGCGCGTGGCGGTCACGATCGCGAGGGAGACCGAGGCGCAGATCTCCCTGTACCTCTTCACCACCACGCTGATCAACGTGGGCGTCGGCGTGGTGACGGGCATCGCGATGTACCTGCTGGGGCTGCCCAACCCGGCCCTCTGGGGCGTGGTGGCCGCGGTGCTCAACTTCATACCCTACGTCGGCGCGGTGGCCAACACCGTGCTGCTCGCCCTGGCGGCGTTCATCGCCTTCGACGACGTGGGGCATGCGCTGCTGGTGCCGGGCACTTTCCTCGCGCTCAACCTCATCGAGAGCAACCTCGTCACGCCGGTGATCTACGGCAATCGAATGAAGCTCAACACCGTGGCCCTCTTCATCGGGCTGGTGTTCTGGTGGTACCTCTGGGGAGTTCCCGGCGCGATTCTCGCGGTGCCCATCATGGCGACGCTCAAGATCGCGTGCGACCACATCGAGTCGCTGGCACCCATCGGGGAGTTCCTGGGAAAGTGACGGCGGGCAGACCGTGGAGGACGGCAGGTGAACGGTGAGCGCCGGGCGAGCCGTGCGGTGCCGGCGCAGGTCTGCGCGGCCATCGGCGCGCTGCCGCTGCCGGTGGACTGGAGCAGGGTGCGGGTCTACCGGGCTGGGTGCGGGCGCGCGGCCGGTCTCACGCGCCGGCTGGTGCTCTGGCTCAGCCGCGGACGGGCCGTCGCGCTCGGCAACCACATCTTCCTGCCGGCGCGGTGCGACGGCGACCTCGCCGTCCTGGCCCACGAGGTGACGCACTGCGCGCAGTACCAGTCGTGGGGTCCCTGGCGGTACTTCGCCCGCGGTGCCGCGGCGCAGCTTCGCGAGCTCGCCTACCGCCATCTCGGGCTCGGCCGCAGCCCCTACGCGTATCACTCCGCGCCGGATCGGCCGTTCGATGCCTACGGGATGGAGCAGCAGGCGCAGATCGTGGAGGACGCGCTGCGGGGGAGCCCGGCCGCGCGGGCGATCACGGTCAGCTCGTCCCGTCGGCCTGGCTGACCGGCTCTCCGGACCCTTCCGGCGTGTGATCCTCCCACAGCGCGAGGATGTTCCCGTCGGGATCGGCGACCATCGCCATGATGCCCCACGGCTGCTGAGTGGGCTCGGTCACGAAGCGGACGCCCCGCGCATGCAGGTCGCCGCAGTAGTGCAGCAGGTCGGTCACGAAGAGGGTGATGCCGGTGTGCCGCCCGACCAGCTTCTTGGCGTCGGGATGCGCCGCGGGATGGACGCCGATGTGCGTGGGGCCTTCCAGGAACTCCGCGCCGAACGAGCCCTGCTGGGTGACCGGCAGGCGGAGAGAGTCGCGATAGAACTCGATCGCGCGGGGCAGGTCGCTCACGAAGACCGCGACGCTGTGCAGCGACGGGGGCGGAGGTGCGCTCACAGGACCGGCCGGCTGAAGGCGAGTTGGATCAGGAAGACGGCGAGCGCGAAGGCGCCGGCGAGCATCAGCCCCAGCAGGAGGACGAGCAACGCGACGAAGCGCCGGCTGGCACGGCGCGACTGCGTCGGCTGCCGCGCGTGCCGGTCGAGCAGCGCGAGGTTGCGCATGTTCGCCTTGAAGCCCGCGTCGAACAGATCGCCGAGGAAGGGGATCGCTCCGACCACGAGGTCCACGACCAGGTTCCAGCCCATCCGCGTCAGGAGCGACGCGGGCGCCCCCATCCTCGCCGCCTGGAGGATGATGTAGAGCGAGAATCCACCCCCGACCAGATCGCCGACACCGGGCACCAGTCCGACGATGGACTCCCAGCCGACGCGGTAGCGGGTGCCGGGAATCGGGAT
The DNA here is from genome assembly GCA_013820855.1 of Gemmatimonadales bacterium. Taxonomy (GTDB): domain Bacteria; phylum Gemmatimonadota; class Gemmatimonadetes; order Gemmatimonadales; family GWC2-71-9; genus CAVVWJ01. The sequence goes on along the minus strand of JACDHV010000006.1, from coordinate 3,828 downwards.
GGAGTCGTCGAGCAGATAGCCCAGCCGCCGGAGCCGCTCGAGGCGTGCCGGCTCGACGGTGCCGAGCTCGGCAGTCAAAGCGGGGGGCGAGGGCCGGACCATGCCTCCAAAGTAAGGCCGTCAGCGTCCGCCGACATGCTCCTGCCGGGTCCCCCGGGCGAAGATCTTGGTCACGATCAGCCAGCGGCCGTCCACCTTCAGCAGCGACATGTAGTCCGTGACCACCGCGTCCGGCCGCTCAAGCTCCACGATGGCCATGGCGGCGTCTCCGGTCACGTCCACCGACGTCACCCTGCGTCTGGTCGGGTCCGCCTCCCCGGGCTTCAGCGCGTTCTCCGCCACTCGCGCGATGTATTCTCCGATTCCCCCCTACGTCAGGGTGCCGGTGGCGGGTTTCCGCTCTCCCCGCGTCCTGCACGAACTTCCACTCGCCGCTCTCGGACTTCCGTCACACCGAGAGTACTTGCCGTGGCCGGTCCGGTCGGGGAGCGGCATTGGGGTGTGCCGAGCGAGGGGTACCTCGAGGTGGATCCGGCAAGGGGGCGGCTCGGGGTGAGCCGAATTCCGTCGAGCGCGCTCGCGGCCGACCTGAACCCATACGTAATTACCCGCCGATTCGATCCAGTCGCCCCGGATCGAACCTTTCGGGGGAGCACCCGGTCAGGAGCACCACCCGATCAGAAGAACCGCCGCACCACATACAGCACCAGACTGAGCACGATCGACACCAGGAGCATCGACACGATCGGCACGTAGATGCGCATGGATTCGCGCTCGATCCGGATGTCCCCCGGCAGTCTGCCGAACCAGGACAGGCTGCCGGACCAGAAGAGCAGCCCGATCAGGATGAGACCGACACCGATCGCGACCAGCATGGGTCCGGGCGACGGTGAGTTCATTCGACCAGCCTCCGGCGTACCGCATGAATGAAGTCGGTATAGGCGGGCTCTCGTCCGCTCTCGCGGAGAGCGGCCGCGATCTGCGCCCGGTGGTAGGCGCCGTGCATCACGACGTGCATCAGGATGTCGCCGATCTCGCTGGTCCACTCTTCGCCAAGACTGTTGCGATACCCGACGCTGGCCTCGAGATCGGCCGGCGAGAGCGCGCCGAGGTACCGCGGCCAGCTGTCGGCGAGGCGCGCGAGCCCGGCCGCGCGTTGGTCGGCGTCCAGGTCGGGCCACACCGCCAACTCCGGCGGCTCCTGCCGCAGCCGCGCCAGCCAGAGCGCACCGGATCCCACGATGTGCCCCATCCACCGTATCGCTTTCGCGGGAGGCTCGCCGCCGCGAAGCGATTCCAGCGTCTCGGCGTTGGCCCATGCATCATAGCGCAGGAGCCTGGCATAGTGGTCGAGCTCAGGGGACATCGGTGTAGGCCAATGTGACGATCCGCCAGCGGCCGTCGTGCTTCATGAGAGTGAAGGCGTCGATGCAACGTGGGCCAGGTTTCCCGCCATCCGCCCGGCCGAGCTGTCCAGCCGCTCCTCGAAGATCGGTCGGCTGCCCGGTCCCTGCGGCGCGAGCCCCACGAAATCGGGCACCGTGGTCGTGACCACTCGCGGCGCGTCCTCGCCCGGCGGTTGCCACACCGTCGTGAGCGTGGCGGCGGGCCAGAAATGTCCGCTGAACCGCTCCCAATCGCGGGCCGAGAAGTCGGTGTAGTAGCTCTCTACCACCTGGGGCACTTCCTGCTGGAATACCTCCTGCCCGCCGGCCCCGCCGCCGCCCGCTCGCTGAGCGGATCCGGAGGCGCACGCCGCGAGCAGCAACGAGGGCGCGATGCGCCACAGACCGGTCATTCGATGAGCCCCGGGTCATCTCGCGGATGCCCGGATGTCCGACTCGCCGCCAGGGCGGCCCGGAAGTTCCGCCGCATTCCCCGCAGCCCGGCGCGTTCCAGCGGTGTGTCGCCGAATCGCCGGGCGAATTCCTCCTGGTCCATCCGGTCGAACAGGTCGTCGGGCGCGCCGGCCAGCTCGTCGTGGGAGCGAAACTCCTCGGAGGCGCTTGGCTCGGCGAAGCGCTGATTCCAGGGACAGACCTCGTTGCAGATGTCGCAGCCGAATACCCACCCCTCGAGCCGCTCCGCGAGGGGCGCGGGAATGGGGCCCTTCTGCTCGATGGTGAGATACGAGATGCAGCGTGTCGCGTCGAGAAGTCGAGGCTCCACCAAGGCATCGGTGGGGCAGGCATCCAGGCAGCGGGTACAGCTGCCGCAGTGATCCGTCACCACCGAGTCGTCCCGGTCCAGCTCGAGATCGGTAAAGATGGTTCCGATGAAGAAGAACGATCCGGTGCCCGGGCGGATCAGCATCGTATTCTTGCCGATCCATCCGAGACCCGCCCTGAGCGCCAACGCCCGCTCGGGCACCGGACCGGAATCGGTGAAGGTGTGGGCGACGGCGGCGCCCTCATTCCGGAGGGTGTCGGCGAGCCGGTCGAGTCTGGCTCGCGTAACCCTATGATAGTCCTGGCCCCTGGCGTAACGCGCCACTTTGGGCACGGGACCGGGGTCCGAGTCTCCATCGTAGTAGTTGTCCAAAACTACTACTACCGACTTGGCTTCAGGAATTATGAGCCGGGGGTCCTTGCGCTTGCGGGCCTGGCGGTGGAGATACCGCATGACACCCGCGTACCCGCTGGCGAGCCACTGATCCAGGCGGCCGCCGTCGGGCACCGGGCTCGGGTCCGTGATGCCGCATGCCAGGAAGCCGAGCTCGGACGCCCGGCGCTTCACCGCCGCCGCCTGGCTCATGGGACTGCCGCGGCCACCTCTTCCGGCGGGCAGTCCGCGGTGAGTGGCGTCGGAGGTGAGCGCATTTCCTCGGTGATGATGCGCGCCCCGCGGCCGTAGGTGAAGTACGACCAGGCCCACTGGATCAGGACCAGCAGCCGGTTGCGGAAGCCGATCAGGAAGAAGATGTGCACGAAGATCCAGGTCAGCCACGCGAGAAAGCCGCTGAAGTGGAGCTTCCAGATGTCCGCCACCGCGCGTCCCCGGCCGACGACGGCGAGCTGTCCCTTGTCCCAGTAGCTGAACGCGCGCCGCGAGCGTCCGGCGAGATCGCCCGCGATGGTGCGGGCGGTATACTGTCCCATCTGGATCGCCACCGGGCAGATGCCGGGCAGGGTGCTGTCGTGGGGCGTGGCAAAGGCGGCGGCATCGCCGAGGACGAACACCTCGGGGTGGCCCGGGATCGTGCAGTCGGGCTCCACGATCGCCCGCCCCATCCGGTCCAGCGGCGTGCCCAGCGACTTGAGCAGGGAACTCGCCGTGTTGCCGGCGGCCCAGATCACCGTCTGCGTCGGGATGGTCCAGCCGGCGGCGCGAACCCATCCTGGCTGGATCTCGGTCACCATCGTCTCGGTACGCACCTCGACGCCCAGCCGCCGGAGATCGAGCTTGGCCTTCTCGCTGAGCTCGGGAGGATAGGAGGGAAGCAGTCGCGGTCCTCCCTCGAGCAGCATCACCGTCGCCTCGCCCGGGTCGATGTGGCGAAAGTCCCGCCGTAGTGCATAGCGGCGGATCTCGGCGACGGCGCCGGCCATCTCGACACCGGTGGGGCCCCCGCCGACCACCACGAACGTGAGATAGGCATGGCGCCGCACGGGGTCGGGCTCGCGCTCCGCCAGCTCGAATGACAGCAGGACCCGCCGGCGGATCTCGAGCGCGTCCTCCAGGCTCTTGAGACCGGGAGCGAGCAGCTCCCACTCGTCGTGGCCGAAATAGGAGTGATGCGCCCCCGTGCCCACGATCAGGTAGTCGTAGTCGAGGCAGCCGCCGTCGCCCAGCCGGACGCGTCGCTGGTTCACCTCGACCTCGGTGGCC
>JACDHV010000128.1 GCA_013820855.1 Gemmatimonadales bacterium | reverse complement strand
CGCGAAATATCGCGAGGGTGTGGTTCCGCCGGCCCGCGACGACACCACTCTGGACCAGGCGGGTCGCGACGCGGTGGAGGCGTACGCGCTGGCCATGGACGCCCACGAGCTTCGCGGCGGCGCCGAGGCGGCCTGGAGCCTCGTGGCCACCGCGAATCTCTACATCCAGCGGGTCGCGCCCTGGAAGCTGGCCAAAGAGGGCCGCGAGCCCGAGCTCGACGTGGCCCTGGCGGCCCTCGCACGGGCGCTCTACCGGCTGGCCGTGCTCGTGGCCCCGTTCATCCCCGGAAAGGCGGCGAGCATCGGGGAATCCCTGGGCATTCCGGAGGCCCCCGCGGATCCCCGCTGGGACACGCTCGACTCGCCCCCGGTGGCCGGGCTCACCACGCGTCGAACCGAAGCGCTTTTCCCCAAGCCCGCGAGCGTTTAGAAGTTAGACTGTCGGCGAGCAAAACTATTTGACAGTCAAAGAGTTATGCGACCGTCCGCGACCTTGACATCCCGTCCGGCGAGGGGCAGCTTGATCCATTCGTGACTCCGGTCACCCCGTGGGCTCCCCGGCCGAGGCAGATTGCCTTGGGGGTAGAGAGCCACGGGGGCTCGAGCGTACATCGGACAGTCAATGTGAGGTGAGTGGAGCATGGCCAAGCGCCGCTGGACCGTCGTGCTGGTGCCGCATGACTCGGAGCCCTCGAAGATCATCGAGGTCTCGTACCGGGTCGTCAAAACGGCGATCGGCGGAACGGTATTGGCGGCATGCCTGGCACTCGGCGCCGGCTATCTCACGGTCTCCCGAACCGTCGATGTAACGACGTCGGCCAGGCTGGCGGAAGAGAATGCACGGCTCGAACAGCAACTCGGTGAGCTCAACGGCCGCCTCTCCGGTCTCGCCGACACTCTCTCCCGCATCTCCCAGCGCGACGCGCGCATCAGAGTACTCGCCAATCTCGAACCGATCGATCCACAGGTCCAGGCCGCCGGCATCGGCGGCCCGACCGTCGCAGGGGCTGCCGGCAATGTCGGGAGCGCCATGCGCCGCTCCAACGAGATCCGCGTCGATCTGAATGCCTTGATTCGGCGGGCGGACTTGCTGGCCTCGTCGTTCAAGGAGGCGGCCGACAGCCTGGCCGTCCACTCCGCGCGTCTCGCCGCGACCCCGTCCATCATGCCGACCCAGGGGTGGCTCACCAGCGCGTTCTCGTCCATGCGCGCCCACCCGATCCTACACGTGGCGCGTCCCCACGAGGGTATCGACGTGACGGCACCCATGGGGACGCCGATCGAGGCACCGGCCGCGGGCCTGGTGCGGGACGCGGGGTGGGAGGCCGGCTACGGGAACACGATCGTGATCGACCACGGCTTCGGCACGGTCACCAAGTTCGCGCACGCCTCGAAGATCCTCGTCCGCGAGGGCCAGCGCGTGTCGCGCGGGCAGCGGATCGCGCTGGTCGGCAACACCGGGCTAGCCACCGGTCCGCACCTGCACTACGAGGTCCACGTCAACGGACGGGCCGTGGACCCGCTCAGGTACGTACTGCCGGAGCACGTGGTCACCGACTAGAACTGCACCCTCGGTACCTCCTCCGCGCCCGGCGCCGCCTCGAAGTACTCTCGCGGGCCCTGGCCGAAGATCCTGGCGGTCAGGTTGTAGGGAAACCTTCGGATGTAGGCGTTGTAGGTTCCCACGGAGGCGTTGTAGTCCTGGCGGGCCACGGAGATCCGGTTCTCGGTGCCCTCCAGCTGGTCCTGCAGGGCCCGAAAGCTCTCGCTGGAGCGGAGCTCGGGGTAATTCTCGACGATGGCGAGCAGGCGCCCGATTCCCTGGGTGAGCGCCTGGTTGGCCTCCGCCATCTCTTCCACGTCGCCCGACTGCACCGCCCCCGACAACCGCGCCCGCGATTCGGCGACGCTGATGAAGATGGTGGACTCCTGCTTGGCCACCCCCCGCACCGTCTCGACCAGGTTCGGCACCAGATCGGCCCGACGCTGGAGCTGGGTCTCGATCTGCCCCTTCGCCTGATTCACCGTCTCGTCCATCGTCTGAATGGTGTTGTACCCGCACCCGCTCGTGAGCAACGCGAGCGCGACGAGGAATGTCGGGACCGCCGAAGAGCGCGTCATCACTGATCTCCCAGCTGAAGTTGGTCGAGGAATGTGGCCGCGCGGGCCACCAGCTCCATGTAGCCCTCGAACTCGACTGGCGAGCAGCGCCAGGCGCGGTCGGCGCGGTGCCGGATCACGTTCAGAAGCGGCTCACCGTCCATGCCCATGGCCGCGGCCGCCGCGGCCGCAACCTCCACCGGCTCCCGGGGGACGGCCCGGCCGAGCAGCCCGAGCAGCGAGCGCAGCAGGACCATCACCGTTCCCGCGCTCCGGCTGGCGAGGGTACCGAGGACGCCGGCGTCGCCCGCGGCGGCCACGTACCCCTGCCTGAGACGAAGCAGCTTGCCGCGAAGCTCGCGCTCGAGCGCGTGGCGCAGGTCCGCGGGCGACACCGTGAGCCCCGCGACCGGATCCAGTCCGCGCAGCACCTCGTAGCCGCACCGCATGTCGGTGATCTCGATGGGAAAGACGTCGGTGGCCCGGGCCCATTCCTGGCGGCCGATCACCAGCGGCGGCTCGTAGCCCGACTTCCGCCAGGCGCCGAACGGGCCGGCCAGAGCCCCGAGCGCCCGCGGCGACAGATCGTCGAGGATGAGGAGGAGGTTTATATCCGATCGCCCCGGCACGAAGTCACCCCGGGCGGCCGACCCGTTCAGCACCGCGCTGTATCCGCTCCCGAGGGCCGCGTCCACCGCCGCCAGGAACGGCGTCACGATCCGGTCTATCGCTTCGCGCATCAGAACCTTCCTCCCGCGCCGCCACCGCTGAATCCACCGCCGCCGCCGAACCCGCCAAAGCCGCCGCCGCCACCCCAGCCCCCGCCACCCCCGAAGCCGCCACCGATCCACGGTCCGCCCCAGAATACGTGGCGGCGCCTGCGCCGGCCCCGCCGGCCGCTGAGCAGCAGGAACACGATGAAGAGAAGGATCGGGAGCGCGCCGAGAGGACTGCGCCCGCCGCGCGGCTGCGCGAGGGGACGCGAGTTGGCGAGCGCCGTGTCGCTCACGCCGAAGCCGCGCGCGACGATGCCCGCCAGCGCCTCGACTCCGCTCCGCAGACCGCCGCTGTAATCCTCGCGCGCGAGCTGCTCCCCCATGAGGTCCCGGATCCGCCCCGCGGTCACGTCGGTGACGATCCCCTCGAGGCCCCGCCCGACCTCGACCTGTACGCGACCGGTGCCGGGCCGCCCGTTCTGCCGCGGGACCACGAGAAGCACCATGCCGGCATTGCGCGTCGGGTCGCCCACTTCGGCCGCGGCCCCCACGCCCCACGCGCGTCCGATCTCGCGGGCGACGTCCGCCTCGTCGCGCTCACCGATCGTCGGCAAGGTGACCACCGCGATCTCCGCACCGGTGGACGCCTTGAGCCGCTCGGCGAGATCGGTGATCCGGGCCTCCGTGGCCTGGTCCACCACGCCGGCGACATCGGTGACGAATCCGGCGGGTCGCGCCGGGAAGAGCTCCTGGGTCGCCGGGTTCTGGGCGAGGAGCGCTCCGGCGGTCAGTTGAAGCGCCGTCAGCAGCGCGATAGCTTTGGCTGGTGTCCCGCTCAATAGCTCTCCCGGTGCTGGCCGCGGCGCTCGTCGCCCTCGCCGGGCTCATCGCCTGCGAGCGGCCACGCGATGTCGCGGTCCGTGTGTCGATCCCCGGCCCGGACTCGGTTGAGACGCCGGTGACCGGTGTGGGCCTGGTGGCGCTGCCCTACGACCGCGACAGCGTGCTCACCGCCCTCGAGGCAACCGCCACCTCGCCCCGGCCCGACACGGCGGCTCTCGACAGCCTCTTCCGCGCCTTCCGCGTGCCATTCGTGAGCTACACTGGGACGGTACAGCGCACCGAGCGGCTGCGCGACTCGCTCGACGAGCTGCGGGCGCGTCTCGACTCGCTCGAGCGAAACACGCCCGAATACCAGAACCTCTACGCCGATTTCACGCGACTCGACGACTCGCTGGCCTCGGCGCAGAAGCGAGCCGAACAGGCCCGCCAGGCCCTCGACCGGGCCCGGGCCAGTTTCATCGGCCGCAGCGAAAGTCTGCGGGCCGCGATTCGGCAATGGGAAGATAGCACCTACCGAGGGTACGACAGCATCACGCGAGCCCTCGCCGCGAGACGGCGCCAAGCTCCGCTCACCGATACGACCGGCGGCGACGGATGGGCCCGGTTCCGGCTTCCACCGGGAGACTGGTGGATCTACGGACGGTCGTGGGACGCCACCGACCCCAACGCCGAGTGGTACTGGAACGTCCCCGCCACCAGCGACACCCTGCTGCTCTCCAGCCGCACCGGCCGGCAGCGACGGAGGTATTGAGTGTTCTGGAACCTTACCGCTCTCGTCGCCTGCGGCCTCTTCTTCGGGCTGGGCGACCTGGCCGCCCAGCAACAGTCCACCGCGATCGCCACGCGCTCCAAGGGGTCGCCCACCGCGCCGATCACGGTCTACGAGATGTCGGACTTCCAGTGTCCCTACTGCCGGACCTTCGCGCTGGAGACCTTCCCGGCCCTGGAGAAGGAGTACATCGCTCCGGGCAAGGTCCGCTGGGTCTTCGTCAACTTTCCGCTCACCAGCATCCACGCCAACGCCGTGGCGGCCGCCGGCACCGCGCTCTGCGCGGCCAAGCAGGACACGTTCTGGCCGGTGCACGATCTCCTCTACACCCACCAGCAGACCTGGGCGCCGCTCAAGGAGCCCGGACCGTTTTTCCTGTCGCTGGCGGACTCGGCCGGCATCTCGAAGCCCAAGCTGCTGGAGTGCGTCAAGTCACCGGCGACGGAATCGGAGATCCGCTACGAGGCCGAGGGCGCCGAGCGGGCCGGCGCGACCAGCACTCCCACCTTCTACGTCGAGGGGGGGCTGCTGGCCGGCGCCCACCCGCTCCCGATCTTCCGGCAGGTGCTGGACTCGATCTACACCGAGAAGACCCGCCGGCCGGCACCACCCAGGTAACCACCAAAAAAAAAGGGGCCGCTCGTGGCGGCCCCCCCAGGTAAGTGTCGCCCGGGCACGTCGTGCAGCGCTGATTCAGCAGCCGCAGGCGACCCTTGACTCTGTAGACAATGGATCACCTCCTCGGTTAGCGGTGGAACATGAAACGCATGCAGAATTGTAGCCCCTGCCTCGCTACACGGCAACCGGTCCGAAGCGCCGGTTAGATTGCCCGCCATGCCGTCCACACCGCTCGCGTACCGGACCGCGGCGCGGCTGGCCAGCGCGCTGGCGTCGGCGTTCTCGCCGCTGAGCGCGAAGCTCGCCGCCGGACACCGTGGACGACGCGGCGCGGGCCGCAGACTCGCGGCATGGGGGAGAGAATCGAGAGACCGCTCCCGACCGCTGGTGTGGTTTCACGCCTCCTCCGTCGGCGAAGGACTTCAGGCGGAAAGCGTCCTCCTCGAGCTGCGGCGGATGCACCCCGAGGGGCAGTACGTCTACACCCACTTCAGCCCCTCGGCGGAGGCCCTGGCGCGCCAGCTGCCGGTGGATGCGGCGGACTACCTCCCCTACGACCTCCCGGCGGCGGCCGACCAGCTCCTGGAAGCGCTCGCCCCGACGCTGATCGTCTTCTCCAAGCTCGACCTCTGGCCGGAGCTGGCGACGCGCGCGGCCGCCCGCGGCGTGGCCGTCGCGATCGTTGCCGCCACGGTCAGTCCGGGTAGCGGGCGGCTCCGCTGGCCCGCGCGAATGCTGCTGCGGAATGGCTACAGGGCCGTCGGGCTGGCGGCCGCCGTGTCCGGGGAGGACGCCACTCGGCTGGCGCTGCTAGGTGTCGGCTCCGGGCGCATCCGCGTGCTGGGCGACCCGAGGTTCGACAGCGTGGTGCGGCGAATGGAGGCCGTGACCGGAGACGACCCACTGCTCCGCCTCGGCCGCGGCGCGCCCACGATGGTGGCCGGCTCGACCTGGCCGGCCGACGAGGCGGTGCTGCTCGAGGCGTTCGCCCGGCTGCGGACCCACCGGCCCGACTCGCGGCTGATCGTGGTGCCGCACGAGCCTTCCGCCGTGCACCTCCGGAGGGCCGAGGATGCCGCCCGCGGAGCGGGACTGCCTAGCCCCGTGCGGTTGAGCGCGGCGACGGGACCCGCCCCCACCCCCTTGCTCCTGGTGGACCGAGTGGGCGTCCTGGCGACCCTGTATGGCGCCGGCACCATGGCCTACGTGGGGGGCGGCTTCGGCTCGGCCGGTCTGCATTCGGTCCTGGAGCCCGCCGCCTGGGGCGTCCCGGTGACGTTCGGGCCCCGTTGGAACCAGAGCCGAGACGCGGCCTTGCTGCTCGAGGCGGGCGGCGCCGAGGCCCTGACCGGCAGGGGGACGGCGGCCGCGGAGGCGCTGCATCGGGTCTGGCGGAGCTGGATCGAGGACGAAGGCCGGAGGGCTGATCAGGGCGAGGGGGCGAGAACAGTGGTGGAGAGCGGACGGGGAGCCTCGCGGCGATCGGCCGAGATGCTCGCGGATGCTATTTCGTCACGACCCCTTCGAACGTCACCGATCGCGGGACGATGAGCCCCAGCGTGAGCCCGGTGATCAGCACGTCGCTCCACCGGCTCCGCACACGGATCCGCACGTCGGCGACGCCGCCGCCGCCGGCGAGTTGAGCCGCGAGCGCCTTTCTCAGGGACGGCTCCTTGAACCGCAGCAATCCCCAGAACCCGAAGACCGACTTGCTGCTGACGGAGAAACGGTCGCCCTGAGCCGGCTGGCCGGCCGGCGAGGCGAGCGTGACGGGCACGCCGAGCGTGGTGGCGTCGAAGATCTGGGCGCAGCCGGCGAGCAGCAGCACGATCAGCAGCCCGGGCATGGCCCGGTGCGGCAGCCTCACAAACCCGGCACTCTGAACGTGTAGTGCGCGCCCACGCCGAACACGCCGGGGGTTCCGCCCTCCGCGAAGATCGCGTCGTACGTGGCGTGCAGGCCGAACCCGCCCAGCGTGTTGAGCTCGATGCCGCCGCTGAGGGCGAACTCGCTGTCGGTCTGGGCCTCGGCTCCATCGGCGGAGACCCGAACGATGTCCAGCCGGGGAGCGAGCCACGGCCTGATTGCGAGCACCGGGTTGGGAATGGTGAGCGCCAGGCCGACGCCGACCGGGAACCGCAGCTCGGTGACGTCATCGTCCGGAAGCGCGCCCACGTCCGGCTTGGCGTATCCGATGCCGCCCTGAAGCGTGACGGCGAGGGGGACGAGCGGACCGCCGAAGACGCGGTAGTTGAGCGTGGCGCCGACGGACAGATCGGCATCACCGGGACCATCTGGATTATAGGAGGAGAGCATCGCCGTGGCGCCGAAGGGTCCGAAGCCGCCGCGGCCGGTGACCGCGTAGGCGGTGCCGCCGCCCGCCTCGTCGTTGGGGAAGCCGACGTCGGCGTACACACCCACGCCCCGCGGCACACCGGCATTGTAGACGGGGATTCCGCGCACCTGGGCTTCGAGCGACGCCGCACGGCCACCGAGGACGGCCGCCAGCAGAATGGCGCCGAGCACAGCCTGTTGCATAACGGACCCTCCGGCGAACGGCAGCTGGGCACGAGGCCCCACGAACGGCGCCGCAAGCTACCCGGGGGCTTCGAAGGATGTCAACCGATCCTGCGGGGCGCGTGAAGGCCGGCCGTGGAAGTCCGCGGCCGGGCGGCGAGGTTGATGCGTTCGGGCGGGGTCGGTGGGTCCGGTCCGCGCCGGAGGCGACGCTCTAGGAACTCGCCGGAGGAGGCGGCTCGCCGGATGAGGGCTCCCGCTCGAGCGACTCGGATCCCTGCTCAGGCGCTTTCAGGTCCTCCTGGCTGAACTTGGCCTCTCCCTTGTGGACTGAATCGAGCAACGTGTCGAGCACGCCCTCCTCGCGGGCGCGCTCAATGGCGCCATGGGTGATGAGCTCCCCGAAATTGAGGATGACCCCGTCCTGACGGTCGAGAACAACCCGCGTCACCGGGCGACCCAGCGCCGCCTTGATACGCCGCTCCTCGAGCTCCTCGGCACTGCGATCTTTGACCTCACCGACCTTCCCCTTCACCCGGTCCCACAGGTTGGCGGCCCCTTGCTTCAGGTCGGCGGCGCCTTCCCGGAGCTCGCTCCCGGCCGTGCTCGCCGCGCCGCGTGCGCCGGACGTCACCGCGCCGCCGGCCGTCAATCCGGTGGCGGCGAGCAGCGCCTGTTCCTGGTTCTCGGCGCGGGCGCGCTCGATGAGCTGGTCGGTGACGATCTGGCCCGGCGCGGCGATCAGATAGCCGCCCGGGCCGCGCACCGGCTCGAGGACGCGTCTGCCCTTCGCCGCGCCGAGTAAGCCGCCGGACGCCGTGCCAGCGAGATCCCCGAATCCTGCCCGCGCCGCCTGCGCACCCGACCTGGCCTTCTCGCCCAGCACCTGTGTGCCCTCCTGAAGGCGCTCCCCGGCAGCCTGGGCGCCTTCCTCGATCCTGCCGCCCAGCGACTGTGCCGCGCCCTTGATGCCACCCACCTGCTCCTCCATGAGAGCCGCGGTCTCCGGCGGCACGAACGCCACGTCCTCACCGATGGTGATCGTCCGGGGTGCCGGCACGAACGAACGACCCTCGTACGCGTCGGCGAACAGCCCGCCGGAAACATCGTAACCCTCGATCGATCCGGTCCGCTCGTCGAAGTACAGGTCGCGCATGGAGCCAAGATCGCGCCCGTCGGTGGTCATGATCTTGGTGCCCTTGAGCACGTTGTCACGCCGCAGGACACGGGCGATCTCGGGCGCGGATTTCACGTCGATCACCGCCGCCTTGCTGGGCACCAGGACAGCGTCGGGCCCGACTGTCTGGACCGACTCGAAGGGAAGTACCCGCGCGCTGCTGAACCAGCCTCCTTCGTCCACCAGAAAGCCGAGGACCCTGCTACCCTCGTGGTCGAACACCACGTCGCTGACCTTCTCGATCTTCTCGCCGGTGTCGAAGGTCACAACCGGCAAGCCGATGGCATCGCTTCCCTTTAACATGCGGGCCTCCTACGGCCGACCGAAATTCGGCACCAGGTTGACGACCCCGAGGTATTCGAGGGCGATGAGCGCAGCGATCAGGAGGAGCGCGACCGTCAATAAGGCCGGGGCGCTGGAGGATTTACCTTGAAGTCGGGGCATGCGGAACTCCGGCCAGGGTCACACGGGGAGTCGGACAGGTTCTCAAATATGACGTCCGAACATGCTCCTCTCGGTGATTCCAGTCACCATCGCCCTTGCCGCCACCCGCGGATGATCCTCCTGCCGGGGTCTGTGATCCGCGCCATCGAAATGCTCATCGAAGGGGCGTATGAATGGAGTTCTGGTGCGGCGGTTCCGGCCATTGAGCGGTCACCACGCCGCACGGTCCGATTTCAGCCCTGGAGATGTCATGATCCGCTTTCTCACCGCCGGTTGGCTGACTCAACGGCTCGCCCGCCCACTGGGGCGCATGATCCCGAACCCATACCTGCGTGCCGCGGCGTTGACCGGTGCCGGAACGCTCCTGACCCGTATGCTCCGCAAGCGGCGGCGGTAGTCGCAGAGGCCCCGCTCGCACACACGAAAACGCCCGGCCGCGGAGACCCGCGGCCGGGCGTTTTCGATGTCCGATGCCTAGCTGTAATTGATGAGGAGGTTGTTCACTGAGCCATAGCGTTGCAAGC
>JACDHV010000309.1 GCA_013820855.1 Gemmatimonadales bacterium | reverse complement strand
TCCCCATCGTGAGCCGCACGCTCGATCCCACATCCGCTATCGCCGTGAACGGCACCACCTTCAAGGCATGGGACGACCTGATCCCCCGCGACCAGGGCAAGGCGGCCCGGCAGGTGGACGGCGCCCGCGCGATCTACGGCGGTACCTGGGACGGCGACATGATCTCGCTGGAGCAGGCGCGGGGCAAGCTGGTCGTCGTCGCATTCCCGCCGGTGGACGGCGTGCCCGCCGGGCTGGTCAACCGCGCGCAGACCACCGACAGGTTCCGGACCGCCGCCGGCATCGTGGTCGCCACGCTCGACGCCATGGGCGGGTCGGACCGCCTCACGGCTCGGGAGACGGGCGCCCAGATCCCCGGCGGGACGGCCAACGAGACGCCCGCCTTCATGTACGCCGGCTCGCGGGTGACGGAGGCGCTGCTAGGCGCGCCGCTCTCCACACTGCGGCCGGGCGTTGAAGGCCGGACGGTCTCGGGCGACCTCCGCTTCACGGACGCACCGGTGCCCCACCCCGCGCGCAACGTGGTGGCGATCCTCCGAGGCGGCGACCCCGCGCTCCGGGGCCAGATGGTGGCGATCGGCGCGCACAACGACCACGACGGCATCGCTCCCGAGGCGGTGGACCACGACTCGCTGCGCGCCTTCAACCTGGTCATGCGGCCGGCGGGTGCCAACAGCACGCCCGGCCGGCCGACGGCGGCCCAGGCCGCCCGGATCCGGGCCATCCTCGACAGCCTGCGGCGCGAGCGCCCGCCCCGGCGCGACTCGGTGCTCAACGGCGCCGACGATGACGGGAGCGGCAGCGTGGGCATGCTGGAGATCGCCGAGCGGCTGGCGCGAGAGCCGCGCCCAAAGCGGTCGGTGCTCTTCGTGTGGCACACCGCAGAGGAGATGGGGCTCCTCGGCGCCGACTGGTTCACCCGCCACCCCACGGTGCCGCGCGACTCGATCGTGGCCCACTTCAACGCCGACATGATCGGCCGGGGCGGCGCCGGCGATATCGCGAACGGGGGACCGGAGTACCTCCAAGTCATCGGCTCGCGGCGGCTCTCCACCGAGCTGGGCGACCTGGTGGAGCGGGTGAACGCGGAGGGAGGCCACGGATTCGAGTTCGACTACCAGTACGACGCGGACGGGCACCCGGAGAACTACTACTGCCGGAGCGATCACTACATGTACGCCCGGTTCGGCATCCCCATCGCGTTCTTCACCACCGGCAGCCACCCGGACTACCACCAGGTCACCGACGAGCCGCAGTACGTCGATTACGAGAAGCTGGCGCGGGTGACGCGATTGATCGCCGAGGTGGGGACCACGGTGGCCAATCTGGACCACCGGGTGGTGGTGGACAAGCCGAAGCCGGACCCGGAGGGGGTGTGCCGGCAGTAGGAGGATGCCGGCCCACCCGGTCCGGAGCGGCTACTTCACCGCGACCTCGTCCTCGATCTTCACCAGCTCGTACTTCCGCCCGGGGCGGCCGGCGAGCACGAAGGTGTAGCTCTTCCCGCCCTCCAGCTTCACGTTCGGCAGGGTGGCCAACGAAGTGTTCCGGTCGTCGGGACGCACGACCAGGGTCCCGGCGATGGGGTCGAACTCGTCCCATCCCGCCTCGGTGGCGAACTTCACGTCGTCGAACAGCGGCTCGTCCCGCCCGCGGACGAAGAGGTCCACGTTGCTGTCGCCGGGAACGCCGTTGACGAACCTCACCCGGGCCTTGTCGGACGGCACCGGCTTCTGGTCGTCGTCGAGCACCCGGAGCGTGCGCCGGCCCTCCTCCGCGGAGGGCAGCGCCACGATGGTGTAATGGCCGCCGTCGTCCAGGCTCTCGCGGTTCTCGGCGAGGGCCTCGCCGTCCACCCCGCCGGCACGGATCTGAAACCGGAACATGTTGTCGGTGATCTCGCGGTACGGCGTCGCCTGGCTGTAGCCGACACCGGTGAAGGCGGCGCTGTCGCCCGCCCAGATGGTCACCGGGTCGCCGTCGGGGATGACGTTCACCGCCCTCACCAGCGCCAGGTTCCGCTCCTCCAGCGTCTCCGCGGCGGGCGCCCGCGAGGTCTCGCCGCCCGAGCGCGACGTCACCGCGCCCGTGTCCTTCGCCTCGTTGCATCCGGTCCCGAGCGCCAGCGTGCCGCTCGCCAGGACGCCAAGCCAGATCGCGCTCCGATTCGCCATGACACACCTCGTTGGGGTGAGAGGTCGTTCCAGGATAGCCTCCGGCGCCGCCGCCGGCTGTGACCGGCGGGCGCCGAGGTCCCGTGACTGCGCTCACCCCGTGTGTCCCCGGTCACTGGTAGCTTTCGGGGCCACCCACCGGAGAGTGCACGTGCCATCACGCATCTTCTCTCTCGCCGCCATGGTCTCGCTGGCCGCATGCGGCTCGGGGAGCATCCGTCCCGCCGGCGATACCGGAACGATCGCTCCCGCGCCCTCGCCCGCCCCGTCGCCACCGGTGGACCTCGACCCGGCCCCCGCGCCTACCCCCGCCCCGGAAGCGCCCACGGGCCCGCCCGCCGCCCGGGCGGACACCGGCACCCCAGGGCCGGCCTCCGACGTCGAGATCCGGCGGATCGGCCGCTGGATCAGCTCGAGGATCGAAGGCACCCGGCGGCTGGTGATCCGGGATCCCGACAACTGGTCGCGCTTCTGGGCGGAGCTGGGCGCGGGCATCCGCCCCGAGGTGGACTTCACCCGGGATCTGGTGATCGCCGTGGCCAGCGGCCAGCGGAAAGGTGGGGGCCACGACATCGTCGTCCAGCGCGTGTCCCGCTCGGACGGACAACTCAGGATCAAGGTCCTGGAAACCTCTCCCGGTCCGGAGTGCATGACCACCGCCGCCCTGACCCAACCGGTGGATGTCGTCGTGGTCTCCGGGCAGGGGGTGACGGGCTGGAGCTTCCTCGACTCGACCGCCATCGGTGGCTGCTGACCTATGTCGTGCCGGTGCCCCGGGATGGGGCACCACCCATGCCATCCTGGCAGCGTGGCATTTTGGAAATAACCCGCTCCTGCGGGACGAGCGCAACAGGTTAACACCTTGCGTTGTAGTAGGTTAGGGCTCACTTGACTTGCCGGGAGAGCC
>JACDHV010000127.1 GCA_013820855.1 Gemmatimonadales bacterium | reverse complement strand
GCCCGAACGTCACCCGTCTCCCGCGCGCGGGGAGCACCTGCCACGCGCCGTCGTCCAGGTTGACCACCTCGACTCCCGAATCGGCGAGCATGCCCGCCAGCTTGAGCTTGGCGAGCAGGTACGACTCCATGGTCTCGTGGTAGTCGAGGTGGTCGCGGGTGAGGTTGGTGAACACCCCCGCGGCAAACAGGAGGCCGTCGAGGCGACCCTGGTCGAGGCTGTGCGAGGAGGCCTCCATGGTCACCCGATCCACGCCGCGCTCCAGAAGCGCGGCCAGCGTCGCCTGAAGATCGATCGGGCCCGGCGTGGTGAGCGTGCCGGCGGTGGAGTCCACCTGCCGGCCCCGACCGTCGAACGCGCCGAGCGTGCCGATGCTCCCCGAGGAACCCCCCGCGTTCAGCAGGTGGCCGATGAGGCCGGTCGTCGTGGTCTTTCCGTTGGTGCCGGTGACGCCGACGAGCGTCAGCCGTCGCGCGGGATGGCCGAACCAGGCGGCGCCGAGCGCGAGGGCGGCCCGCCTCCCGTCGCGCACGACGATCTCCGGCACGCCGGAGCCCGTGGCGGCTTCGACGACCACGGCGCTCGCCCCACGATGCACGGCATCGGGAACGAATCGATGTCCGTCGGCCTGCGATCCTCGCACCGCGAGATACGCCCAGCCCGGGCGCACCGATCGGCTGTCTGCGGTCAGCGCCAGCGGTGCCGGCCCCGCGGCGGGGGCGGAGACCAGCAGGTCGGCCGCACGAAGCTCCTCGAGCAGTTCGGTCCAGACCAGGGCCATGCTTCAGGTTCTCCCGTTCATTCGGCCCAGACCGTCACCGTCGCTCCAGGCGGCGCCGGCTCGCCGGCGGCCGGTGCGGTGCGCACGACTCGACCGAGGCCGCGAAGGCTCATGCGGAAGCCTCGACGGTGCAGCGCGAGCGCCGCTTCACGCACCGAGCGCCCCCCGACGCTCGGAACCGGCACCGGGCCGGGCGAGGCATCGGCCTTCTGATAGGGCCAGCCGACGACCACGACCGGTTTTCTCGAGGCGCTCCCACCAGCGGCCGATGCGGGGGCCGGCGCGAGCAGAACTTCCGGTGGCGCGAGGCGCCCCCGGTTGATCGCGACCCGGCGCGAGGCGAGGGACTGCTGCAGCATCGTGCGCGTCACGGGAGCCGCGGTGCTTCCACCGTAGTAGCTGCCCTTCGGGTTGTCGATCTTCACGATCACCACGAGTTGGGGATCCTCGGCCGGAAAGATCGCCGCGAACGTGGACGTGTACTTTCCGGTGACGTAGCGGCCGTCCTCGAACCGCCGGGCGGTGCCGGTCTTGCCGAGGACCGTGTAGTTCACCAGTTGCGCCTCGCCGCCGGTGCCGCCCTCCCCCACCGCTCCCCGGAGATACTCGCGAAGGCGCCCGGCGGTCTCGCGGCTGAGCACCCGGCGCACGGGCTCCGGCGTCCGGCGGAACAGGACCGTTCCCGAGGGGTCGCGGACCTCACGGATCAGCGTGGGCGCCATGAGCACGCCGTCGTTGGCGATCGCGCCGTACGCCGACGCGAGCTGAACCGGCGTCACCCCGATCTCGTATCCCATCGCCACGCTGGCGCGGGTATACATCGGCTGCCAGCGGTCGGGTCGCGCCAGCATGCCTCTCGACTCCGACGGAAACTCCGCGCCGGTCGGTGTTCCGAACCCGAAATCACGGAGCACATCGTATTGCTGCCCGGGCGTGAGCCGCAGGCTGAACTTGGCCATCGCGATGTTGCTGGACGTCCGGATGGCCTCGGCGAGCGTGAGATTGCCCTTGTGGACGTGCACGTCCCGGATCTCCCGGGTCCTGCTGCCGCTGCGTCTGACCGGCATGTGCCACACACCGCCCTCGCCGAACACCGCGTCGGTGCTGTCCACCAGGCCGTTCCGGAGCAGCGCGGCGGCGGTGAAGAGCTTGGCCGTGGACCCCGGCTCGAACGGATCGGTGAAGGTCGAGGCGCGGGGCACTGCCCCGGGGTGGACCTGCCGCGACGCGAGCGCGAGCAGCTCCCCCGTCTTCGGATCCAGGAAGACGACGTCGCCCCCCTGGGCCTTCATCTCCTCCAGCGCGTCCGCGAGCCCCCGCTCGGCGATCTCCTGGAGCTCGGCGTCGATGGTGAGCACGACGTCGTTTCCCGGCACCGGGTCGCGTACCAGCCGCGCCGGGGAGGCGTAGCGCCGGCCTGCCCGGTCCTTCAGGAGCACCGCCTCTCCCGCCCTGCCGGTGAGAATCGAGTCGAGGGCCAGCTCGAGCCCGGCGCCACCCGCGGCGCGATCGGCCGAGAGCCCCCCGATGATGGGACGAGCCAGCTCGCGCGAAGGATAGAAGCGCTGGAAGGCCCCATCGAGGTGGACGCCGTCGATCGCCCGCAGCGGCTGGACCTGCGTCGCATTGTAGGGGCCGTGCAGGTAGATCCAGCGCTTTCGCGCGCGGAAGTCGCGATCCAGCGCCGCCGCGGGAACGCCGAGCGTGCGGACGATGAGCCGGAAGGCGGCCCCGGGGTCGTTCAGCTCGTTCGGAGCGATGCCGACGTGGTAGAACTCCTGCGTGATCGCGAGCGGCACGCCGTTCCGGTCGTAGAGCGCGCCCCGCCGTGCCTCGAGCACCCTCCGCTCCGTCCGCTTGGTTTCCGCCTCCTTCGCCCATTTGTCGCCTTCGACGATCTGGAGCTGAACGGCGCGCGCCAGCAGCGCCACCACGCCGATGGCGAAGCCGAACTGGATCGCCGCGATGCGTGCGGTGAGCTTGGCCATCAGCGGCCGACCGACGGTGAAGAGGTGAGAGGCAGCAGCGTGAACTCTGAATCCGATGGCTCGTGCAGGCCGAGCGCCCGCTCGGCGAGAGGAACCAGCACCTGCCGGCTCGAGGCGATCCGGATCTGCCGCTCCAACTCGGCGCGGCGTGCCTCCAGGGCCATCCGCTCCTCCCGGAGCTCACCGAGCCGGTGGGCGGCGCGGAAGCCGGAGCTCTGCCGGGCGGCGATGGCGAGGAGCACGCACACGAAGACGACCAGCCAGAGCATCAGCCAGTGCCGTCCCTTAAGGCGCATCATCGACTCGGAAGATCCTCAGTCTGGCACTCCGGGCGCGCGGGTTCGAGGCGATCTCCTCGTCGGTGGGGACGATCGGCTTGCGGGGCTCCAGCCGGCCCAGTGCGCGGCCGCGGCACGTGCACACCGGCAGGTGAGGCGGACAGACGCAAGCGCTGGCCCACTCGCGGAACGCCAGTTTTACCAGCCGGTCTTCGCCCGAGTGATAGGTGATCACCCCCAGCCGGCCTCCCGGCTCCAGCGCGTCCCGGAACGCCGGCAGCGCTCGCGAGAGGCCGCGCAGTTCGTCGTTGACGGCGATGCGCACCGCCTGAAAGAGCCGGGCGAACTCCGATGGGCCGGAGCGAGGACCGAGCGTGGCGCGGATCGCGTTCACCAGGTCGTCGCTCACGGCGAACGGCGTCCGCTCGCGCCGCCGAACGATCTCGCGGGCCAGCCGCCGGGCGCGACGCTCGTCGCCATACTCGGCGAACATCCGTTCCAGCGCCTCCCCGTCCGCCCGGTTGAGGAGATCGGCCGCCGTGGCCCCCTGCCCTTCCATCCGCATGTCGAGTGGAGCGCCCGGTCGGAAGGTAAATCCCCTCCCCGTCTCGTCCAATTGGCGCGAGGAGACGCCCAGATCGAGAAGGACGAACTCGGGATGGAATGCGGCCACCGCCTCCAGCGCCTCCGGCGACTCATAGGCGGCCTGGAGGTATCGGATTCCTTCGGAGCCCAGCCGCGCCCGGCTGAAGGCGATCGCATCCGGATCGCGGTCTATTCCCAGAATTTCGTCCCCCGCCCCGCGCAGGGCCTCGGCATGGCCGCCCCCGCCCAGGGTCGCGTCCACCGCCCGGCGGGCCCCGGCGGCGGCCTCGACGATGGGCCCGAGGAGCACCGGGAGGTGGAACGACGAGCTCGGCTCAGCCATGCGGACCCGAAGGGTTGAAATGACAACACCCCGTCCACCGGGACGGGGTGCAGCCTCGAAGACTGGAGCGGGGCTGACGGGGCTCGAACCCGCGACCTCCGCAGTGACAGTGCGGCACTCTAACCAAGCTGAGCTACAGCCCCCAGCAACGCGGGCGGAATATAGGTTAAGGTGGGGGCACGTGGTAGGCCCAGGGGTCGCTATCCGCCATCAACAGCGGGAAGGGTGAAAAGTGAACGGTGAAAGGGGGTGTGGTGCTCCCGACCCGCTTCACCGTTCACCTTTCACCATTCACGTCCCTTTCACGCTTCACGTCGTTGATACGCTTACTTGCAGTACGCCTTCAGCATCGAAGCGACTCTGGGCTTGTACTGCTTGATGATGCCGAGGTTCTTGTCGACCGCTTCCGGATTCACGGTTCGGCCCGCCGTCAGCGTGGTCTCAGCCTCGTTCAGAAGCGTTTCCTCCTGCCTGGCGAGGTCGCAGGACTTCTGCTTCTCCGCCTGCGGGTCGATCTGAGGCACCTGAAAGAGCGTCGCGAGGCCAAGCAGGTAGTTGGACGCCGGTCCGACCTTGCCGGCCGGATTAGCCGCCTGCACGGCGGCACGCAGCAACTCCGCCGCACCCTGCAGATCCTGAGGCTCCTGGAGCAGCTTGGCGCCGGCGGTGTACAGCAGGGCCGCCGCGTTCTCCTTCGCCTGCGCGTCTCCGTACTTGATCGCGAACTCGAGGAACGGCAAGGCTTCCTTGGCTCTCGAGGTGCTCACGGCGGTCGTGTCGGTCCCGGTGGCCGGGGTCGTGCCGGCTCTCGACGTGTCCGCCCCGCCGGCCGGTGCCGTTCCGGACGCGGGCGGCGCGTTGATCAAGGCCTGGGCCGCCTCGAGCGCGGGCACCACCCCCGTCGTGTCGCGGGCGATGATCTTGGTGGTGACGGCGACGACGCTGTCCACCTGCCCCGTCATCGAGTACGCACGATTAAGGTAGCCCAGCAGAGTCGGATTGTCCGGATACTTGCGGACCCCGGCCTGCGACCACTTGAGGAGTCTGGCCGTGTCGGGCTGCTCACCTTCGGCCGCCGCCGCCGAGATCTTGGTGAAGAAGAGCGTGTCCGCCTTGGTGGAATCGGTGGCGTACATCGTCTCCAGCGCGTCCACGGCACACTTGAAGTTGCTCAGGAACAGGCAGGCGTTGCTCTTGAGGTCGTACAGGTCCGCGTTGTACGGATCGATCTTGAGACCCTCGTCCGCCACTTCGAGCGCGGTTTCGGGATGACCCGACTGGAGGAAGTACTTGAACAGCTCTTCGCGCAGCTTCTGGTTGGTGGGCGCGACCCGAAGCATCTGCTTGAACGCCACCAGGGTATTGGTGGTATCGTTGGCCTGCTGATACTGCGTGGCCAGCGCGGTCCACACGGGCAGGCTCAGAGGATCGCCCTTCGACGAAGCCTGCAGGTGCTTCACCACCTCGGCACGGGGCGCCTTCCTGTCCTGCGCGAGGAGCGCCAGGCAGTAGTGTGCCAGACCGTGATTGGGAGCCATCTTGATGGCCTTGTTGGCCGCCTCGGCAGCCTTGTCGGGCTTGCTGGTGCGCTGCTCCAAGCAGGACTTCGCGTCGGGCAGCGACTGGACCATCGGCTTCAGTGCATCCGCGAGCCGCTTGCCGAACGCCTGAGGGCTTTCGCCCTGATTCTGCGCCAGGGTGATCACGTTGCCGGCGTCGTCGTTCACGCCGAGCAGGCGGGCCGTAACGCTATAGCGATTATCCCGCCCCTTGGACATCGTGGACGACACCAGGAAGCGTGACTGGATGTTCTTGGCGAGGGTGGTCGCGAGCGCCGGGCTCAGGATGGCGTCCTTGGGATAGCCGTACTGAGTCAACGCGTCGTTCATCTGCTGCTGCTCGACCACCTGGAAATCCCGGCCAACCACGTCCTTCATCTCTTCCCGGATCCCGCTGCCGATCGCCACGGCGGGAGCGGAGTCGCCCGGCGCGAAGACGAACGGGTTCGCGACCATGAAGCGGGGCGCCAGGTTCACCGTGCTGGTGCGGGCGTTGCGAGGGATGCCCTGCGCCGCCAGCGGCGCCGACAGCGCCCCACCCACGGTCGCCAGGGTGACAAGACGGAACAGATACATGCGAAAGCCTCCCCATAGGAACGGTCCCGCGGGACCGACAACGTCCGCGTTCACCACGCGGGTACGAATGGGCGAAGAGGGATTCGAACCCCCGACATCCTGCGTGTAAGGCAGGCGCTCTGAACCAGCTGAGCTATTCGCCCGGGGGTGGCGAAGTCCCCGTTCAGCCGCAACATGCCCGCATGCGCAGGGACCGTGCCGTGATGACCAACACCCTTCTCAGAGCGCGATGCCGAGCGGGAAGAGGACGCAGTAGCCGAGGACAAGGATGACCGCGGCCGCGCTCGGGTGCCCTGCCATGAGCGTGAGATACCCGGCCGCGAGCACCATCACCGCTGCCGCGAGGATAAGGAGGTTTCGCCGGCCGAGCAGGAACCGCCGGGAGCCTGCAGCTGGCGCGGAGGCAGGTGGCCGGGTGCTGGACATAGGGCATGAGGCTACCACCGTTATCGGGTCGGGTCAAGTTCAGGTCCGTTCACGGCTTCCGGCTCTATCTCCCAACCGTGATCGAGGGCCGCACGTCGCTCCCGATCCGCCTTGCGACGAAAGTGTATCAATCCGAGGACAGCCGTCGCGATGAGCACCCACCCTCCGCCAGCCAGAACCCACGTGGCCAGCCCGTAGCGCCGGCGAACCGATCGCTGCCATTCCTCCTCGAACCGATCCATCGTGAGGCCCGTCGTGGCGAGTACGGCGGCCTCGAAATCCTCCCCATCATTGAGCCGTGTCAGCAGGGGCTCCAGCGTGCCCGAGGGGTTCCTTCGCGCGAGGTCGGTGACGGCGGAGACCGCCAGCCCGTAGGCCGCGTCGGCGCTGGTCTCGGTGCTGCGCAACGCGCCGTCGAGCTCGCGCAGCCCGGGGAGCGCGCCGCGGGCCACGGCCAGGTTGAGCTCCAGCGAGCCCAGGCGCTCCCACTCACCGGCGGCCCATCCGGCGTACCCCTCATCGAACCACAACGGCACCCGCACGTCCACTTGCTGGTGGAGGGCGAGGTGCGCCAGCTCGTGCCTGAGGGTGCGGCCGAGCTGGGCGCCGTCGGCCCGGAGCACGATGGTGCGAAGCGCGGGCAGCGCCACCGCCGCGCCCCACCGCGGCGCCCGACCCAGAGTGAGCGAATCGAGCCGGCGGGCGTCGGGCACGACGACCAGGCGCATCGGATCCGGCGTCAGTCGGCCGAGACCGGGCCACTCGGCCGGCCGCCCGGCCTGTTCGGCCAGCTCGATGGCGAGGCTCATCTGGTTCGGCCACGCCACGGCCGTGACCTGCCCGACCTGCACCGAGGTGGGTGAACCCTGCAGGATCAAGAGAAGCGCGGCCTCGAGGAACCTCGAGGGCAGCAATGTCAGGAAGGCAGACTGCGCGGTATCTCACCTCCGGCGGCGACCAGGTCCAGCATCTCCTGGCACCGCTTGGCCCAGGGATTGAACTTGTTGGCCTTATGGCCCTGCACCCAGGTCCGGCGAGCGCCGTCCTTGTCGCCCGAAAACCACTGAGCCCGGCCCATGTCGTAGTAGGCCTCGATCAGATTCGGCCCGAGCGCGAGCGTCTTGCCGAAAAAGTTCTGCGCGTCCTCGTACATCTCACGCTCGAGGTACACCAGTCCAAGATAATAGTGCGCGTAGAGGGTCGCCTTGCGGTCATTGTCGAGCCGGATGGCTTTCGCGAGGTGCTCGATGGCCTCGCCGAAGATCCGCTTCTTGAGGCAGATGTAGCCGACGTTGATCCGGGCAAGCGCGTTGGCCGGTTCCTTCATCAAAACCTTGGAGAACGTGGCGAGGGCTTCATCGTAGTCCTGGTGCAGCATCCGGGCCCAGCCGAGCAGCGACAGGGCCTGGACCTCGCCGGGGGAGAGCGCGAGCGCCTTCTCCAGCGCCTGAATAGCCCCGGCATGGTCGCCGAGCGAGATCAGGCTCCAGCCCTTCTCGATGAAGGTCGAGGCGCCGAGGTGGTCCGCCTGAGCCGCCGGCCTCGCCCCCGTGAACTGCGGTGCCGGAGCCGGACCGTTCGGGGCGGGGCTGACCGCGCTGGTCATCTGCTTGTAGCGCTCGACCAGCCCCCGGATGCCATCCTTCAGCTGGCCCAGCTCGGTCAGTGCTCCGTCCACCCGCTTGAAGAGCGCGATGATCTCGCGCTTGACCTCCTCGCGTCCGGCGGGGTCCTGGGCGGCCGCGAGGCGGGCTTCGATCTCCCGGAATTGGTCCTTCAGACCTGCCGCCAACGGATCGCTCATCGTCAACGGCTTCCGATCGCGCCGAGCGCGAGACGCTCCGTGGAGGAGAGGAGCTTTCGGGCGTTCAGGATGATGATGGTGCGCCCGGGGCTCGTGACCAGCCCCGAGATGTACGCCGCGGCGAGACCGCTCACCACGGGTCCGGGAGCGGAGATGGTCCGGCTGTCCACCCGCAGCACCTCGCGAACCTCGTCCACCAGCACCCCGACCCGCTGCTCGCCCAGGTCCACGATCATGAGGCGGGTCTCGTCCCGGATCGGGGCGTCCAGCTCGAAGCGCTTGCGCAGATCGACCACGGGGACGGTGCCCCCGTCGTACGGGACGACGCCCTCCAGGAAGCCGGGAGCCTGAGGCAGCCTGGCCGGAGGCTCGTACCGCAGGATGCGCTCGATCTGCAGGATATCGAACGCGAAATCCTGAAAGCCCACCCGGAAGGTCACCAGCTGGATGTCGTCAGCCGCATTCATGAGGTCGCGGTCTCCGTGAGGCGAGCGCCGATCGCGCTCAGGTCGAGCAAAGGGACGACGCCCCCGGCGTGCCGGGCCACGGCGACGGCGAAGGGCAGCGAGACGCCCGGCGGCACCGGAAGGCCCGGCTCGCGCAGCACCTCCTCCGCGTCGTCCACCTCGAGACAGACGCGGCGGCCACCGAGCTGCACCATCACGGCGGTGCCGCCACCCGAGCCCGATCCATTCGGGCCGTCCAGCAGTGACGCGAGATGGATCAGCGGAACGATGCGCCCTCGCGAGGCGGTGACGCCGCGAACCGCGGGCTCCGCCGAGGGGACGGGGTAGACGGGGCCGAGATCGAGCACCTCGATCACCTGATCCAGTGCCAACCCGACCCGCCTTCGCCCGGCACGCACCAGAAGCCAGCCCCCGCCGGTCATCGGGCCTCCATCCGTCCGAGCTCACCGGCGATGCGACCCGCGATCTGCCCGACCGGAAGCACGTAGCGCGCGCCGCCGGCCTGCCGAGCGGCGTTGGGCATTCCATAGATCGTGGACGTCTCGCGGTCCTGGGCGATCCCCACCCCTCCCGCGTCATGAATCCGCCGAAGCCCTTCGGCCCCATCCCGACCGAGACCGGTGAGGACCACCCCGACCGCCCGGGAACCGTAGATGGCGGCGACGCTACAGAAGAGCGGGTCGGCTGCGGGACGCACACCCCAGACGCTCGGCTCCCGCCCGAGCTCGATGCGCGGACCGTCGGGGGCCGCCACGACACGCATGTGATAATCTCCCGGCGCAACGTAGGCCGTGCCGGCGAGGAAGGGGGTGTCGTGACCGGCCTCCACCACCCCGATGTGGCTCTGCGTCGCCAGCCGCTCGGCGAGGCTGTGGGTGAAGCGGGCCGGCATGTGCTGCACGATGACGACCCCGGCCTTCAGCCCCGAGGGGAGCTGCGGCACCAGCTCCGCGAG
>JACDHV010000308.1 GCA_013820855.1 Gemmatimonadales bacterium | reverse complement strand
GAGGGGGCCTGCGGCGGCAACGCCAACGGTTCTGGCGAATGCAGTTCGATCCTCAGAGCAGCACCTCGGAGAACGCCACCTCCTGCCCGGCGAGCACGAAGATGCAGCTGGGCAGCCCCAGCACCATCGCGTGCAGCTTCGTGTAGTAGGCGGCGAAGTTCTCGTCGGGCTCGGCGACGCCGAGGAAGATGAGGTCGGCGTCCTCCGAGGACTGTCGCAGCACCAGCGGGAAGGGGCGCCCATCGGCGATGATGACGCGCGCGACGGCGCCGATCCGCAGGCTGGCGATGATCGACTCGAGATTCGCCTGCGCCGACTCTGCCGCCTGTGCATTCGGTGCCACCAGCTTGACGTGCACCTCGGCGCCGGACCAGTCGACGCCGGTGCGGAGCAGGTAGGCCAGCAGCATCATCAGGCCTCCGTTGGCCTGCAGACCTCCCCACCAGACGTCGATTCGCTGGCGCCGGCCGAAGCCGCGCTCCGGGTCGTCGCGCATGATCACCACGTTGCGGCAGGCCCGGTGGAAGGACGCCACCATGTCGCAGTAGGACGCGAGGTGCGAGGGCTGCTCGCTGTCGCCGAGGATGACGGTGTTCGGCACCAGCGGCCCGAGGCCGTACGTCTCGACCAGTCGCTTTCCGCCCTCGAATGGATCGGAGGCGGAGACCAGCCGCACCAGCGCCTGCACACCGCGCTTGTTCAGGTGCTCGCGGATGGTCCCCTCGAGCGCCACCTGGCGGGCAGAATCCCCGAAATCCTCCGGGACTACGCTCGATACGGTGACCATGCCGCGGCCGTGCGTGAGCGCGTCCGCCAGCTCGATCAGGTGCCAGCGGCGCGTCGGCGCGCCGGAAAGGACGAGGATGTGAGGCCGCCAGTTCTTGGCGTCGGCCGCAGTCTCCCCGAGGCGGAAGAGCGCCGCGCGCATGAGTGCCATCCAGATCCCGCGGCGCACATCGCCCCACGTCGTCCGCATCTGGCGTCGCTGCAGCCAGACGTACACGCCGATGACCACCACCGCCGCGACTACCGTGGCGACGGCGTTGATCAGGAACATCACCGCCAGGCAGCCGAAGGCACCCGCCAGCGAGAGCGCCCAGTGCACCCGGAAGGACGGACGGTAGGACGGGCTCTGGAGAAACTCCTCCAGCCCCGCCGCCACGTTCAGCACCATGTAGGTGGTAAGGAAGAACATCGAGAGGATCGGCGCGATCATGTTCAGATCGCCCAGAGCGACCGCCACGAGGGCGATTCCCAGCGTCACGGCGGTCCCGATCCGCGGCGCGTCGTCCGCACCGCTCCCCTTGCCCAGAAAGCGCAGCCGTCGGGGGAGCACGCCGTCCCTCGCCAGCGCCTGCAGCACGCGGGGCGCACCCAGGATGCTGCCCATCGCGCTCGACAGCGTCGCCCCCCATACGCCGAGCAGGATGGCGTCGCCCCAGAGCGACATACGCCGCATGATCAGCGGGTCCTCGATCAGCGTTCCGGCGTCGGCGCGCAGGCCCAGGAAGATCGGGAGGATCATGTAGACGACGTAGCCCGTACCCACCGCCGCCAGCGTGCCGACCGGGATCGAGCGCGCCGGATCCTTCAGGTCGCCCGACATGTTCACCCCCGCCATGATCCCCGTGACCGCGGGAAAGAAGACCGCGAACACCGTCCAGAACCCTTCGGAGAGGCGGGGCGCCGCTCCGGTGAGCTCGAGACTGGTCGGCTCAACGGGACGGCCGAGGACGAAGGATATCAAGGAGAGCACGATCGCCGCCATGACGACGTACTGCGCCCGGATCGCCATACGCGCCGAGGTGATCGCCAGCACGGCGATCACCACCGTGGTGACGATTCCCACCACCTTCATGTTCAGGTTGGGGAAAACGTTCACCACGCTCTCGGCAAAGCCGATCGTGTACAGTGCGATGGACAGCGCCTGAGCGAAATACAGGGGGATGCCGACCGCGCCACCGGTCTCGAGACCCAGGGCGCGGCTGATCATGTAGTAGGCGCCGCCGACCCGAACCCGGCGATCCGTCGCGATGGCGGAGATCGAGAGCGAGGTGAGGAAGGTAATCGAGGTGGCGAGGGTCACGATGATCAGCGCCCCGATCAATCCTACGTTCCCCACCACCCAGCCGAAGCGCAGGTACATGATCACGCCCAGGATGGTCAGGATGGAGGGCGTGTACACCCCGGCGAAGGTACCGAATCCGGCGCCGGAGGCGATTGTCTCCGCGGGGGGGACCGGGGGTCGGGAGCGCGTCGAAGCGTCAGCCATGCTGCTGTGGTATAGCAAGAAGTGGACGAACGCGCCGGTCTGCCTCTATCTTGGCACCAAACCCTTCCTCCCCCGCCAGACAGGCCACGATGACCACATTGTCCGGTACGGTTCTGATCACCGGCGCCAGCGCGGGTATCGGCGCCGCCTGCGCGCGTGCCTTCGCCGCCGCGGGCGCGCGCCTCATCCTCGCTGCCCGCCGAACCGAACGCCTCGAGGCGATTGCGGAGGAGCTGCAGCGCGCACACGGCACCGAAACGCACCAGCTCGCGCTGGACGTGCGTGAGCTGGGGGTGGTGACGCAGCTACTCGCCCAGCTTCCGCCGGAGTGGGAGGCAATCGATGTGCTGGTGAACAACGCGGGTCTCGGTCGCGGGCTGGACCCGCTGCAGGAGGGCGACCCCACCGAGTGGGACGAGATGATCGACACCAACGTCAAGGGGCTCCTCTACGTGACCCGCGCGGTGCTCCCCGGAATGATCGAGCGGGGGCGCGGCCATGTGATCAACCTCGGCTCCGTGGCCGGGCACGAGGTGTATCCTGGCGGCAACGTCTACGCCGCCACCAAGCACGCGGTGGACGCCATCACCCGTGGGCTGCGCATGGATCTGCTCGGCACACCGGTCCGGGTGAGCACGGTGGATCCCGGCCTGGTGGAGACGGAGTTCAGCACGGTGCGCTTCCGCGGCGACGAGGAGCGGGCGAAGCGCGTCTACCACGGATATCAGCCGCTCACCCCCGCCGACGTAGCGGATGCGGTGCTCTACTGCGCCACCCGGCCCCCGCACGTCAACATCGACCAGATCATCCTCAA
>JACDHV010000126.1 GCA_013820855.1 Gemmatimonadales bacterium | reverse complement strand
TTCAAACTAGTGTTCCGGGTCTGGTGACACAAGTTGCAGGACGGGGACCCGAGGCTGGCAATGAGATCGACAGCCCTGTCGCAATCCTTGCGCCGCAATGCCGCAAATCCCGTTCACGCCACCCCTTACGGTGCGAACGGGTTGGGAAGTCACGGTTTGGCCCTTTGCACCAGGCCGAAGCCGCCGCCGCCCGTGCGGGATTACTGTCCTCCCGTCCGGTCTCGCAGGCCGGCGCCGCTGTCCATTCCTTCGGAATCGTGTCTCGTCCTTGCTTGACTTGGGTCGGACAGTGGTAAACTTTTCCTCCATGTCGCGTTCCGACGGAAGTTCTCGCCGATTGTTCCTCCGCCGTGCCCTGCTGGCGGCCGCCGGGGTGATCGGGTCGGGCCCGCTGCTCCAGGGTGAGCAATTGCTCGCGGCTGGTGTTCCGGATGCCTTCGATCCGGAGGTCCCGAACGAAGAGGTCGCCCGGATTCTGCGGGAGATCTCCGCCGGCAAGCCCATTCGGCGTGGGCATCTCACCCTCGATATGCCCCTGGTCGCCGAGGACGGGCGGGTGGTACCGGTGATCATCGAAAGCGACCTTCCGATGACGCCGGAGCACCATGTCAGGGCGATTCATCTGATCGTGGATCACAACCCCGACGCCCACCTCGCCGCCTTCCAGCTCACGCCCGCGATCGGGTCGGTGTCGATCTCCACCCGGATCAAGATGAAGCGCACCACCTGGGTGCGGGCGATCGCGGCGACCAACACCGGCGAGATCTGGGCGGACTATGCCCGCGTACAGGTCACGCTGAACGGGTGCGGCTGATGGCTCCCCGCGTCGGCGATGCCCGCATCCGAGTTCCCGACCACGTCGCCCGCGGCGACCTGATCGTGGTGAACGCGATCATCTCGCACCCGATGGACACCGGATTCTTCCGGAACGCCGATGGCGATCCGATTCCCGCCTATTTCATCAGAGATGTCGTCGTGACGTACGGTGGCGCGGAGATCGCCCGCTTCACCTGGACCTCGGGCATCAGTCGGGATCCCATCATCAGCTTCACGCTCAAGGCCGACCGCGAAGCGCCGCTCGCCATGGTCTGGACCGACAACAAGGGTGACGTCTTCCGGCAGTCGGCCGACATCAAGTTCGCCTCAGCCTGATCCGCACTCCACTCGCGCTGGTCGCACCTCTGCTGCTGCTCGCTCCCGTCGATCCCGGCGGGCCGCTTCCCGTCCGCGAGCTCGCGAGCGGCGTCTATGCCGTGCTCGGCGACACGGGGCGTGGCGTGGAGGGGAGACCCAACGCGGGATTCGTGGTGACGGCGGAGGGTGTCGTCGTGATCGACGCGCTGGCCAGCCCGCGTCAGGGCGAGCAGCTCCTGCGGGCGATCCGCCGGGTCACCGACCGCCCCGTCGTGTGGCTGGTGCTCACCCACCACCATCCCGACCACCACTTCGGGGCGGTGGTCCTGCGGAAGGCGGGGGCTCGGGTGATCGCCCACCCCGACAAGCGAACGCTGGCGTCGGAAGGGGGAGAGGACGCGCTGATCGCGGACTGGGTACGGGTGGTGGGGCTGGACGCGATGCGGGGCTTCGAGTTCGCCGACGCGCCCGACCGGCCCGTGACGGCCGCGGACACCCTGCGCCTGGGTGGAACAACCGTCGTCATCGCCCATCCGGGCGGCGGGCATTCTCCCGGAGACCTGATCGTGTGGCTTCCCCGCGAGGCCGTGCTGTTCGCCGGTGACGTCCTGGTGGAAGACGGCGTCAGCATGGTGGTCGACGGAAATTCGAGCGAGCTACTCCGCGTTCTCGACACCGTGAGCGGGATGCGGCCCCGTGTGGTCGTCCCGGGTCACGGCGCCATTCCCGCGCGTCCCGCCGAGCTGATCGGCCGGACCCGCGACTACCTGACAGGGCTGCAGGCGGAGATGCGGGCGGCGGTGGAGCGAGGTGTGCCGATGCGCCGCGCGATGGCGTCGCTGCCTCCCGCCGACGAGACCCGTCCGGTGTCGCTGAACTCGCGGCGGCGGAGGAACGCGGTGAGGGTCTACGTGGAGGAAGAGCGGAAGTACATGGGGCTGGAGTCGCCGTGATCCGCCGGCTGCTGGCGGGCGTCGTTCTTTCGGCCTGCTCGATGGCGGGGTGCGGCCAGGCCGGCGCACCGCGGCCTTCCGTCTCGCCAGCGCCGGCGATTGCCCGGCCGGGCATCGTCTCCACCGAGGAGCTGGCGGCGTGGCAAACCCGTGGGCCCGTGATCCTGGTAGACGTCCGGACGGACCTGTTCACCTACCTTCGCAGCCACCTTCCCGGAGCCCTCTACCTCAACACCGAGACGCTGCGCGCGAGCCGCGGGGGAATCCCGGCCCGGTTGCTCGACGGGTCGGCCTACGCCTCGCTGTTCTCCAGAATCGGCTTGCCCTACGACCGGCCCGTGGTGGTGTACAGCGCGGGCGAGACCCACAACATCGACGCCACCTTTCTGGCCTGGCTTCTGGCCGGGTTCGGGCACCGGCAGGTGTACGTGCTGGACGGCGGGTTCTTCAAGTGGCAGCTGGAGCATCGCCCCGTGGTCACGGAGTATCCCCGGCTGGAGGAGACGGCCTTTCCGGCTGGGCCGTTCCGACCGGAGGAGGCCGCGCTGGAGGACGTTCAGCGGGCGCTCCGCACCGGCGACGCCATTCTGGTGGACGCCCGACCCCCCGACCAGTACGCGGGCGCAGCGGGGGCGCAGATGCGTCGGGGGCACATTCCGGGTGCCATCAGCCACTATTGGCAGGACGATCTGACGCGGGAGGGGTTCGGCTTCGTCTGGAAGCAGCCGGCGGCGCTGCGGGCCGGCTACGAAGCCCAGGGCATCACGCCCGACAAAGACATCATCGCCTACTGCAACAGCGCCACCGAGGCGAGCCACGTGCACTTCACCCTGCGGCACCTCCTCGGCTACCCGAGGGTACGGGTGTACGTGGGGTCGTGGACCGAATGGGCGGAGCGGGCCGACCTGCCGATGGAGGTCGGGCCCGGCGCCTCCCGGTAGCGCGCTTCATGCTGCGCGCCGGCCCGCTCCTACCGCATCGCGATTCCCGATCGCAGCTGACCCGGGCGCCACAGTTTTCCGCCGATCATCACCAGCTCGACGTACTCCAGATTGGCGATGTCCTGGAGCGGATCCTTCGCCAGCAGCACCAGGTCGGCATACCGGCCCTTCTGGATGGTGCCCACCTGGCGGCCGGGCCAGCCGCCGATGGCGCGCGCCGCGTCTCGCGTGGCGGCGAGCAGCGCGGCGGTAGGCGAGAGGCCGATCGAGTCCACCAACAGACGCAGCTCCCCGAACAGCGTGGCACGGTCGCTGACCGGCCCGTATGAGACGTGGTCGCTGCCGGCGCTGATGCGCACGCCGCGCCGGACCGCCTGTCGCGTGACCTCCATCCCGAAGCGCGCGGCAGACCGTACATAGTCTTCCTGCAGTGACGGGATGTGGCGGAGCTTGGCATCGTAGGCGCTCACGCTGTGACGCACCGCGTCCAGCGTCGGCTCGAGCATGGTGCCCTTGCGCGCCATGGAGTCGAGCGCCGCGAGTACCCTCGGGTCGTGGGCCGCGCCGACCGTGGCGACGGCGGCGGTAGCCGCCTGCAGGTCGCCGTCGCGCAGCAGGGTGTCGCGGTCTTCCACCGAGAACAGCTCGCCCGCCAGCCCGGCGGCGTGCACGACGCCGTTCTGGTTGGCCATCACCTGCTCCATCACGCTGGCGGGCTGGACCCACGCGTGTCCCCACACCGGCATGCCCGCGCGATGGGCGGCGTCGGTGAGCCGTCGGACCGTGCCGGTATCCAGATGTGCGTAGAGCTTGAGCCCCATGGCGCCCGCCTCCCGCGCCTCGGCGACCAGGGCTTCCGCGTCACTCTCGGGATCGAACTGGAGCGGCCTCCATCCCAGCTGCTGCATCGCCATCGCCGGCGGCTGGCGGTAGATCGTGCCGCGCGCCGTGGTGGTGCCGTGGAAGCCGTTGAAGAAGAATCGGCGGCCGGCCACGAGCTGCATGGCGTGCACCCGCGGCGCGGCCTGCAGCGCGCGGACCCGGGAGAGAAGCCCTGCCGGGTCGGTGCCCATGTCGCGCACCGTGGTGATGCCCTGGGCGAGCAGATCGCGAAGATCGCGGCCCAGCTCGACGCCGGCGCTGCCTCGGGTCAGGAACAGCAGGTGCACGTGGCTGTCGATCAGGCCGGGGATGAGAAACTGTCCCTTCGCGTCGATGACGCGAGCGCCGGGCGGGATGATGCACTCTCCGGCCGCGCCGGCGCACAGAATACGGTCGCTCCGAACCACGGTGACCGCGTTGACCACCGCAGGGGCGCCGGTGCCGTCCCAGAGCGTGGCGCCGACGATGGCGGTGGAAGGTGCGACCGGCGCCGGCTCAGGTGTCGAAGGCCTGGAGCCTCCGCATGCGGCCGCGAGCAGCCCGGTGATCGTGATGGCTGTAGTGATGGCGAACGAACGTGCCATATGCGTGTACCTCGTCCTGCTGTCGAGCGTGTCCCCGTCCTCGTCAGGGGATGGCGGAACGCCCGGTTGTCCGAAAGATGCGATGGCCCCGAAGGCCGGGGCGGTGATACGCAATCGCATCGGGCCGTGACCCCAAGCACCTGCGCCGGCAGTCGAGCCGGGGCTCGTAACTATCTCGGCGGGTTGGGGATGGTCCACGAGAACGTGGGCCCGCGCGTCGGCCTGCCGCATACTAAGGGGAGCCCCGCCGGCCGCGCGACCGCGGTTGCGCGGCTCGTCTCCAAAGAAAAGCGGCAACCGCCGTGCCCGGTTCCCGCCGGGCGTTTCAAGCGGTTGCAATGCCCGCCCGCGCTCTCTAGTCTTACCCTCGTGCCCCCCACACCGATTCAGCGTCCCCGCCGCCGCCGCCGCACCGAGGCCCTGCGCCGGCTCGTGCGGGAACACGAGCTGACTCCCGGCGATCTCATCCAGCCCATCTTCGTGGTCCACGGCAGCCGGATCGAGCGCGAGATCGGCTCGATGCCGGGTGTCTGCCACGTCTCGGTGGACGAATCGCTGGACCGCGAGGTGGACCGCATCGAAGCGCTCGGCATCCCCGCCGTCATTCTCTTCGGTCTTCCCGCCGAGAAGGACGAGGAGGGAACGGAGAATTTCGCCGAGGACGGGATCGTTCAGCGCGGGCTTCGACGCCTTCGCGAGCGTGGCTCCGGCCTGCTGCTCATCACCGACGTCTGCTGCTGCGAGTACACCAGCCACGGCCACTGCGGCGTCCTTCGCGGCGACACCGTGGACAACGACGCCACGCTGGAGATACTTGGCCGGGTCGCGGTGAGCCACGCCGGCGCGGGCGCCGACATCGTGGCGCCCAGCGGCATGATGGACGGCATGGTGACGGCGATCCGATCGGCCCTCGACGCCGAGGGGCGTGAGGACTGTGCCATCCTGAGCTACGCCGTCAAGTACGCCAGCGCCTTCTACGGCCCGTTCCGCGAGGCGGCCGACAGCGCGCCCGCCTTCGGCGACCGGAGGCAGTACCAGATGGATCCGGCCAATCTCCGGGAAGGGCTGCTCGAGGCGGCGCTCGACGAAGCCGAGGGAGCCGACATGCTCATGGTGAAGCCCGCCCTCGCCTATCTCGACGTCGTGCGCGCGGTCCGGGAGCGTACCCATCTGCCCCTGCTCGCGTACAACGTGAGCGGGGAGTACGCCATGGTGAAGGCCGCGGCCCGCCTGGGGTGGGTCGACGAGCGCAGGCTGGTGCTGGAGACGCTGACCGGCATGCGCCGCGCGGGAGCCGACGCGATCATCACGTATCACGCGAAGGACGCCGCGGCCTGGCTGGCGGAGGAGGGGAAGCGGTGACGGAGGTCAAGGCGCCGAGGCTCACGACCACGTCCGAGCGGCTCTTCGCGGCGTCGCAGCGAGTGATCCCGGGCGGCGTCAACAGCCCGGTCCGCGCTTTCCGGGGAGTGGGCGGGACTCCGCGCTTCATCGCCAGAGGCGAGGGAGCCTGGCTGGTGGACGCCGACGGCAACCGCTACGTAGATCTGGTGCTGTCGTGGGGACCGCTCATTCTGGGCCATGCGCATCCGGAAGTGCTCGAAGCCATCGTTCGCGCGGCCGAGCGGGGCACGACCTACGGCGCGCCCACCGAGCTGGAGCTCCGCCTCGCCGAGCGGGTGGTCGCCACCTTCCCGTCGCTCGACATGGTGCGCTTCGTGAGCTCCGGCACCGAGGCGACCATGAGCGCCGTCCGCCTCGCGCGCGCGGCGACCGGCCGGACGGTGCTGGTCAAGTTCGACGGGTGCTACCATGGTCACGCCGACCACCTGCTCGCCGCCGCCGGCTCCGGGGTCGCTACCCTGGGGCTCCCGGATTCGCCGGGCGTCACCGCCGCGGCGGTGGGCGACACGCTGGTCCTCCCGTTCAACGATCTGGCGGCGGTCGAAGCGCTGTTCGACGCCAGGGGAGTGGAGGTCGCCGCCATCCTGGTCGAGCCGGTGGCCGGGAACATGGGCGTGGTACCGCCGGTCGCGGGCTTCCTGCAGGGCCTCCGAGCCGTCACCCGGCGCCACGGCGCGCTGCTGGTGTTCGACGAGGTAATGACCGGGTGGCGGGCGCATTCCCGGGGCGCCCAGGTGCTGTACGGAATCGAGCCCGACCTCACCTGCCTCGGCAAGGTGGTGGGCGGCGGACTGCCCGCCGCCGCCTACGGCGGACGGCGGGATCTGATGGAGAGAGTGGCACCGGCCGGCCCGGTCTACCAGGCGGGTACGCTCTCCGGAAACCCGCTCGCGATGGCCGCCGGTCTCGCGACGCTCGACGTGCTGGC
This sequence comes from Gemmatimonadales bacterium, assembly GCA_013820855.1. Classification (GTDB taxonomy): domain Bacteria; phylum Gemmatimonadota; class Gemmatimonadetes; order Gemmatimonadales; family GWC2-71-9; genus CAVVWJ01. The sequence continues at coordinate 2,964 of JACDHV010000126.1, read as the reverse complement.
GCGCCCGGGAACCTGGGAGCGGGCCGAAGCCTTTGCCCGGGGTGTGGCGGAGGCCATCGAGCGACGGGCCGAAGACGCGCGTGTGTCCGTGACGGTGCAGAGGGTCGGCACCATGCTCACGCCGTTCTTCAGCGCCGAGCCGGTTCGCGACTTCGCGGCGGCGCGCGGCACCGACCGCGCGGGGTACAACGCCTTCTTTCACGCCATGCTGGAGGGCGGCGTGTACCTCCCACCCTCGGCCTTCGAGGCGGCATTCACTTCCGCGGTCCACGGCGAGGCCGAGATGGCGGCGGTCGAGGCGGCCCTCACCTCCACATGGCGGCGGTAGCGATCGTCGGCGCTGGCGTCGCGGGCCTCACCGCGGCCCACCGCCTCAAGCGCCACGGCATTCGGGTGGTGGTGTACGAGGCCTCCGGCCGCGCCGGCGGCGTGATCATGACGGAGCGGCGCGACGGCTACCTGGCCGAGCTCGGGCCCAACTCGCTCATGTCCGGCGGCAAAGCGCTCGCCGACCTGCTCTCGCAGCTCGGACTCGATGCGTCTCGGGTGGAGGCCCAGCGCGAGGCACGCAAGCGGTACATCGTGCGCAAGGGCAGGCTGGTGGCGCTCCCCACCACCCCCTCCCAGGTCCTCACCACCCGCCTGCTCTCCAACGGGGCCAAGCTCGCCATCTTCGGCGAGCCGATGGTGGAGCCGGGCGACTCCCCGATGGAGGAGAGCGTCGCCACGTTCGTCCGCCGCCGATTCAACCAGGAAGTGCTGGACTACATCGCCAACCCGTTCGTCGGCGGCATCTTCGCGGGCGATCCGGAGCAGCTCTCCGCACGTCACGCCCTCCCGCGGCTGCACGGCCTGGAGCACACCCACGGGTCGGTGGTGAAGGCACTGGGTCAGATGATGAAGGCCGGCGGCGACGAGCGGAGCCCGGCTCCGCCGCCCGGGCTGATCTCCTTCGCCGGTGGACTCCAGGAGATTCCCGACGCGCTCGCGCGGGAGCTCCGCTCGGAGATCCGCCTCAAGGCCCCGGCAACCCGGATTCGCCGGGGGACCAGAGGGTGGACCGTGGATGCCGCGTACCAGGCCTCCGAGCTGTACGACGGCGTGATCTATGCCGCCCCGGCCCACTGCGCCGACGACGTCGAGCTCGCCTTCGAGGGTGGAGACCGGGTGAAGACCCTCGCCAGCATCACCCACCCGCCGGTCGCGGTGCTCGCCCTCGGCTTCCGCGCGGAGGATGTGGCGCACCCGCTGGACGGGTTCGGCTTCCTCGTGCCCGACGTGGAGCGGCGCAACGTGCTCGGCGTCCTCTTCTCCTCGACGGTCTTTCCGGGCCGGGCGCCGGCGGGGCACGTGCTCCTCACCGCGTTCGTGGGTGGAGTGCGGCATCCCGACCTGGCGAACGCCGATCTCGGCACCCTGACCGCGCGGGTGCTCGACGACCTCCGGCTGCTGCTCGGCGTCCGCGGAGAGCCGACCTTCCGCACCTTCCACCTCTGGCCCAAGGCGATCCCCCAGTACGCCCTGAGCTACGGTCGCTTCAAGGAGATCATGGACGACGCCGAGCGCCGGAACCCCGCGCTCGGGCTCACGGGCTCCTATCGCGACGGCGTGGCCGTTGGCGAAGTCATCGGGGCGGCGGTTCAGACGGCCGACCGCGTGGCCGCGCAGCTCGGTGCCGCCGAGCGGCACGGCCAGTGAGCGCGCGAGCCGGGCTCCGTGTCGGCACCCGCGGCAGCGCACTCGCGCTGTGGCAGACCGAGCGGATCCGCGAGCTGCTGAACGCCGCGGGGCACCCCACGGAGCGGGTCGAGATCCGCACCACCGGCGATCTGGTCCAGGACGTTCCGCTGTCGCGGATCGGAACGGCCGCGCTGTTCACCCGTCAGATCGATGAGGCGATGCTCGCCGGCCGGATCGACGTCGCCGTGCACTCCCTGAAGGACCTGCCGACCGAGCTGCCAGTGGGGATCGTGATCGCCGCGATCGGGCTGCGGGAGGATGCCAGCGACGCGCTGGTGGGACGCGGGCCGGTTCGCTGGAGCGAGCTGCCCCCCGGCGCCGTCATCGCGACCAGCAGCCTCCGCCGGAAGGCGCAGCTGCTGCACGCGCGGCCCGACATCCGGGCCGACGACATCCGCGGCAACGTGGACACCCGCCTCGCCAAGCTCGACCGCAACCCCTCGTGGTCCGGCATCCTGCTCGCGACCGCCGGCCTGGTTCGTCTGGGCCTCGATCACCGGATCGGCGAGCGGCTGCCGTCCCGGGTCATGCTGCCGGCGCCGGGTCAGGGTGCGCTCGCGGTCACGGCCAGGGCGGACGACGCGGCGGCGATCGCGGCCGTGAGCGCCTCGGTGCACCACGAGCCCTCGGCGCTCGCGGTGCTCGCCGAGCGGGCATTCCTCAGGCGGCTCGAGGGAGGGTGCCAGGTGCCGGTGGCCGCGCTTGCCAGCTTCGAGCCCGGAGCCGGCGGCGCGACGCTCGGGCTGCACGGCAGGGTGATCTCGCTCGGCGGCGACCGCATGGTCGAAGGACGAGAGAGCCGTCCGGCCCGGACGAGAGAGGACGCGGATCTCCTGGGCCTCTCGCTGGCGGAGCGTCTCCTGGCCGACGGGGCGGCGGGCATTCTGGCCGACGTGCGCGCGACTGTCGCGCCCGCGGTGTCCGAGCCGTGACGGGGGAGCTGGTGGTGCTCACCGTGTCTCCGGGGGCCTTTCCCGGGCTCGCCGACCGACTGCGAGGTCTCCCGGTGATGGTCGAGGAGCGCCCGCTTCTGACCTTTGTCCCACCGCTCGACTGGGTCCCGGTGGATCGGGCGCTCCGCGAGCTCCGCCGCTACGACGCGCTCGCGTTCACCTCGCCGCGGGCGGCGGCGGCCTTCATCGAGCGCTACGGTGCGACGCGGCGCGAAACGAGAGGGCAAGGGGCTCCGCTCCCGACGGTGTGGAGCGGCGGGCCCGGCACCAC
>JACDHV010000005.1 GCA_013820855.1 Gemmatimonadales bacterium | reverse complement strand
ACGATGAGGAGATGGCCGATGAACCACGCCGAGGCGAGCAGGAAGCCGGTCAGGTCGAGCGTCAGCCTGAGCACGTGCCAGTCGGTGAGGAAATCGACCGCGGCAGGAGAGATCTGCGCGGCCCACCGGCGGTCGGCCAGCAGGCCCGCCGCCCACCGGCCGACGAACAGGAGGGCCACGACGCCGGCGATCGCGGCGATCAGCCGGCGGCCGCGTCGGTTCATCCGGCTACGCGCGCACGCCCTGCTCGGCGAGCCAGCCGACGACCTCGCCGCGGTAGGCGTCCCGCGCCGCGGTGTCGGTCGCCTCGAACCGCAGGACGAGAATCGCCTGTGTGTTCGAGGCGCGCAGGAGCCCCCAGCCCTTGGGAAAGGTGATCCGGACGCCGTCGATGGTGTTGACCGGGTACAGGGCCGCGAAGTGCTTCGCCGCGCGCTCGACGATGTCGAACTTCTCCTCCTCCGGCGCGTCCACCCGTATCTCCGGCGTGGCGAAAGTCTTGGGCAGGTCCGCGAGGTGGGTGGCGAGGCCGAACGGCTTCCGGCTCACGATCTCGAGCAGCCGGGCCGCCGCGAAGATCGCATCGTCGAAGCCGAGATAGTCGCCGCCGAAGAACATGTGACCGCTCATCTCACCGGCGATCGGCGCGTGCAGCTCCTTCATCTTCGCCTTGATGAGGGAGTGGCCGGTCTTCCACATGACGGGCTCGGCGCCCGCTTCCCGGAGCGCGGCCGGCAGGACCTCCGAGCACTTCACGTCGAAGATGACCGGCGTGCCCGGGCCGAATCGCGCGACCGCGTCGCGGCCGAAGATGACCAGGAGCTGGTCGCCCCAGACGATCTGGCCGGTCTCGTCGACGGCGCCGATCCGGTCGGCGTCGCCGTCGAAGGCGATCCCCAGCTCCGCGCCGCTCCGCCGCACCGCCTCCTGCAGGTCCTCGAGGTTCTCGGGGACCGTCGGGTCGGGATGATGATTCGGGAAGGTGCCGTCCGACTCGCAGAACAGCGGGATCACCTCGGCGCCGAGCGCCTGCAGGGTCGAGACGGCGATCACGCTGCCCACGCCGTTGCCGCAGTCGGCGACCACCGTCACCCGGCGCTCGAGCCTGTGGCGGGAGACGATCGCTTCGCGGTAGCGCTGGAGCACCGAGTTGTCGGTGGTCTCCTTTCCCGCACCGCTGCGCCAGCGCTCCGCGACGATGAGCTCCCACAGGCCGAGAATGTCCTCGCCATGGAACGCCTCGCCCGCGAGCACCATCTTGAAGCCGTTGAACTCGGGGGGGTTGTGGGACCCGGTCACCTGGATCCCGCCGTCGGTGCCGAGGGCGGACACGGCGAAGTACAGGGCGGGCGTGGGCAGGGTGCCGACATCCACCGCCGTGCCTCCCGCATCCGCGATCCCCAGACGTACTCCCTGCGAGAGCGCCGGCCCGGACGGCCGGTTGTCGCGTCCCACCGCGATCACCGGCGCCCGACCGATGCGGTCGCCGGCGACGGTGGCGAACGCGCGGCCCAGCGCCCGGGCGAACTCCGGGGTGAGCTGCTCGTCCACCAGGCCGCGGACGTCGTACTGACGGAAGATGGACTTGGGAACGTTCATGGCTCTCCTCCTTCCGCCGTACTCACGGCCCGGCGAGCGGCAAGGCCGTCTGCGTCAGCGTGCGCGCACTCGCACCCGCCACCTCGAGGAGCCCGCTCGGCCACAGACCGAGCAGGACGACGGCGACCACGGACGCCGCGATCGCGCCGGCCGCCGTGGGACTGAGCCCGACGGCCGCGTGCCGGTCGGCGCCGGGCGAGGGGCGCATGTACATGGACATGATGACCGGGAGGTAGTACCCGGCCGACAGGACGCTGGTCAGCACCAGGAGCACCGGCAAGATCATCTGCCCCTCGGCCACCACCGCGCTCAGGATGTACCACTTGCCGATGAATCCGAGCGTGCCGGGGAATCCCAGCAGCGACAGCATGCAGACCGCGAGCCCGAGCGCGATCGCCGGGCGAGCGCCCGCCAGCCCGGCGATATCGTCGTAGGTGACGTCCCGCTCACCGCCACGCCCCAGCGCGGTCAGCAGGCCGAACGCCGCCAGCGTGGTGAGGCCGTACGCCAGCAGGTAGAGGAGCACGGCGCCGGCCCCAGCGTGGGTGCCGGCCCAGACCGCGACCAGCATGTAGCCGGCGTGCGCGATCGAGCTGTACGCCAGCATCCGCTTGAGCGAGCGCTGCGCCAGGGCGGTCAGGTTGCCGACGGTCATCGACGCGATGGCGAGCGCGGCGACCACCGGCTGCCAGAGCCCGACAGCCGAGGGGAAGGCCTCCATCAGGACCCGCACCAGGGCCGCGAAGGCGGCGGCTTTCACGCCGGTAGCCATGAGCCCGCTCACCGGCGTGGGCGACCCGTCGTACACGTCGGGAGCCCACATGTGGAACGGCACGGCGGAGATCTTGAACCCCATGCCGATGAGCAGGAGCCCGAGGCCCAGCGCCGCCATCATCGGAATCGGCCGGCCGGAGAGCTGGGCGCCGATGATGGACAGATTGGTGGTGCCGGCCGCGCCGTACACCAGCGCGATGCCGTACAGCAGGAACCCCGAGGCGAAGGCGCCGATCAGGAAGTACTTCAGCGCGGCTTCGGAGGAGAAGGGGTCGGTCCGGTCGAAGCCCGCCAGCACGTAGACCGCGACCGACATCACCTCGAGCCCGAGGAAGAGCACGATCAGGTCTTCGGCACCCGCGAGGAACATCATGCCGGCCGTCGCCAGGAGCACCAGGGGGTAGTACTCCGGCGCGATGAGCCCCTCCCGCTCCAGGTACCCGAGCGAGATGAGGACCGTGCCCGCCGCCGCCAGGAGCGCGATGGCGGCGGCGCCGTAGCGGAACGGGTCGAGGGCCACCATCTGCGGCAGCCCGTCCGGCGAGGCACCGCCCACCCACAGCGCCGCCAGCGCCGCCCCGCTGAACAGCAGCCCCACGAGGGAGAGCCATCCGGCCAGCCGGCTGTCCTGCGCCGTCCGGTGCCGCCAGCTCACCACCAGGAGCACGATGAGCGCCCATCCGGTCAGCAGAATTTCCGGCAGCAGGGCGATCGCGACCCCGACGGGCGACGCGAGATCGATCCGATTCATGGGCGCACCTCGATGGTCGGTCCGGCAGCCGCCACCGGTGCCGCCGCGCCGGGCTGGGTCAGCTGGAGGTAGCGCCGGGTCGCCGGCTCCATCCGCCGGAGCACCGGCTCGGGATAGAGGCCGAGCCAGACGATGCCGATCAGCAGCGGCGTCATGAGGGCGAGCTCGCGACCGTTGAGGTCGCTCAGCCGCTCGTTCTCCGGCTTGTCCAGCCGGTTGTAGATCATCCGCTGCAGCGCCCACAGGAGGTACGCCGCGGCGAAGATGACTCCGGTCGTGGCGATCACGGTGGCGAGCGGGTACGCGGAGAAGCTGCCGAGCAGCACCAGGAACTCACCCACGAAGCCGTTGAGACCGGGTAGCCCGATCGAGGAGAGCACCACCACCGTGAAGATCAGGCTGAACACCGGCACGACGCGGGCGATGCCCCCGTAGTCGGCGATCTCGCGGGTGTGGCGCCGCTCGTAGATCATTCCGATGAGCAGGAAGAGCGCCCCGGTGGAGATGCCGTGGCTGATCATGATCATCAGGGAGCCTTGCACGCTCTGCACGGTCCCGCCCCAGATGCCGAGCATCACGAAACCCAGGTGACTCACGGAGGAGTACGCGACGAGTTTCTTGATGTCGGGCTGCACCATCGCCACCAGCGCGCCGTAGACGATGCCGATCACCGCGAGCACCACGACGATCCGGCTCACGGTCGGGCTCAGCGCCACCTGGGGGAAGAACGGCACCGCGAACCGAAGGAAGCCGTACGTGCCGATCTTGAGCATCACCGCCGCCAGCAGCACGCTTCCGGCCGTCGGCGCCTCCACGTGGGCGTCGGGCAGCCAGGTGTGGAACGGGAAGATCGGCACCTTGATCGCGAAGGCGACCGCGAAGGCGGCGAAGAGCCACGGCGCCAGCGGCCCGACCGCGCCGGCGTTGGTCAGCAGGTGATCGTAGGAGAACGAGAGGTACCCGGTGACCGCCTGGACCCGCCAGACCAGGACGACGATCGCCACCAGCATGAGCAGCGAGCCGGCCATGGTGTAGATGAAGAACTTGATCGCGGCGTAGAGGCGATTGGGCCCGCCCCAGATCCCGATGATGAAGTACATCGGGATCAGCATGATCTCGAAGAAGATGTAGAAGACGAAGAGATCGAGCGCGATGAAGACGCCGACGAGGCCGGTCAGGAGCGCCAGCATGAGCGCGTAGAAGCCGCGCTCCTGCCGCGTGATGTACCGCCAGCTCCCCAGCACGCTGATCGGCATCAGCAGGGTGGTGAGGAGGACCATCACCAGCGAGATGCCGTCGATGCCGACGCGGTAGCTGATGCCCCAGCCCGGAATCCACGGCGTGTTGGACACGAGCTGGAGCGTGCCCCGCCCCGGGTCCAGCGCCCACCAGAGGCCGAGGGAGAGGATCAACTCGAGCGACGTCACCAGCAGGGCCGTTCGCTTGGCCGACGCCTCGGGCCCGAGCAGCACCGGCACCACGCCGAGGAGCGGGAGGACGACCAGGGCGTGGAGGATCCACTGCCCATAGCCGATCGAATCCAGGAAGGCGGTCATCGCGGCGTCACCGGATCACGGCGCGCAGTATCCAGAGCGCGCCCACGAGGAAGAGCACGACGTAGAGTCCCACCTGACCGGTCTGGACCCGGCTGCCCAGCCAGCCCAGGCCGCGGGACAGCTTCGCCGTGCCGTTCACCGCGGCGCCGTCCACCAGCCCCTGGTCCACCCCCTTCCAGAGCACCACGCGTGACAACCAGACGACGGGTCGCACGACGGCGGCGTCGTAGATCTCGTCCACGTAGTACTTCCGGTTGAGCACCCGGGCCAGCCCGGCCTCCTCGGGAGCTTCGCGGGCGGTCGCGACTCTTCGCCCCAGCGTGGCGCGGTAGCCCAGGACGAGGCCGACCACACCCACCAGAACGGCGCCGCCCACCAGCAGCAGCTCGGTCGTGCCGTGCGGGAGCTCCACCCGCGCGAACGCGGCGCCCGCCGCCGTGACCGGTTCGAGCCACGACTCCAGCGCGTGGCGTCCGCCCACGAAGGCCGGCAGGTTGATCACGCCGCCGATCGCCGACAGGATGCCGAGCACCAGCAGCGGACCGGTCATGATCCAGGGCGCCTCGTGCAGGTGCCGCCGCTCCTCATCCCCGGTGCGGTTGGGCCCCAGGAACGTCATGGTCATGAGCCGGGCCATGTAGAACGCCGTGAGGAGCGCGGCGAGGACCCCGAGCGCGTAATACACGTAGTAGATGGGCATCTCCGCCCCTCGGGCGAACGCCGAGGCGAGGATCTCGTCCTTGGAGAAGAAGCCGGAGAGCGGCGGTATCCCGGCGATGGCCAGCGTCGCGATGGCCATGAGCCAGAAGGTCACCGGCATGTGCTCGCGAAGGCCGCCCATGTTGCGCATGTCCTGCGCATCCTCGTGCGAGTGGGTGGCGTGATAGGCGTGATGCATGGCGTGGATCACGCTGCCGGCGCCGAGGAAGAGCAGCGCCTTGAAGAAGGCGTGCGTGGCGAGATGGAAGATCCCGCCCGCGAAGGCCGCGGATCCGACCGCGAGGAACATGTAGCCGAGCTGGGACACGGTGGAGTACGCCAGCACCTTCTTGATGTCGTACTGCCTGAGGGCGATCGTGGCCGCGAAGATCGCGGTGAGCGCCCCGATGCCGGCGACGACCGCGCTCGACAGCGGGGCCATCGCGAAGAGCACGTTGGTCCGCACCACCAGGTAGACGCCCGCGGTGACCATGGTCGCCGCGTGGATCAGCGCCGAGACCGGGGTGGGGCCTGCCATCGCGTCGGGCAGCCAGGTGTAGAGCGGGATCTGCGCGGACTTGCCGGTGCAGCCGAGGAAGATGAACAGCGTGATCAGGGTGACGATCGTGCCGCCCTGCTCCAGGGCTCCCGGTGCCCGGGCGGCGATCTCCGCGAAGTTCAGCGTCCCGAGCTCCCGCCACAGGAAGAACATGGCGACCAGCACGCCGAAGTCGCCGATCCGGTTCATGATGAAGGCCTTCTTGCCCGCGTTGGCGTTGGCCTCCTCGGTGAACCAGAACCCGATCAGCAGGTACGAGCAGAGCCCCACCCCTTCCCAGCCGATGAAGAGCACCGGGAAGTTCGCGCCGAGGACCAGGACCAGCATGAACACGACGAAGAGGTTGAGGTACGCGAAGTACCGCGCGTAGCCCGGATCCTCCCGCATGTAGCCCACGCTGAACAGGTGGATGAGGCTCCCGACGCCGGTCACCACCAGCAGCATGACCGCCGAAAGCTGGTCCACCTGGAAGGCCAGGTCGATCCGGAGGGCCCCGGCCGTCATCCAGGGCCACAGCGTCACGATGTGCGGCTCGTGCGGCGGCCGCCCGAGCAGGCCCGCGAACACGCCGATGCTGACCGCGAACGCGGCGAGCAGCACGCCGGGCCCCACGATCGACACCGCACGCGTGGCCGGCGCCCGTCGCAGCGCGAGGGCGCCGTTCACCAGGAACCCGGCCAGCGGGAGCGCCACGGCGAGCCACACCCACCGAGATGCGATCATCAGCCCCGGAGCAGGTTGATGTTCTGGAGGTCGACCGACTGGTGGTGCCGGAAGATGGCGAGAATGATGGCGAGCCCCACCGCGGCCTCGGCGGCCGCCACGGTCATCACGAAGAAGACCATCACCTGGCCGCTCGCCCCGTGCAGCTGCGCCAGCGCCACGAAGCTCAGGTTGACGGCGTTCAGCATCAGCTCGATGCAGACGAAGAGCACGATCACGTTGCGGCGCAGCAGCACGCCGGCGACGCCGATGCTGAAGAGAATCGCCGAGAGCCCCAGCGCCGGGCCCAGCAGGGCCATGCCGTCGGTCATCAGAGCCTTCGCTTGGCCAGCACGACGGCCCCCACGATGGCGGCGAGGAGCAGGACGGAGGTGATCTCGAAGGGCACCAGGTACACCTGGAAGAGCGGCACCGCGACCGCGCCCACCACCCCGCGGGAGACCGCCTCATCGCGGGCGATCTGCCCGGCGGCGAAGAGGGTGGCCGGATCGCTCAGCTGCGGCGCCTGGGCCACTTCGCTGGCGAGCCGGGCCGGTGTGTAGCTCCACAGCGCGAAGAGCTGGATGGCGAGCAGGCCGGCGATCACGATCGTGGTCGCGAGGGCCGCGGGACCCCGCATGTCGGTCGTCGCTTGGCCCAGGTTCAGCAGCATCACGACGAAGAGGAAGAGGACCATCACCGCACCGGCGTACACCAGCACCTGGATCGCGGCGATGAACTCGGCGCTCAGCAGGACGTAGAGCGCCGCCAGCGAGAGCATCGTCGCGGTCAGCCAGAGCACGGCCGACATGGCGCTCCGGGACAGGATGCACATCGAGGCCGTGACCACCGCGACGGCCGCGAACACGTAGAAGACCGCCTCCAGCATCTACTCGCCCTCGGGGTCCGACGGGTCCCACAGCGTCGAGACCGCGTGGGTCTGCGACGAGAGGCGCTCGAGGTCGTAGACGAACCGGCCCCGGCTGTACTCCGAGTTCTCGAAGTGAACCCCGACGTGGATGGCCTCCTCGGGGCAGACCTCCTGGCAGTAGCCGCAGAAGATGCAGCGGAACTCGTCGATCTCGTAGATCAGCGGGTAGCGGTTGCCCTGCTCGTCCTCGCCCGGCACCAGCTTGATGCAGTTGGCCGGGCAGATCTGGGGGCAGAGGCCGCAGGCGACGCACTTGGAGCGGCCCTGCTCGTCGGTGAGCATCCGATGGGTGCCTCGCCAGCGGGGCGACAGCGAGTACGCGCCCATCCCGTGGTCCTGGTCGGTGCTCTTCTGCTCCGGGTACTGCATCGTCACCTTCTTCTCCAGCATGTGCTTGAAGGTGAGTGCCATGCCCTTGAGGGTGGCCCGGACATAGCTCACCTGCCGGTCCGGCCGTTTCATGACTTTCACGCCGATGGCCATCAGCCCGCCGTTGCGGCGCGAGCGCCGCGTGTGAGGACCTCTCGCTGCCGGGTGCCGGAGCCCCGGATGAACACGCCGCTGTCCAGCACGCCGAAGACCAGCAGGGCGATGCCGATGTTGAGGGCGAAGAGGATGAGCGATCCGATCACCGGGTCGGTCACCCCCGCCACCCGCTCGACCAGGTAGATCGCGGTGCACATCACCATGATGTAGACCAGCGCCAGCGGCATCATGACCTTCCAGCCGAGCGCCATGAGCTGGTCGTAGCGGAACCGGGGCAGCGTCCAGCGGATCCACATCACGACGAAAATCCAGAACATGACCTTGAGGAAGAAGAACAGCCAGGTCGCCAGCGTGGGCAGGAGCCCGCCCGAGCGGTCCCAGTCGGTGAACGGAATGTCCCAGCCGCCGAAGAAGAGAGTCGTGATCATGGCGCAGACCGTCACGACGTTGGCGTACTCGGCGATGAAGAAAAACGAGAACTTCATCGCGCTGTACTCGGTGTGATACCCGGTGATCAGCTCCGATTCCGCCTCCGGCATGTCGAAGGGCAGGCGGTTGGTCTCGGCGAAGCCGGCGATGGTGAACACGAAGAAGGAGATGAAGAGCGGCATGACGTACCAGATGCTCGCCTGCTGGTGGGCCACGATGGCGGAAAAGCTGACGTCGCCCGACATCAGGAGCACCGGGATGAGGCTGAGTCCCATGGCCACCTCGTAGGAGATCATCTGGGCGCTCGCCCGCAGCCCCCCGAGCAGCGCGTACTTGCTGTTGGAGGACCAGCCCGCCAGGGCGATGCCGTACACGCCCAGGGAGCTGATGGCGAGCACGAAGAGGAATCCCACGGGCAGGTCCGCCACCACCATCGGCATCGGACCCTGGTGCACGAAGCGGCCCAGCGGGCCGAGGGTGAAATCGAAGTTCACCGGGAGCGGCGCCGCGAACGGAATCACGGCGGACAGGAGCAGCGCGGGGATGAAGGACAGCGCCGGGGCGATCGTGAAGAGCCACCGATTCGACAGCGCGGGCAGCGTCTCTTCCTTGAGGATGTTCTTGACGCCGTCGGCCGCGGGCTGGAGCAGCCCCGCCCACCCGACCCGGTTGGGGCCGTGCCGGTTCTGCATCCAGGCGCTGACCTTGCGCTCCATCAGCGTCAGCAGCGCCACCCCGATCATGATGATCGTGAACACCACGAGCATCTTGATGATGCTGAGCAGCAGATAGCCCTTGAGCTCGGGGGTCACCGGGCGCTCCCCACCCCGGCGGGCGCCTGGGTCAGCAGCCTGCCGGTGTAGCCGAGGTCGCCGTGCGTGATGCCGGCGAACAGGGGCCACCGCTCGCCGAGCAGCGCGAAGGCTTCCGCAGCGGTGGAAGGCGCCGACGCGTCGGGCCCCGGGCCGGCGAGCACCTCGCCCGCGATCCACCACGCCGGCCGAGCCATGCCGGGCTGCGCCTTCGCCTGCTGAAACCGCTGAATCCGCCGGTCGCGGTTCACGTAGGTCCCGTTCTCCTCGGCCATCGTGGTGATCGGCAGGATCATCTCGGCGTTCCGGGCCTCGGGCATCAGGGTCGCGAGGACGATGACGAGTCCGGGCGCGGCCGCGAGGGCCGCCTCTTCCTCGGGGCCCAGCTCGGCGTCGAGCACGATCACCAGCCCGGCGCTCGAGACCTCGCGCCACGTCTCGCCGCCGTCCACCCCGTAGCCGAGCAGCTCCGCGCCGGCCAGATTGGGCGCGCGCTCGCGCCGGAGCGCGAGACCGGGGATCCCGGCGAGCGGTGCCTCGTCGCCCAGCGGCACCTGCACGGCCGCGGTGACCTCCAGCCCGTCGAGCATCAGTCGGACCAGCCCCAGCGATTCGGTGGACGTCCGTCCCGAGGCGAGGATCACCGCGCTGCCGGAGACGCCCCGGATCGCCTGCCCGATCCGGTCGAGCGCGGTATCCCAGTCGGTGGCGACGTGGCGGCCGCCGTCGCGGACCAGCGGCGCCTCCACCCGGTCGCCGCGGTTCATCCACCGGTAGTTCATCCGGCCGTAGTCGCAGATGAAGTGCCGGTTGACCTCGAGGTTCGGCCGGGGCCTGATCCGCACCACCACGTCGTCCCGCGTGTCGATGTTGATGTTGCAGCCCTGGGTGCAGCCGGGGCACACGCTGGCGGTCTTGTCGAGGTCCCAGGCCCGCGCCTTGTGCAGGAAGTCCTTGGAGAGCAGCGAGCCGACCGGGCAGAGGTCCACCACGTTGCCGGCCCAGGGATGGTCGAGCCGCTGCTGCTCCGCGATGCCGATGTACGCCCGGTCGCCGCGCTCGGACACGTTGAGCACGGGCGTGTCGGCCACGTCCTCCATGAACCGCACGCATCGGGTGCAGAGAATGCAGCGGTTCGGCACGTAGAGCACGTCGGGCCCGAAGTCCTCGACCGGATTGTAGCGCTTGGCGAACTCCTGGTACCGGGTGGCGGGGCGGCCTTCCTGGAAGGTGTAGTCCTGGAGCTCGCACTCGCCGGACTGATCGCAGATCGGACAGTCGAGCGGGTGGTTGATCAGCAGCAGCTCGAGCACGCCCTCGCGCGCCTTCTTGGCGCTGGGGCTGTTGACGTGCACCACCTGCCCTTCGGCCACGGTCGTGACGCACGCCGGCATCAGCTTGGGCGCCTTTTCCACCTCCACGAGGCACATCCGGCAGACGGCCGGCGACGGCAGCGACGGATGGTAGCAGTAGTGCGGCACGAGGAGGCCCGCCTGCTTGGCGGCCTCGATGATCGGGGTGCCCTTGGGCACCGCGAGCTGCATCCCGTCGATGGTCACGTTGACCAGTTCGTCGCTCATGATCTCACCACTCAAACCGCCGCGAGCGACGGCTCGCGCGCGCCCGCGATGTAGGCCTCGAATTCCGAACGGAACTTCTGGATCCCGCTCACCACCGGCGCGGCGCAGGAGTCGCTCAGGACGCAGATCGTCTTGCCGGTCATGTTCTCGGACAGGTCGAGCAGCAGCTGGAAGTCCTCCTGCTTGCCCTTGCCCGCCAGAATCCGCTCCAGGACCCGCGTGGTCCAGGCGGTGCCCTCCCGGCACTGGGTGCACTGGGCGCAGGATTCGTGGGCGTAGAACCGGGCCAGCCGCCAGATCTGGTAGACCATGTCGGTGCGGTCGTCCATCACGATCATGCCGGCCGAGCCCAGCATCGAGCCCTTCTCGACCACGCCCTCGTAGTCGAACAGCGCGCTCTCCGCCTCCTCGAGCGTCATGATCGGCACCGACGAGCCGCCGGGGATCACCGCCTTGATGGTGCGTCCCGCCGGCGGTCCGCCGCACATGTCGTACAGGATGTCGCGCATCGGGGTGCCCATGGTGACTTCGTAGTTGCCCGGCCGCTGCACGTGGCCGCAGACCGACACCAGCTTGGTGCCCGTGCTCTTGGGGTTCCCCAGACAGAGCGCCTTGTACCATGCCGCCCCGCGGTTGAGGATGTGGGGCACCGCCGCCAGTGTCTCCACGTTGTTGATCGTCGTCGGCATGCCGAACAGACCGGCCACCGCCGGATACGGCGGCTTGATCCGCGGGTTTCCCCGACGGCCCTCGAGCGAGTTCATCATCGCGGTCTCCTCGCCGCAGATGTACGCGCCCGCGCCGCGATGCAGCACGATCTCGATCCGCTTGCCGCTCCCGAACACGTCGTCGCCCAGGGCGCCCGCGGCCACGGCCTCCTCGACGGCGGCGTTCATCACCTTCCAGGGCTCGGTGAACTCGCCGCGGATGTAGACGTAGCAGCGCTCCGCACCGATCGCATAGGCGGCGATGGCGCAGCCCTCGATCAGGGCGTGCGGAGTCCACCGCATGATCTCGCGGTCCTTGAACGTGCCCGGCTCCGACTCGTCGGCGTTGCAGACCAGGTAGTGCGGCCGCACCACGTCCTTGGGCATGAAGGACCACTTGAGGCCGGTGGGGAACCCGGCCCCCCCCCTGCCCCGAAGACCCGAGGCCTTCACTTCCTCGACGATCGCCTCGCGGGACATGCCCACCGCCTTGCGCAACGCCTCGTAGCCGCCGTGCCTCACCCAGCCGGCGTAGGTCCGCGCCTCGGGGTCGCCGAAGTGCTTGGAGAGTACCACGGTCTCCTTGGGATGGCTGGGATGCGGGTAGCCCATTACTGGTACCTCTGCACGATGCCCCGGACCTTCTCGGGGGTCACGTTCTCGATGAAATCGTCGTCTACCAGGATCGGCGTCGGGAACCCGCACGCGCCGAGGCACTCCACCTCGATGACGGTGAAGCGCCCGTCGGGGCTGGTGGCGCCGAGCTCGCCGCAGCCGGTCTCCTGCAGCAGCGCCTTCACCACGTCCTCCGCCCCGCAGATGTTGCACGGGCTGGTGGTGCAGACCTGCACGAAGTGCCGGCCGACCGGATGGGTGTGATACATCGTGTAGAAGGTGACCACGCCCTTCACATAGGCCGGGGTCAGCTCCAGCACGTCGGCCACCTCGCCGATGGCCTGCTCCGAGATCCAGCCGCGGGCCTCCTGGACCATCCAGAGCGCGGGGAGCAGGCAGGCCTGCCTGGTGGGGTACTTGGTGAAGAGCTGCTCCAGCCGCGCGCGGGTCGGGCCGGTGAAGACCGGGATGTGCTCCTCGGCCGGGGCGGTGCCGTGGCCCGCCGTTCCGCCGTGACTCCCGCTCATCGATCGACCTCCCCCATGACGATGTCCACGCTCGCGTTGATGGCGATCACGTCCGCCAGCAGCGCGCCTTCGCACATCTGCGGCAGGCTCGACAGGTTGATGAACGACGGGGGCCGGATGCGCCACCGCACCGGCTTCGCGGTGCCGTCGGAGACGAAGTAGTAGCCCAGCTCGCCCTTGGGGTTCTCGACGCCCAGGTACGCCTCGCCGGCGGGCGGCTTGACCCCTTCCATCACCTGCTTGAAGTGGAAGATCATCGCCTCCATGTCGCTCATCGCCCTCGATTTGGGCGGCAGAATGACGCGGGGATCGTCCACGTTGATCGGGGCACCCTTCAGTCCGGCCAGCCGGTCGAGCGCCTGCTCCAGAATGCGGTTGGACTGCACCATCTCCTCGAGACGCACGCGGTACCGATCGTAGATATCGCCGTGCTCGCCGACCGGCACGTCGAAATCGTAGGTCTCGTAATCGAGGTAGGGACGGTCCTTCCGGACATCGTAGTCCACGGCGCTCGCCCGGAGCATCGGCCCGGAGAGCGACTGGTTGATCGCTTCCTCGGCGGTGAGCACGCCGACGCCCTGGGTGCGGCCGATCCAGATCGCGTTCCGGGTGAACATGGTGTCCACCTCGCGGAGCGTGTCGGGGAACGTGCGGGTGAAGTCCCGGAGTCCGGCTTCGAACCCGTCGGGAATGTCCGCCATGAGCCCGCCGACCCGGGTCAGGCTGGTCGTGAGGCGGGCACCGGTCCACATCTCCTGGAGGTTGTAGATCCTTTCCCGCTCCTGGAACGACCAGAGGAACGGAGTGAAGGCGCCCAGATCGATGCCCGTGGTTCCGAGCCAGACCAGATGAGAGATGATCCGGCTCATCTCGCAGGCGATCACCCGGAGCACCCGGCAGCGCTCCGTCAGCTCGAGACCCATCAGCTTCTCGACCGCCAGCGCGAGGGCCACGTTGTTGGCCATCGGCGAGAGGTAATCGGTGCGGTCGGTGAGGGGGATGATCTGGTTGTACTGGCGGTACTCGCCCAGCTTCTCGAAGCCGGAGTGGAGATAGCCGAGGTGCGGGATACAGCGCTTGACCGTCTCGCCTTCCAGCTCGAGCACCAGCCGGAGCACCCCGTGGGTCGCGGGATGCTGGGGGCCGATGTTCACCAGCATGCCCTCGGCGCCGAGATCCTCGTCGTAGGTGCCGAGGGACGGCCCGCCGGCTCCCAGAGGCACGCGGCTGGGCGTGCCATCGGCATCGAGCCCGGGGGTGGCGAGCGCCAGCTCGACCGTGCGCAGGCTCATTTCAAAAACCCTCGCTCGCCGCGGGCCAGCCGCTCCCGCATGTCGGGGGGCAGCTCGTCGAACGCCTCGGCGATGGACAGCTCTTCCAGGGAGTAGTGGGCTTCGGGATTGGCGGCGAGGGCCTGCCGGGTCTGCTCCGCCCGGCTGAAGTGGCCGCGGAGCGGGAAATCCTTTCGCAGCGGATAGCCCTCGGCGTAGGTCTCCCACATCAGGATGCGGCGCAGGTCCGGATGCCCCGTGAAGACGATGCCGAACATGTCGAAGACCTCTCGCTCCAGCCAGTCGGCCCCGCGCCAGAGATCCACCACGGAGCGGACCTCGAGCGGCTCGTGCTTCTCGAGTGCGACCTTCACGCGGAGGTCGGCCTTCCGCGCGAGCGAGCGAAGCTGATAGACCACCTCGAGCGGCGGCTCGGGGTCGCGATACTCCACCGCGGTGATGTCGGTCAGGTAGTCGAACTGCTGGCCGGGCGTGTCCTTGAGCCAGGCCAGCACGTCGTGGCTTCGCGCCTTGCCGGCGTACACGATGGTATCGCCGCAGGAGACGAGGTGCCGCTCGATGGCCGGGCCGAACTCGGCGCGGAGAGCCGGGACCGAGGGGGAGGCGCTGGTCGGGACCGTCATGGCCGGCCGGGTCCGGAGCATGAAGGCGCAAGCTCCCCCGCTGCGCTCGGGACGACACGCCAGGGAAAACGAGGCATCATGCCGAGCGGGTCTGGCTGATCGAGTTGCCGAACGGCTCCGAGAGCTCGTCCACCCGCTCGGCGGGCAGGAAGAGCCCGGAAGGGCCGACCAGCTTCTCTTGGCGGAGGGATTCGTCGGTGAAGGTCTCTCCCTTGATCTTCTTCTGCAGGAGGAGGATGCCGTACATGAGGCCTTCGGGCCGCGGGGGGCACCCCGGGACGTAGACGTCCACCGGGATGATGGTGTCGATGCCCTGCACCATCGAGTAGTTGTCGAAGATCCCGCCGGACGAGGCACAGGCCCCCATGGAAATGGACCACTTGGGCTGGGGCATCTGGTCCCAGATCCGCCGGATCACGGGCGCCAGCTTGAACGGCAGCCGCCCGGCGCAGATGAGCACGTCGGCCTGCCGGGGCGAAAAGGCCTGCCGCTCCATCCCGAAGCGGGCAAGGTCGAACCGGCTGGCCGCGGTCGCCATGTACTCGATGGCGCAGCACGCGGTGCCGAACGGCATCGGCCACAGCGAGTTGGCCCGAGCCCAGTTGGTCAGGAAGTCCAGCCGGGTGGTCACCCAGTTGGGCGAGACCGCCGCGATGCTGGTGGTCTCCTCCCCGCGATTCTGGACGGCGGGGTTGGTCAGTCCCATTGCAGTGCTCCACGCTTCCAGATGTACACGTATCCCACCGCCAGGATGACGATGAAGACGAACATCTCGATGATGAGCAGGCCCGCGATCTCACTCATCTGCCGGAACGCGACGGCCCACGGGATCATGAATACGGCCTCGATGTCGAAGACGATGAAGAGCATCGCGACCAGGTAGAACTTTACGGAGAACCGCTCCCGCGCGTCCCCCAGCACCGGTATGCCCGACTCATATGGCGCGATCTTGGTCGGGGTTCGCCGATAGCTCGAGAGGATGTGCGAAACGCCCAGCATCAGGATCGCGTTGGCTATCACGAACCCGAGCAGGAGAAGGACCGGAATGTACGGCTGCAGCATGGGCCTCCGGACGAGTGGCGTTCGCGGCGTATCTCGTAGAAAGTAAGGCCGTTAGGAGTCGGATTCAACTGTCCCCACTGGTCGCTCTCCTGCTCCTTTTCCGCCCTGCCGACCCCTTCGAGCCAGCACTATATTGCCGCCTCCCCGGCAGGGCGCCCACCCCGCCGCCGCGCCGTCCCGCTGCCAGCTGGAGCCCCGATGTCCATCAAGTCCGACCGCTGGATCCGCCGTCTGGCCCAGGAGCAGAGGATGATCGAGCCGTTCACCGAGGGGCAGGTGCGGCAGACCGACGCCCAGGGGCGGCGGGTCATCTCCTACGGTCTCTCGAGCTACGGCTACGACATGCGGGTGGCGCCCGAGTTCAAGATCTTCACCAACGTGCTGAGCGCCGTGGTGGACCCCAAGGAGTTCGACGCCAGGAGCTTCGTGGAATTCGAGGGGCCGGTCTGCATCGTGCCCCCGAACAGCTTCGCGCTGGCGCGCTCGGTGGAATACTTCCGGATTCCTCGCAACGTGCTCACCATCTGCGTCGGCAAGAGCACCTACGCGCGCTGCGGAATCATCACGAACGTGACCCCCTTCGAGCCGGAGTGGGAGGGTCACGTGACGCTGGAGATCAGCAACACTACCCCGCTCCCCGCCAAGGTGTACGCCAACGAGGGGATCTGCCAGGTGCTGTTCTTCGAGGCGGACGACGACGACGTCTGCGAGGTGAGCTATGCCGACAAGGCGGGCAAGTATCAGGGGCAGAAGGGCGTGACGCTCCCCCGGCTCTAGTTCGCCGGGGGGGTCCTCGCCCAGTCCCACCCCTCCAGGCCGCGAGGGCCGATCGCCCGCACGGCGATCGTGGCACCCGGCGGCACCCCGGCCAGGCGCGCCGACGTGCCCCGCACCACTCGCATCCCGCCGGCGCCCCCCCGCCCGTCCTCCCACCGCACCCGGTAGGAGGTGACCCCGCGCTCGACCGCCGGCTTCCAGGAGACCTCTACGGCTCCGCCCTCGCCCCGGGACGCCGTCACCTCCGCGAGGCGGCTCGGACTCGACGCCATCAGGACCACCGAGGCCAGCGTGGTGCGGCTCACTTCCGCCACCAGACGGTGGTTCACCGTCTCCAGGACGTCGTGCGGCTGGTGGTAGTGGGGGTTGCCCAGCACCGGGTAGGAGCCGATGCCGGAGACCACGTCGCCGAATCCGTCCACCAGCGAATGGGCGTCGGTGAACTTGTAGTAGTGCGCGTCGTAGGTGATGAGGTCGGTGAAGAGCAATGCCGCGGCGTGCTGCAGGTCCCGCAGGCCCGCGTTGGCATAGCGGATCGTGTTGTCCAGACGGTCGTCGTTGGCCCAGCCCACCATGTCGTTGTTGAGCGCGCCCACCACGCGGTGGCCGGCCTGCTGGGCGATCCGCACGTACTCCTTGCTCCCGCGCAGCCCCGATTCCTCGGAGGTGAACCAGACGAACCGGATGGTGGCGGCCTGCGGGTGGCGAGCGAGGACCCGGGCCGCCTCCAGGAGTGCCGCGGTGCCGGAGGTGTTGTCGTCGGAGCCCGGCCCTTCCTGCACCGAATCGAAATGACTGCCGACCACGTAGTGCACGTCCGGATCGGACGTGCCGCGCAGCGTCGCGACGACGTTCGCCGAGCGCACGCCGGGCGAGGGCTCGAACCACTGCAGCTCCGGCTCGTACCCGAACGAGCGGAGCGTCGCCTCCAGATAGGCGATGGCCCGCGCGTTTCCCGGCCTGGTCACATGCTTGGAGCCGAAGGCGAAGAGCGCCCGCTCGTAGTCGTAGATCCGTGCCGAGGAGACTTCCCGGACCAGCCCGCGAACCCGCGCGGCCACCGGCGCGAACAGCTTCGTTCCCCGCTCCCTCAGGTCGTGCTCGGCTCGGGCCGCGGCGCGAACTCTGGCCAGGACTTCGTCGGCACTCACCCGGCTCGTCAGATCGGTGAGATAGAGTCCCCGCTCGGGAGAGACGGTGTCGCCGTCGCGCTCGCTGACGATCGCCACCGCGTCGCCGTCCGGACGCACCGCCCACTCGTATTCGGGCGCGATGGTGCGCACGGTGTTGTTGTGGAAGAGCCTCGTGCGTGCGCCGGTCGATGCATCGTACAGGTAGCTCCGCCGGTGGCGGCCTTCGCCCATCACGGCGAGCACCCGTCCTCCGCTCACGAACTGGGGAAAGATGTCATGCTGAATCTCGTGGGTGAGCCGCCGGGGCTCGCCGCCGCCGGTGCCGACGGCGAACAGCTCCCAGTCCTCGCGTGGCATCGACTGGTACACGACCAGTGCCCCGTCGGGCGAGATCGCCGGAGCGGCGAGCGGCTTCGCCGACCGGGTCAATACCGTCGGCTCCGCACCCATGCGGGCGTGCATGATGGCCCACTCGCCGCCGCTTCGCGCGAGAAAGGCGAGACTGCCGCCGTCGGCGCTTATTGCCGGCGAGGTGCCCCCGAAGACTCTGGTCGTGCCGTCCGGGGCGCGCACCGCCACGCCGGACTCGCCGGACGTGAAAACCAGGTGACCGCCGGCGCCCGGCACCGGAAGTCCGGTGACGCGCCCGCCACCGGCCAGCGGCCGGGCCGTCCCCGAGCCGATCTCGTAGATCTCCGCCATCTGGGACGAGGGGTTGGACGCGGCCACGAGATGGGGTGGGCCTTCGTCGGTGGCGTACACCAGTGCCAGCCCCAGAATGCCCGGCGTTTCGATCGTGCGCTCGCTTCCACCAACGGCACGAAGCACGAC
This sequence comes from Gemmatimonadales bacterium, assembly GCA_013820855.1. GTDB lineage: Bacteria > Gemmatimonadota > Gemmatimonadetes > Gemmatimonadales > GWC2-71-9 > CAVVWJ01. The sequence continues at coordinate 18,874 of JACDHV010000005.1, read as the reverse complement.
CGCCCCCCCGTCCGGCCTCAGGTAGGCGATCTCGGCGCCGTCCGGCGACACCGCGGCGGCGTGGCCCGGGAGCGTATCGGGCCGCGGCGGCGCGCCGGCATCCCCCAGGTCGAGCAGCACGGATCGCCGGTCCGATTCCGAGCCGATCTCGTAGAGCAGCCGACGGCCGTCCCGGCTCCACCGGGGGTCGCTGCCGTCCGGCGCGAGCGCCCGGGTGTGGTAGAGCTCACCCGTGAGCAGGGCGATCGGCTCGAGCAGCGTGTCGCGCTGCGGCCCGGTGAGAAGGCGCTCGAGCCGCGCCAGCGCTTCGGGATAACGCCCGGCTTCCCAGGCGTAGGCCGCGCTGTCGAATGCCACGCGCGCGGGGACCTGCGATTCGAGCCTTCCCCACCAGCCGGCCGCCGCGGCCAGCGCCATCCAGACGTACCGTCCCTGCATCGTGTCCCCTCCTCGAGAGGGCGGAAATATAGCGGGCACCACCCTGCCGCCTGCCCGCGCGGCCGGCTAGACTGCACCGACCTCTGACCCGTCCCACTCCGTCTCCGGGAAATCCATGCGGCTCCTACTCCGGCTCCTGCCTCTCTTCTCCGCCTCGGCGCTCTCGGCCCAGCAAACGTCCACCGCCGGCGCGCCCGACACCTCCGTGTTCCGCCGTCTGGAGCTGCCCGCGCCCAATTCCATCCGCACCGGCAGCGGCACCCCGGGCCCGGACTACTGGCAGCAGCGGGCGGACTACGTCATCCGCGCGACGCTCGATACGTCGGCGCGCTCGCTCCGGGGAGAAGCGCGGATCACCTATACCAACAACTCGCCCGACACGCTGCGTTACATCTGGCTCCAGCTCGACCAGAACGTCTTCCACAGCCAGAGCCGGGGCACGAAGATCTTCGATCCGCGGGCCAGGTTCGGCACCGGAGGCGCGGAAGGAGGCGTCCGGATCCTCAAGATCGCGCAGCCGGCGGTCGCCGCCGCGCGGGGCCGCGCCGCGAGCCCGGCCAGCCAGCTCTCTCACGTGGTCAACGGCACGGTCATGAAGGTGGACCTCGCCGCCCCGCTCGCGCCCAGGGCGAAGCAGGAGATCGACGTCTCCTGGTCCTTCCCGTTCGGTCCCAACCGCAACCGGATGGGTATCGAGGAGATCGACGGCGGCGTGACCTACGAGGTCGCGCAATGGTATCCGAGGCTCGCGGTGTACGACGATATCCGGGGCTGGAACACCGAGCAGTACCTGGGTCAGGGCGAGTTCTACCTGGAATACGGGAGCTTCGACGTGAGCATCACCGTCCCGGCGGACATGATCGTGGCCGCGACGGGCGTGCTGCGGAATCCGGCCGACGTGCTGACCGCCACCCAACGCTCGCGACTGGCCCAGGCAGGGACCAGCTCGAGCACGGTCGTGATTCGTGGGCGGGACGAAGTGGGCGATCCCGCCTCGCGCCCGGCGGCCGAGTACGGCAACCTCACCTGGCGCTTCACCGCCGACAGCGTCCGGGACTTCGCCTGGGCGGCCTCGAAGACCTTCATCTGGGACGCGGTGGGGGTGAACGGCGGAAAGACGCTCGCCATGAGCTTCTATCCGCCCTCGACCGCGGCGCTCTGGAAAGAGGCCACGCAGTACGGCAAGTTCGCCATCGAGAACTACTCCGCCCAGTGGGCGCCCTATCCGTATCCCACCGCCAGCAACGTGCGGGGAAGCGAGGGCGGCATGGAGTACCCGATGATCGTCTTCTGCAACCGGCCCACGCCCGAGACCCTCTACAGCGTCACCGACCACGAGTTCGGCCACACCTGGTTCCCCATGGTGGTGGGCTCCAACGAGCGACGCTATCCGTGGATGGACGAGGGCTTCAACGAGTTCATCAACTACTACAACTGGGTGAAGCGCTTCGGCCTGCCGCCAGCGCACCGGGGGAGCATCCGGGACTACCTGGCGATGGCCACCTCCGGCGAGGAGCGGCCGGTCATGACGTTCGCCGACCAGCTGCCCCCCATGTTCGTGAGCCCGGCCGCGTACGACAAGCCGGCCCTCGCCCTGCGGCTGCTCCGGGAGGTGGTGGTCGGGCCGGAGCGCTTCGACCCGGCATTCAAGGAGTACTTCCGGCGCTGGGCGTACAAACACCCCACTCCGGCCGACTTCTTCCGTACCATCGAGGACGGCGTGGGCGAGGACCTGAGCTGGTTCTGGCGCTCGTGGCTCTATACCACCGCCCAGCTGGATCAGGCGGTCGATTCCATCGCGCTGGCCGACTCCGTGGGCGTCGAATCCCGGATTTTCCTGCGCAATGCCGGTGGCATTCCGATGCCCGTCGATCTGGGTCTGCTGATGGATGACGGGTCTACGCAGCGACTCACTCTTCCAGTGGAGATCTGGTACGGGGGGGATCGCTACACCGCCATCGTCCCCGGGCCGAAGAAGGTGAACGCGGTGACGCTGGATCCGGAGTCGAGGTACCCCGACGTGCGGCGGGAGAACAACCGCTGGCCGGCCGCACTCCAGTCGGAGTCGCCGGCTACTCCACCGCGATCTGCCACAGGCCGCTGAGCATGTCGCTGGCATAGAGCGAGCCGTTGGCCAGCATCACGCCCCAGGTATAGGTGTCGCCAGCCCCTCCGGGCTCGATCCGGTCGATCAGCCGGTCCTCCAGGTCCCCGCCCAGCGTGCCGGAGACGTCCAGCGCGACCACGCCGCCGTTGTAGTAGGCGGCGTACAGGACCTGGCGGGCCTCGTCCATCCAGAAGTTGTGTGCCCCCGCGCCCGGCAGGCTGAAGCGCGCCACTTCGCGGGGATTCGCCAGATCCGAGACGTCCACCACGTGGATGTCGCCACTGGCCTGGACACCGACGATGCCGGGGCCCTCCTGGCCCACGAACAGGTAGCGCGCCTCCCGGGTAACCGGATTGTGGAACCACCACCCGTTGTGCACCGCGGGGTGCTTGGTGGCGCCCCCGTCGGTCACCACCCGGCTGACCTCCACCGGGCCGGTGGGAGATCCGCCCCGAATCCCGTTCCCCACGTCATAAATGATCACACCCGTGTTCCAGGCGAAGACGAACGCCAGCCCGTCGCGAACATAGGTGTCGTGAATGCCGTATTGGGGCGGAATGGGGACGGTCGCAACCGGCTCGATGTCGGCAGGGTCGGTCACGTCGAAGATCTCGAGCGCGGGCTCGGGCGGGTTCCTGGCGGTGAAGGCGTACCGGCGGCCGTCGATCTCCCCGAACGTGGCGGTGTGCAGGCCGTTCGGCACCAGCACGCGGTCGAGAGCGGCCGGGCCGGATGGCTCTGAGAGGTCGTAGAGGTACAGTCCTGCCCCGGCGCCCAGCTCCGCGCTGAACATCAGGACGTGCCCGTCGGCGCTCACCTCGACGTCACTCACGGTAAAGATGTCCGGCACGACGATCGAATCCTCCAGACTCGGCGCGCCGGTGCCGTTCAACGACCAGATCTTGAGTGCGTCCCCGGCGTTGCCCTCCCGCGCCGAGCCACCCCACGTGCCGGTGTAGGCGCGGCTCCCGTGCACCCAGAGATCCGAGGTGTAGCGGTCCGGCACGTTGTCGCCGCCGGCCGCGACGCGCAGCGACAGGCTTCCCGGCGGTGGCGCCCCCGGAGGCGGGGGGCCGGCAGGACCGCCGTTGTCCTCGTCCCCGCTGCCGCACGCCGTCGCGGCGAGCAGCAGGAGGGTCAGCGTGAGCGTCGTCGCCAGAAGGCCGTGCTTGCTCATGTGTCGTCCCGATGCCTATGAAGAGGCCCGCTGAGCGCGGCGCCGTAGCGTCCCATCCGGTGGGTACCGCCGCCGAACCCCACGCGCACGCCGAGGGTCCAGGTCCAGAACGTCTTCCTGCCGTACAGCTGCCGCAGATCGAAGAGCCCCCCGCCGATCTTCGCCACCCGCCCGAGGGAGATCTCCGCTATTGGCTGCACGGCGATGCCCTTCCGCTCGAGGCTCGGCGCCGAGTAGCCGGCGGTGTGGGTCGTCCAGCGGGTGATCCCGAGAATCGAATTCTCCAGGTGCGGCCGCAGCGATCGGAATGCCGAAACCCGCTGCTCCTCCGGGCGCTCGGTTCGCTCGAATCGGTAGTGGAGACGATGCCGGCCCCCGACCCATGCACCTTCCGCCAGAAGGCTCGAGAAGACGAAGAACCCGGCGGCCTCGGAAGTCCTGGCCCATTCGACGAGTGCGTACGTCGGGCGCTGCCGAAGCTCGCCCTCCCAGCGGGCCGAGACACTCCACTTGGCCTGGTCGGTGCCGGCCCCCGGCCGGTGCTCGGGCGAGTGGACGTGCGCGCGCGACCCCTGGACCTCGAGGCCGGCGATCGGCTCGACCGTGAGACGCGCGGCCCAGGAGTCGCCGAACCGCCCGCCGATCCGCGGCCACTGTCCCGGCCGTTCGGGCTCGTCACCGTTGAAGAGCCCGATTTCGCCGCTCACCCCGCCGCGGCGCACCGCGACGATCGCCACCGCGCGCTCCAGGATCTGCGCCAGGTGGTGGTTGACCGGATAGCGCAGCACCGGCCGGCTCATCGGATCGTCCGTTCCGAAGGGCGCGAATCCCTTGCCGCCGGCTAGCGAGATCCTGGCGGTTCCGTCCGCGTCGCCAAGCAGATCGTCGGCGGTGAGGAGCAGCTCGTGCAGGTAGGTATGCGGATGCCGGCGGTCAACGAAGCCCTCGCCCCACGCTCCCGGGGCGAGCTCGCCGCGGCCCATTGTGGCACCTTCGAGGCTGGCGGTCGCGAGCAGTGTCAGGCGCGAGGGGCCCAGGACGCGGAGCATCAACGCCGGCTGAACGATGCGAGCTTCGGCCAGGGCGCCGCCGCCCGGCACGGGGTCGGCGCGGGTGAGCGTGGTGACGGCATGTCCGGCCAGATGAACCCGCGGCGGCCACTGTGCCCTGGCGGGTTCGATCCAGGCCGCCAGGACGAGCGCCAGGAGGGCGGCGGTAGTGCGCGTCAGTCCGATTCGGCCACGGCCGCGCGGCCGGCGGTGAGGCCGGCGCGAAGGAAGTCACGGTTCATCCGCGTGATCGTGTCGATGCTGATCTCCTTGGGGCACGCCTCCTGGCACTCGCCGTGGAGCGTGCAGTGGCCGAAGCTCTCCAGGTCCATCCGCCGGACCATGGTCAGCGCGCGGGCGTAGCGCTCGGGCTGACCCTGCGGCAGGAGGCCCAGATGGGTGAGCTTCGACGCCGTGAAGAGTGAGGCCGAGCCGTTGGGGCAGGCCGCCACGCAGGCGCCGCATCCGATGCACTGCGCCGCATCCATGGCGGTGTCCACGTCGGGCTTGGGGACCAGAATCGTGTTCGCGTCCTGCGCCCCGCCGGTGGGCGCGGATATGAATCCACCCGCCGCGATGATCCGGTCGAGCGCGCCCCGATCCACCACCAGGTCCTTCACCACCGGGAAGGCGCGCGCGCGCCACGGCTCGATCCGGATCTCGGCGCCGTCGCGGAAGCTCCGCATGTGGAGCTGGCAGGTGGCCGTGCCGCGATGGGGCCCATGTGCCAGGCCGTCGATCATGAGGCTGCACGAGCCGCAGATCCCCTCGCGGCAGTCGTGGTCGAAGGCGATCGGCGCGTCGCCGCGCTCCATGAGCCGCTCGTTGAGCACGTCGAGCATCTCCAGGAACGACATGTCTGGACTGATGTCCCGCGCTTCGTAGCGGACCATCGCACCGGGCACGCTCGGCGAGGCCTGCCGCCAGATGTGGAGGATGAGGTTCATGGAGCTCCCTTTCGGCTCACTTGTAGCTCCGCTGCGCCAGATGCACGTACTCGAAATCCAGCGGCTCCCGATGCAGCCGCGGCTCGGCATCGCGGCCGGTGTACTCCCAGGCCGCGACGTAGGCGAACAGCTCGTCGTTTCGGAGCGCCTCGCCCTCCTCGGTCTGATACTCCTCGCGGAAATGGCCGCCGCACGACTCCTCGCGGTGCAGCGCGTCGCGGCAGATCAGCTCCCCCAGCTCCAGGAAGTCGGCCACGCGGCCGGCCTTCTCGAGCGCCTGGTTGAGCTCGGTATCGCTGCCGGGGACGTTGACGTTCCGCCAGAACTCCTCACGCAGCTCGGGAATCCGGGCCAGCGCCTCCTGCAGGCCCCGCGCGTCGCGTGCCATCCCGCACTTGTCCCACATGATCCTGCCCAGCTCGCGGTGAAACGAATCCACCGTCCGGGTGCCCTTGATGCCGAGCAGCCGGCGGGTGGACACCGCCGTCTCCTCCTGAACCAGCCGGCACTCCGGGTGCGTGGCGTCGATCTTCTCCAGCTTGGTGGAGGCGAGATAATCGCTCACGGTCGCGGGCACGATGAAGTAACCGTCGGCGAGGCCCTGCATGAGCGCGCTCGCGCCGAGCCGGTTGGCGCCGTGATCGGAGAAGTTGGCCTCTCCGATCACGTGGAGGCCCGGAATGCTGCTCATCAGGTTGTAGTCCACCCAGAGGCCGCCCATCGTGTAGTGGACGGCGGGGTAGATCCGCATCGGCACACGGTAGGGGTTCTCGTCGGTGATCCGCTCGTACATCTCGAACAGGTTGCCGTAGCGCTCGCGGATGGCGTCCGCGCCCACCCGCCCGATGGCGTCGGCGAAATCGAGGTAGACGCCGAGGCCGCCCGGGCCCACGCCGCGAGCCTCGTCGCAGACGGTCTTGGCCGCGCGGGAGGCGATGTCGCGCGGCGCCAGGTTGCCGAAGCTCGGGTAGCGGCGCTCGAGGTAGTAGTCCCGGTCCTCCTCGGGTATCTGGTCCGGTGGGCGGGCGTCGCCCGCTCGCGTGGGCACCCACACCCGCCCGTCGTTCCGCAGCGACTCGCTCATGAGGGTGAGCTTCGACTGGTACTCCCCGGCCTGGGGGATGCAGGTCGGATGGATCTGGGTGTAGCAGGGGTTGCCGAAGAGCGCCCCGCGCTTGTGGGCCCGCCAGATGGCGGTGGCGTTGGAGCCCTTGGCGTTGGTCGAGAGGTAGAAGACGTTCGCGTAACCGCCGGTCCCCAGCACGACGGCATCGCCGATGTGGGTCTCGATCCGGCCGGTCACCATGTCCCGCACCACGATGCCGCGCGCCCTGCCGTCCACCACGATCAGGTCGAGCATCTCCGTGCGGGGGAACATCGCGACGCCGCCGCGTGCGATCTCCTTCTCCAGCTGCTGGTACGCCCCCAGCAACAGCTGCTGTCCGGTCTGGCCCCGCGCGTAGAACGTCCGCGACACCTGCGCCCCGCCGAACGACCGGTTCGCCAGCAGCCCGCCGTACTCCCGGGCGAACGGCACCCCCTGGGCCACGCACTGGTCGATGATGTTGACGCTGATCTGCGCCAGCCGGTAGACGTTGGCCTCGCGCGCCCGGAAGTCTCCACCCTTCACCGTATCGTAGAACAGCCGGAAGATGCTGTCGCCGTCGTTGCGGTAGTTCTTGGCGGCATTGATGCCGCCCTGCGCCGCGATGCTGTGCGCCCGCCTCGGCGAATCCTGGACGCAGAAGCACTTCACGTTGTAGCCGAGCTCGCTCAGGGTCGCGGCCGCCGCCGCGCCGGCGAGGCCGCTCCCCACGACGAGCACGGTGTACTTCCGCTTGTTGGCGGGGTTCACCAGCTTCATCTCGAAGCGGTGCTTGTCCCACTTCAGCTCGATGGGCCCCGAAGGCACGCGGGAATGCAGGTCCATGCGGGCGCTCCGGGCGGGCGCGTCGGCTCCGACTGTGCTCGTCACTGGTCACCTTTCACGCTAGGCATCATCCGGCCCTGCCGAACACTCCCAGATACCCCGCCACCACGATCGCCGTGAACCCGAGCCAGACGAACGCGGCCAGCGCCAGCGCGAGGCGCCGATGCAGGGGCCGCGGCGAGGGCCGGCTCACGCCGAGGCTGCGGCCGCTGCTCCACACGCCATGGTACAGGTGCAGACCGACCGCGATCATGGCGATCGCGTAGAACCCCGCGACCAGGGGATTCCGAAAGCCCGTGGCCACGTTGTGATACGGGTTGAGCTCGATGAACTCCGGATGGGCTCCGCCAGTGGTGAAGTGCAGGATGTGGTACACGAGGAAGACGAGGATCAGCGCTCCGCCCCAGCGGATGGTGCGCGAGGCGAGCGTCGACGCCTGCGGCTCGCGGCCGGCGACGTAGGAGCTTGGCCGGGCCGCCCGGCTCCTGAGCGTGAGCTGCACCGCCGCCACGACGTGCAGGATCACGGCGACCAGGAGCACCAGCCGCGCGCTCCACAGCGCCCCACCGGTGCCGTGCAGCAGGGCCGCGTAGCGATTGACGCGCTCGGGTCCGTCGAACACCAGCAGGTTGGCCAGCACGTGGCTGATGAGGTACGCGACCAGCACCAGGCCGGTCACCGCCATGACCGCCTTCTTGCCGACCGTCGACTGCCACAGGACCTGCAGCCGGTTCATCGCCGCGTGCCTTTCACCCGCCCACCATCGCCTGCATCGCCCGCACCGCCTCGGCCGACTTGTGCAGGTCGGTTCGCTCCTGCTCGGTCAGCCTGATGTCCACGATCGACTCGAGCCCGCGGCGGCCCAGCTTGCAGGGCACCCCGCAGAACACGTCCCGCAGGCCGAATTCGCCCTGGAGCCAGGCCGAGCAGGGCAACAGGCGCTTCCGGTCGAGCGCGATCGCCTCCACCATCTCGACCGCGGCCGCGCTGGGGGCGTAGTAGGCGGAGCCTGTCTTGAGGTAGCCCACGATCTCCGCGCCGCCGTTCCGGGTGCGCTCCACGATGGCATCGAGGCGGCTCTGTTCCAGCAACTGGCCCACCGGGATGCCGGAGACGGTGGTATAGCTCACCAGAGGCACCATGGTATCGCCGTGCCCCCCCAGGACCATCGCCTGGATGTCCTGCGCCGACAGGTCCATCGCTTCCGCCAGGAACATGCGATACCTGGCCGTGTCGAGCACGCCCGCCATGCCGAGAACCCGCTCGCGGGGGAAACCGGTGGTCTTCATCGCGACGTAGCACATCACGTCCAGTGGATTGGAGACCACCACCACGATGGCGTCCGGAGCGACGCGGGCGATCTGCTCGGACACCGAGCGCACGATCCCGGCGTTGGTCTTCGTGAGATCGTCCCGGCTCATCCCGGGCTTCCGCGCGATCCCGGCGGTCACGACGACGACGTCGGCGCCCGCCGCGGGATCGTAGCCGTTGCTCCCGACGATCCGGCCATCGAAGCCCTCGATGGGGCCGGACTGCCACTGGTCGAGCGCCTTGCCCTGCGGCACCCCTTCCACCACGTCGATCATCACCACCGTGCGAGCGAGGTTCTTCTCCGCCAGCCGTTGCGCCGCGGTGGCCCCGACGTTCCCCGCCCCGACCACGGCCACTTTCTCGAGCATGAAAGCCCCGCTCCGGATCTTGAGGTTGAGGTCGAACGCGATGCTCTAAGGCGGCGAAAGGTAGCGGCTTACGGACTACCGGCAAAGCCTCGCGCGGGTGGTTTGGCGGAGCGCTTCGTAGAGCACGATTCCGACGGCCGTCGCCAGGTTGAGGCTCCGGACCGGCCCCGGCATGGGGATGGTGAAGGAGCGGTCCGGGTGCTTCTCCAGGATCCGCTCGGGCATGCCCTCGGTCTCGTTGCCGAACACGAGGCAGCTGTTCGCCCCGTAGGGCGCGTCCCAGAAGCTCCGCTCGGCCCTGGCCGAGAAGTACAGGCAGCGGCTCCGGTCCATCGCGTCCCGGAAGGCGAACCAGTCCGAATGGCGCCACAGATCCACGTCACCCCAGTAATCCAGACCGGCGCGGCGCAGGTCGGTGTCCTCGAGCGAGTAGCCGAGCGGCTCGATGAGGTGGAGGGCGACGTCGGTCGCGGCGCAGAGCCGGGCGATATTCCCGGTGTTGGGAGGGATCTGCGGCTGGATCAGCGCGACCTGGAGCGCCATCAGCCGCCGCGCGTGTGCATCTCACGCCGCGGATCGGCGCGCAGGCTCTCGATTCGATGCAGAACCCCCCGCTCCGACAACCCAGCCCGTTCCTCCGCGCCGCGGTCGGCTCGCGCCCGCCAGGCGGCGGCGATGGCCGCCGAGATCTCCGCGTCCGTCGCGCCGCCGCGGAGCAGCTGGCGCAGATCGACGCCCTCCTCTCCGTAGAGGCAGAGCAGGAACGTGCCGTCCGCCGTGAGACGGGCCCGGTCGCAGGTGCGGCAGAACGGCGCCGTGGTCGAGGCGATGACGCCGAACACGGTTCCGTCGCGCAGCGCGAACCGCTCGGCCGGGGCCCATTGCCCCTCGCGCAACGGCTCGACCGGGCCGTAGCGCCGCGCCACCACCTCCAGGATCTCTCGCTGCGACACCACCTGATCCATCGACCATCCCGTGGCCCCGCCCACGTCCATGTACTCGATGAAGCGGGGCTCCGCGCCCCGGCCGCGGGCGAACTCCATGAGGTCGAGCACCTCGTCCTCGTTGTACCCCCGGATGATCACGGTGTTGAGCTTGAGGGAGGAGAAGCCCGCCGCTCTGGCCGCGTCGATGCCGGCGACTACGTCGGTGTGGCGCGCGCTGCGGGCGAACTCCCGCATGCGCTCCGGCCGGAGGGTGTCGAGGCTCACCGTGACCCGACGGAGCCCGGCGTCACGGAGCGCCGCGGCCTGACGCTCGAGCAGGACTCCGTTGGTGGTCAGGGCGAGATCGCCGATGTCCGCGTGGCGCGCGAGCAGGGCCACCAGGGTCGCGAGGTCGTGCCGCAGCAGGGGCTCGCCTCCGGTGAGCCGCACCTTGGCCACGCCCAGGCCGGCGAAGACTCCCGCCACCCGGTCCATCTCCTCGAAGGTGAGGATCGACGCCCGCGGCAGCCACACGTACTCCGACTCCGGCATGCAGTAGCGGCACCGGAGATTGCAGCGGTCGGTGACGGAGACGCGGAGGTTGCGCAGCGGCCGGCCCAGCAGGTCGGTGGGATGGCTCGGCGATGCGGGGCTCACTCGCGAACCGCCTCGTGCGGCGCCGATGCGCTCGTGGGATCCACCCATGCGACGTCCCCATCCTGAAAGAATTCCTTCTTCCAGATGGGCACCCGGGCCTTGACCTCCTCGATGACGTAGCGGCAGGCGGAGAACGCCTCGTCCCTGTGCGCGCCGGCCGCGGCCACGCCCACCGCGATGTCGCCGATCTCGAGGGCGCCGGTCCGATGCTCCAGCGCGACGCGCACCTGCCACCGGCTCTCCGCCTCGCCTACGATGCGGCGGCACTCCGCCTCGGCCATCGGACCGTATGCCGTGTACTCCAACCGGCTCACCGCACGGCCACCATGGTGGTTGCGCACCAGGCCGAGGAAGGAAGCCACGCCGCCGAATGCCGGAGACGCGACTCGGCCGACGAGACCGGCGGGATCGATCGGCGTCGCGGAGAGGAAGGCCATGCGATCAGCCTCCCGCCATGGGCGGCAGCAGGGCAACTTCGTCGCCCTCGGTGAGACGGGTGCCGAGGCTCGCGTGAGCCAGGTTTACCGCGCACAGGGGGCGCGGCGGGATTCGCTCGCCGCCGGGCAGCGACCGCACATGGTCCAGCGCATCCGCCACCGTTGCCGACACCGGCAGCGCGACACGCACGGATTCGAGCCCCAGGCGGTCCGCGTAGCTGGCGAAGAGCAGGACGCGCACGTTGACGAGTTGCGTCGTGGGAGCAGGCATGAGTGGAAGCTATCCGCAAGAGCGGGAGGGGGGAACGGCGATACGACGGCGAAAGAAGGGCCGCCCGGGAGAGCGTCCCGGTGCGGCCCCACGAGCCCTTCCGAACGGTCCCGCTCCTACATGCCCGAGACGGGTTCTCCGGCCGGCTCACCCTCGTCCGCGACCAGCGCCCGTAACTCTTTGCTGGGCTTGAAGACCGGAACGGGACGCGCGGCGACTTCAACCGGATCCCCGGTGCGCGGATTGCGCGCCATCCGGGTCTTGCGCCGCCGGATCTTGAAGGTGCCGAACCCACGTACCTCGATATTGTGCTGCTGCTTGAGTGCCTCTTTGACCGCCTCGAGGAATGCGTCTACCACGCGGGCACAATCCTTCTTGGAGATCATGGGCCCGGCGGTCCGGGCGATCGAGGCGGTGACTTGTTCGACGAGATCGGCCTTGGTCATGCGTCCCCCAGAAGGGTTCCAGACAGCGTAGCTCGGGAGGGCATCCTGGCCGATAGTATGGGCTTAAGTGTTGTCTGTCAAGGGCTTGGACTTCGGAGTCGCCTCCGGAGCGAGCGAGGCGAGGAACTCGGCGAAGTGCGGAAAGGCGTCGTGAGGTCCGGGAGCGGCCTCCGGATGGTACTGCACGGCGAACGTCGGGAGCTCGCGGTGACGCACCCCTTCGATGGTCCCGTCGTTGAGATTCAGGTGGGTCACCTCGAGCGCAGCGGCACCCGGCACCCTCGCCGCATCGCCAACCACAGCGAATCCATGGTTTTGCGTGGTGATTAGCACCTGACCCGTCCGCAGGTCGCGCACCGGGTGGTTGCCGCCGCGGTGGCCGTAGGGGAGCTTGCCCGTCCCTCCGCCAAAGGCGAGACCGATGAGCTGATGCCCCAGGCAGATACCGAAGGTCGGCAGCCCCGAGCCGGCCAGCTCCCTGATGTTGGAGATGGCGTACTGAACTGCCGCCGGATCGCCCGGACCGTTCGAGAGGAAGAGCCCGTCCGGCTTCAGCTCGCGGACCTCCGCCGCGCTCGTCCGGGAGGGCACCACGGTCACCTTGCACCCCGCCTGCACCAGCATCCGGACGATGTTGCGCTTCATCCCGTAGTCGTACGCGACCACGTGCCGGCCCCGGCCTTCGGACCTGGTCTCGCCGGTCGTGGCGCGCGAGGCGAGGTCGAGGCCGCTCATGGAGGGTGAGGCGAGGAGCTGCGCGGTCAGCTCCGGGTCCGGCTCGCGGCCTTCGGCGACCACACCGCGCATCGCGCCGCGCTCGCGCAGGTGCCGGGTAAGCCGCCGCGTGTCTACCCCTTCGATCACCGGCACGGCGGCCCCTGCCAGCCACTCGTCCAGGCTGAGGGAGCTGCGCCAGTTGGACGGATGGCGGGACATCTCCCGGACCACCACGCCGGACACCTGCGGCCGCTCCGACTCCATGTCTTCCCGGTTGACGCCGTAGTTGCCGATCATCGGCGCGGTCATCACGACGATTTGGCCGAGGTAGCTCGGGTCGGTAAACGTTTCCTGGTACCCTGTGAGGTTGGTGGTGAACACCACCTCGCCGAACGCCGGGTCGACCCGACGCACCGCGGTGCCGGCGAACCAGGCGCCGTCCTCCAGCAAAACGAAAGCGGGGCGATCGGTCATCCGGTCGCCCCGCTTTCGCTCACCGTCACTGGCCGGGCTCCTGCTGGGGAGCCGGAACTCCCGGGGAAGGTGCGGGGCCGGTGGCGGGGTCCGTCGAGCCCCCCAGCGGTAGCGGCTCGCTCGGGGCCGGCGCGGTGGGCGTCGTGGCCCGCAGCCGCTCCTGCAGCTCGCTCGATGCACTGCCCCGCGGCACCAGCGAGAGCAGCAGCGACAGCGCCAGAAAGATCCCGCCGCACCACCAGGTGAGCTTGGTGAGGATGGTGACCGCCTGCCGCCCGCCGAGCACGGTGTCGGTGGTGGCGCCGCCGAGTGACGCGAGGCCCCCGCCCTGTCCCGCCTGAAGGAGGACGACGGTAGAGAGCAGCAGTGCGTCGATGATGAGAAGCGTCAAAAGAAGCGTAAACATTCAGGTCTCCTGGGCAGCCGGGAAGTCTAGTCGCCGGAGCAGGTTGGGTCAATCCGTCTCGCGCCACTTCCCGCCCACGAAGCTCCCGGCGATCGCCCGGTTGCCCCCGCCGAACACGATGGCGTCGAGCAGGCCGGCTGGCGTGACTTCGACGAGCGAGGGCACGGACAGGTCGATGGCCGCGAAATCCGCCCAGCGGCCCGGCGCGATCTCTCCCGTGGCGATTCCCAGCGCCGCCGCCCCCCCACGGGTCGCCGCGTCGAGTAAGGTCGAGGCGACCTCGCCGCCGGGACCGACGAGGGCCCCTCGGACCTGGCGGCGCAGCCGCTGCCCGTACTCCAGCCACCGCATCTCCTCGATGGTAGCGATGCGGGCGTTGGAGTCGGTGCCGAGCGAGATCCGACCGCCGGCCGAGTGAGCCGTGGAGAGATCGGGGATGCCGTCGCCCAGATTCGCCTCGGTCAGCGGGCAGACGCAGACCCGTCCGCCGCGGGAGAGAAAGTCCGCCATGTCTGCCGGCGAGGTGTGGGTGCAGTGCACCGCCGTCAGGCTTCCGGCTGGGGCGAGCTCATCGCACAGCAGTCGCATCGGCGTCCGCCCGTAGGCGGCGAGGGATTCCTCGACCTCGCTCCGCTGCTCCTCGACGTGCATATGGAACGGTAGCCCGCGGCGCGCCGCCTCCTCGTGGAGCGCCCTGGTCTCGGCCAGGCTGGCGGCGCGGACGCTGTGCGCCACCATTCCCAGCGAGTGGAGGGCGGGATCGAGCCGCCCGGCGAGACGATCCAGCTGTCGCAGATAGGCACCGAGGTCGGGCGTGGAGAAACGCCGCTGCGCCGGCCCGAGCGCCTTGCCGATGCCACCCATGGAGTAATAGGTCTGCAGCAGGACGAGTCGAATCCCCACATCCGACGCAGCCTCGAGCACGACATCATCGAAGGCGAAGTCTGCGTCGCGGTCGTGATGCAGGTAGTGGAACTCGCCGACGGTGGTGATCCCGGCGTCGCGCATCTCGGCATAGGCCTGGCGGCATATTCGGCCGAGCATCTGCCGGTCGAGGCTCGACACCAGAGCATACATGCTCTCCCGCCAGCTCCAGAAGCTCCCCGCCCCTGTCGGGAAGCGCTCTGCCGATCCCCGGAGCGCGCGCTGGAAGGCATGGGAATGTGCGTTGACGAAGCCGGGGAGGAGCGCGATGCCAGGCAGGCGGCGGACGCTGCCCTGCACCGCGGCTTCGATGGATTCGATCCGGCCCTCCGAGCCGATCGTAATGACGCGGTCCGCCTGAAACGCGCCGTCGATCCACGTGAGATCCGCCTGGAGCGTCTGCGCGGTCATCCGGCGAGACATCGCCGGCGGACGATGTCGTCCAGGAGCTCGCCTCCGCGCAGGAACTCGGCGATGGGGATGAACTCGTTCGGCCGATGCGCCACCTCGATGCTCCCGGGGCCGAAGATCGCGCAGCGGAGCCCAACGGTCTGGAGCCATCCGGCGTCGGTGGCGAATGCCACGCTTTCGGTGCCGCGCTGACCCACCAGCCCGCAGAGCTCGCGGTGGAGCACGGCGCTCTCGTCCAGCATCATGGCCGGGCTCTCGCCGAGTGACGCCAGCTCGAACGACTCGCCGGGTACCGCCCCCGCCACCACCTCCCGTACCCGCTCGGTCATGGCCTCCGCCTTCATCCCCGGCAGCAGCCGGATGCCGACCTGAATCGTGCAGCGATCGGGTATCACGTTCACCGCGCTACCGCCCGTGACCACACCGACGTTGAGCGCGGCGTAGGGTACCTCGGGAAAGTGCTCCCCGTGCGGCGGCCGCTCCGCCTCCATCCGGGCCCGCAAGCCGGCGAGCGCGTCGATGGCACGCGCCGCAGGCTCGATCGCATTGCGGCCGAGGTGCGGGTAGCCGCTGTGGGCGGCTCGCCCGTGAAACGTGAGCTGTAGCCGGATCATCCCCTTGTGCAGCCGGACGACGCGCAGCGAGGTGGGCTCGCCGACGATGACGTCACGGGGCAGGCGCCGCGCGGAGCTGTCGCCCTCGGCGAATCGTCGCGCCCCCAGGGTCCCGATCTCCTCGTCATAGGTGAGGAGCAGCGCCAGCGGACGCCGCAGCCTGGCGGGCTCCAGTCCGGCCAGCCGGTTGATGGCCAGCGCGAGAAAGCCCTTCATGTCGGCCGCGCCGCGGGCCACGTAGGTCTCGCCCAGGCGGGTGAGCGTGAACGGCGGCGAGCCCCAGTCCGGCTCGTCGGCCGGCACGACATCCATGTGGCCCGACAGGGTCAATCCCTCTCCGTCATCCCGGTCCGCGCCGGCACGGGCGATGAGGTTCGCCTTGGTCCCGTCCGGCGACCGCATCCTCTCCAACCGGATACCCGGGCGGTCCAGATAGTCCGAAACGAAGTCGACGAAGGGGATGTTGCTGAGTCGGCTGGTGGTGTCGAAGGCGGCGAGTCGCTCGAGCAGCGCGCTGTCGGACAGGAGCGGCGCGGAGCTCATCCGCCGGGTTCCCGGGCGAGCTGCGCCAGCCTCGCGCGCACCTCGCGCACCGCCGGCTGAAGCTCCGGATCGGCGTGCTTCCACAGATCGACGAAGCGGTTGTAGGTGTCCGCGGCCCGGCGGCGGTCGCCGCGGGACTCGTAGAGCTCGCCGAGCCGCTTCAAGCTGGGCGCGAGGGTGTACGATTCGAGTATTCGAGCCGACTCGATGGTCGGCGTGCCCACGGCACGCTCGAACACCGTGATCGCGGAGTCGGTCTGGCCCAGCCGGTCGTACACGACGCCCAGCTCGTAGGATCCGCAGACGCCGCAGGTGCCATCCTCCGCGAGCCAGGAGCCGTAGGCCTCCACCGCGTCCCTGTTCCGCCCCTCGGCCTCCTCGATCGCGCCGCGCGCCGCGTGGCGGCGGAGCCGAAGCCGGCGCATGCCCTCGGGGACGACCGCCTCGAACTCACGGTACAACCGTCTCGCCTCGCCGGCGTCTCCGGCCAGGGCGAACGCGAGGATCAGGTCTACGTAGGGCCGGTCGAGCGGCTCGAGTGAAGCCAGGGGATAGCGGGAGAGCGCGGCCTTGAGCAGGCTCCTCGCGGCGGTACGGTCGCTCCCGTATCTCGCCTGGAGCGTGGCGAGCGAGGCGGCGACGTCGAGATACTCGCGGCGCTCGTTCTCCGACTCCAGTTGCGAGAGCAGCTCGAGGTGCAGGCGCCTGGCCTCGCCGATTCTGCCCTGCTGCTCGGCGATACCGGCCAACCCGTGTGCGGTGGCCGAGCGGATGAAGCGACTGTCGCCCTGGTGTTCGCGTGCCTTTCGGAGCAGCTGCTCCGCGGTGGGCAGGTCTCGCCGCACCCGCGCCATCAATGACTGGACCCCGGCGGAGTACGGGCTGCCGGGGGCACTCGCGCTGTATCGGTCGGCGGTTTCCTGCGCCTCGACGAGATGCCCCTGCGCGACCTGCGTGCGAACCGTGTTGAGGAAGAACGACGAGCCCCTCCCGAGGCGCGAGGCCCGACCCACCAGGCTCTCGGCCTCCGCATAGCGGCGCTGTTCCATCAGGGGAATCGACAAATTATTGAGCGCGACCAGATTCTCCGGGTCGATGGCGAGCACGGCCCGGTAGGCGGCGACGACCTTGGCTCGATCGTCCTCCACGAAGTGGTGGTAGTACCCTACGGCGAGATTGCGCTCCAGGGCGGGCAGCCGGTCGCGGTGGCGGAATGCCTGGGTGGCGGCCAGCGCCTGACGGGTGGCCGATCGATCGGTGTTGCCCAGGACCACGGCGAGCTTGCGCCAGGCCATCGCGAAGCCGCTGTCGATCGCGACGGCGTCCTCGAGCAGGGGAATCGCCTCCTCGGCTCGATCACTCTCTTCGAGGCGGAGCGCGGCGGTGTACTTCTGAAGCGCTTCGAGCGATCCGGTGGTCACCTGCTCGAGCGCGGAATTGGCCCGAATCGTCGTGAGCGACTCGCCGATCCGCTCCCGCAGCTTCTTGGAGAGGCGATCGATCGCGGAGAGCAGCGCATCCTGGTCGTCGGCGGACTCCCTGACCGCCGCGAGCACCCTGCCGTCCGCGGCGCCCAGCAGAGTCGCCGACAGCACGTAGCCCCGGCCCACCGGGTCGATCTGGCCCGCGACAACCGCCTTCACTCCCTGTCGCTCCGCAATCTCCCGCGCCAGGGACGGAGACAGCGTGACGACCGCTGGGCGCTCCATGCGTCGTAACGCGTCGGCCACTGCCTGGGGGTCCACCAGCCGGAGCGTGGGCGATTGCGACAGATCCACCCGGAAGGCCTCGGTGAGCGACGGCCCCAGCGTGGAATCCGGTGACCGATTCTCGAAGTCGGCCAGGATCAGCGGCTCGCGCCGTTCGAGCACGCCGGAAGCCACCAGGGTACCCACCGGGCCGATGCCGAGCAGCCGCATCGCGGTGTAACCCGCGGCGAGCACGCCGAGCGCCCCGAAGGCCAGTCCTCCGCCGATGAGGGCCCGCCGCCAACTGACCCAGGGCGCCACCCCGGCCGGGGTGGGAGCGGCGAGGCCGCTGGTCTTCGCCTGCGCGCGGCGACGCTCCGCGATACCGGCCATGAGCATGATCGGCAGCCCCAGCAGCAGCAGGATCCCCGCGCCGTGCAGAACCCAATCCGGCAGGCCCAGGCGGTGTACCAGCAGATACACCGCCGCCAGTACCGCGGCCGAGCCGAGGACGAACAGCGCCGCGACTCGGCCGGGATGCCCCTGCCGGATCGCGGCCAGGGTCGCGCTCGAGCCTGCGGGCTCCGCGCCCGACGGAGCGTGGCCGCCGCTCGAGGTCGGGGCCGCCTCGAGTTGCGCGGAGAGCTCCGCGGCACTCTGCCACCGATCCGCGGCGCGCTTTTCGAGGCAGCGCATGATGGCCGAGCCGAGCATGGGTGGGACGGTCCGTCGATGCTGCACGACAGGGTCCGGCGCCTGGGTGACGTGCGCCGCGAGCATCGCCTGGGGCGTGGCGGCGACGAACGGCGTCCGCCCGCACAGCATCTCGTAGGCGAGCACGCCGACCGCGTACAGGTCGGCCCGGTGGTCCACGTGCGGGTCCGCGGCCGCCTGCTCCGGCGCCATGTACGCCGGCGTGCCGAGCGCCACGCCGAGCGAGGTCAGCGAGCTGCCGCTGGACGAGCTCACCGCCTTGGCCACGCCGAAGTCGGTCACTACGGCGTGTCCCTCCGACATGAGCACGTTCTCCGGC
>JACDHV010000307.1 GCA_013820855.1 Gemmatimonadales bacterium | reverse complement strand
TCAGGACCCCGGTTCCGATCGCACCTTCTAGCTATGTCTTGAACTCCTGCATCAGCGAGGTCAGCCGGGTGGCGCCCTGCAGCAGGTCACCGGCCGAAGACGCCATCTCCTCCGTGCTGGCGCTCTGCTCCTCGGCGGCCGCCGTCACCTGCTCGCTCGCGGAGGCATGCTCGCTGGCGGCCTGACTCACCTCCTGGGTGCGCAGACCCAGCTCCTCCACGATTCGCCGGTTCGCCACCGCCTCGCGCTCCACCTCGCTGGCGGCGCCGTGCACCTCGCCGACGGCGCTCGAGATCTGCTCCAGCGCCCGTGCCGCCGCCGCTGCCACCGTCTCGATCCCCTGGACCTTCGCCGACCCTGTCTCCATGGTGTGCGACACCTCGCGCACCTGATTCCGGATAAACTGCACCGTGTTCGCCACGTCCTCCGCCGCGGTCGCGCTGGAGTCCGCGAGACGCCGGACCTCTTCGGCCACCACGGCGAAGCCCCGGCCGTGCTCGCCGGCGCGGGCCGCCTCGATGGCGGCGTTCAGCGCGAGCAAGTTGGTCTGCGACGAGATCTGCTTGATCAGGTCGATGAAGTCCGTGATCGGCTCTGACAATCGGGTCAGCTCCTTGACCTGGCCGGCCGACGTGCGAACCACTTCCTTCACGTCGAGGAGCGTCTGCCCCGCGGCCGCGACGTCGGCCTGGTGCCGGGCGGCCAGCTCCTGAATGCGCCCGCCGAGCTCGCCAACGCGGGCTGCCGCCTGTGCGTTGGCCTCCGCGATCTGGCGAAGGCTGTGGAGCAGCGTGTCGGCCTTCTCCATTCCCTTCACCTGGTGCTCGGCGCTGGCGGCGATCTTGACCATGGCCGTTGAGATCTCGCCGCTGCTGGCGGCCAGCTCCTCGCTCATGGCGGAGAAGTCGCTCGCGCTGTTGCCGATCTGGCTCGCCTCCCCGACCACGGCTACCACGACCGTCCGGAGCCGTCCTCCCATGTCGTCCATGGCCTGCGAGAGCCGTTCCAGCTCGGTCGGCATCGTGCCGAGGCGCACCGGCCGCAGGTCGCCAGCGCCGAAACGCTCGGCCGCGCGGACCAAATGGGTCAGCGGCCGGTCCACCATGCGTACGGTCCAGAACACGATCCCGATGCTCAGGAGAAGGGAGACGAAAAACAGCAGCCAGAGCATTTGCCGCCGGTGATCGGCCTGGCGTCCAAGGTCCGTTGCCCGGGCCATCGCGCGTGAGGTCTGGGCCAGGGAGAGCGCCCGCACGTCCCCGAGCAGGGTATCGGACGGCGAGCGGGCCAGCTCGGCGTACCGCCGCGACTCGTCCGGCCGACCGAGATCGGCCAGGGCGTGTGCCATGGCGTAGGCCACCTCGATCCTGGCCTGGTTGTGGGCGATCTGGTTGATGATGTACCGGTCGGAGGTGGTCAGCGAGCCGAGTCCGCGGTAGCGGCGTTGCAGGGCGTAGGCCGAGTCGCCCTCGTCGATGACCTGGCGCCGGAGGCGATCGCTGGGTCTTACGAGGTACTGCTCGGCGGAGCGGATCTCGGAGGCGACCGAGGAGACCAGGCCGTTGCCCACGTCGGTGCTCTCCAACAGCAGCGACAGGTCCCGCTGCACCGACTCATCCAGGGCGCGGATGGAGTTCACGCCGAGGAGCGCGATCACGAAGACCAGAACGACCAGGAGCGTCATCCCCCCGATCACGCGGCTGCGAATGCTGCGCATCATGGTCAGCGACTCCGGGCAACGGCGGTGGCGCGCTCGGTCACCTCGACCGCCCCTCCGCGCACGATGCCGACGTACACGTCCTGGTTCGCTATGTCCCCGGCGGCGTCGAAGGCGACCAGGCCGGTGACGCCTTCGAAGGCCGGCATCTCGGAGCCGGTGGCGGCGAGGGCGCGGCGCACGGCCTGCCGGCCGGTTCCCGCTCGAGCGATGACGTCACGGAGCAGGTACACCGCGTCGTACGTGGCCGCCGCCGGCTGGTTGGGCATGCCGGCGTCGGGGTGCTTGCGGCGGTAGGCCTCGACGAACTTTCGGTTGGCCTCTGTCGGCAGGCTCGGGAAATAGGAAGACGTCAGATACACGCCCTCGGCCAGCGCCCCGGCACCCTCGATGCCCTCGAGACCGTCCCCGCCCAGGATCGGAATCTTCAGCCCCCGGCGACGCGCTTGCCGGATCACTTCCTCCGCTTCGACCCGGTTGCCGGCCACCACCAGGAACTCGCTCCCCTTCTCGCGCGCCAGCCGGTCGAGATACGGTCCGACATCCGGTGTGTCGCCGAGATAGGGATCGACGGACTGGAGGCGGCCACCCAGCCGGAGGAACTCCTCGACGAACGTCTGCCGAATGCCTCGGCCGTACTGATCGTTGAGGTAGAGCACGGCCCCCCGCTCCATTCCGAGGCGCTCGTGCACCCATCGCGCCAGGGTGGCGCCGTGCGCGAGATCGCTGGGGCAGACGCGGAACGTGTGGTCGCCGGCGCTGGAGACCTCCGGAGACGAAGAGGAGGGCGAGATGGCCGCGACCGGGTCGTCACCGCCATTGTAGACCGGTGAGGCGGCGAGCGTCGTGCCGGAGAAGAGATGGCCGACCACCGCGACCACGTCCGACAAGTAGAGATCGTTCGCCACGAACACCGCCGAGTCGGGATCGGCATAGTCGTCGCGAGCCACCAGCTCGAGCGGGCGCCCGCCGATCCCGCCGGCCGCGTTGATCTCCTCCACCGCCATCTCGGCCGCCAGCTTCATGGGGAGGCCGATGGGGTCGCTGAAGGAGCCGGCAACCCCGATTCTGACGGGGCCGCCATCGGCCGCGGCGCACCCAGCGAGCAGTCCCGCTACCATCAGAGCGGCGAATCGCGGGGCAATTAGCCCGAGGAGTCGGATGGCTGCCAAGAGGGGCTCCAGAGTTTAACTCATTCAGAGTAAGAGGCTTACCGAGGCGCTGTGGGCGGCCGGCAAGCCTGAGGTGCAAGTTGCGTACTACTCGGAAGGGGGGCCCGGATGGCGGACTGGACCGACCGCGAGCCCGACGCGGAGCTGGATCTCCACGGGCAGACCGTGATCGAGGCCGTCGCCAATGCGGAGCGCTTCATCCGGGCGCAGAAGAAGGCGCGC
>JACDHV010000306.1 GCA_013820855.1 Gemmatimonadales bacterium | reverse complement strand
ATCTGGAGGCGGCGCGCCGGTACCTGATCGACACGGAGATCACGGTCGACGGCCAGGTGCTCTACCGGACCCCGGAGTTGCGCGGGTAGAAGAATCGGAAGGGCATTACCCGGCACGCCGTCGATCCTGACGCCTGCGTCGATGCCGGGAAGCCCTTCCCTTGTATGTTCGACAATGGAACGCGGTTGGGGCGCTCGGCTCTTCCCTTGGTCTCTCGACCGTGCCGTAGTCCGATGCCGCCAACCGCGTTCCCGCTGGCCCGGTCCCGTCGTCACCCGAACGGTTAGCCGGGGGCTCCCTCGCAGACAAGGTTGCGATTGCCGGACGCCGGCCAGCGTCGTCCATGTTTACCCGAACGGAGGGTTCCATGCCGCCTGGTCCCAATCACTTCGTCGGTATTGATGTCGGCAAACGCGAACTGGCGGTCGCCGTGCGGCCCGCCGGCCCGGTCTTTACGGTCACGAACACGGCCCAGGGGCACGCGCACCTCCTCCGGCGGATCGGGCCCGATCCCGCCTGCATCGTGCTCGAAGCGACCGGGCGCTACCACCGCCCGCTCCACACCACCCTGATCACTGCCGGCCTGCCGGTGACGGTGATCAATCCGTCGCGTCTCCACGGCTTCCGCCTCAGCGAAGGGGTCCAGGCCAAGACCGATGGCCTCGATGCCGAGATCCTGGCCCGCTTCGCCGAACAGAAGCGGCCGGCGCCGACCCCGCTGCCCAGTCCGGCCCGCGTCGAGCTGGGTGACTGGGTCCGCACCCGGGACTTCCTGGTCACGCAGCGGGAGGCCTTCACCAACCGTCGCGCGGAGATGCCCCCGGCCCTGTGGCCCGGCCATGATCGCGTGATCGCGCTGTTGGCCGAGCAGATTGCGGAGAGCGACCAGCAGATCGCCGGGATCATTGCGTCCGATCCGGAGCTGGCCCGGCAGGCCAGCCTCGTCCAGTCGCTCAAGGGAGTCGGCGCCGTGACCACCGCGATCCTGCTGGCTCTGCTGCCAGAACTCGGGCAGGTCTCCGGCAAGGCGATCGCTTCCCTCGCTGGGGTCGCTCCCCGCGACGACCAAAGCGGCACGCGGTCCGGCAAGAAGCGCCTGCGCGGGGGTCGGGCGCGGCTCCGGCAGGCGCTATACATGATGGCGCTGTCCACGACCCGCTGGGAGCCTGTGATCAAGGCGCATTACGAGCACCTGCAGCGCCGTGGTAAACCCAAGAAAGTGGCACTCATGGCGTGCGCCCGTCGCGTCCTCGGCATCCTCAACGCGATGATCCGCGAGGGGCTCACCTGGCACGCCACCAAGGTCGGACAAGGGCAGTTTCTGCCCACTCCCCCTTGACATTCAAGACGGTTACTACCGGCGATTGACGCGTGTCCCCCGGCATCAGGCGAGTACGGCGTCGGGCTCGTCGGAGCGGGACTCGCGGCTCAGGGCGGTGGCTTGCAGTTGGGCGAAGAGGGCTACCGCGGCGGCCTGCGCGATGACGAACGCGTAGCCGAGGCCATTCGGATCGACCCAGCCGGAGACCAGGAGCAGCACACTGGCAGCAACCCAGGCGAGGTTGAACGCGACCACGAGTTTCACTGCCAGGTGGCTGACCACATCACGCGTTGCCAGCACGACCAGGAAGGCGATAAACGGGACCATCGACGCACCCGAAGCGCGCAGCAATGCGGCGGGAAGATCGAACAGCTCGGCGAGTGGCCGGGCCGCCACAAGCAGGAGCAGTCCCGACGTTCCACTGGCGATGGCGTCGATCAGGAGCGTGGGGCGGAGCGAGAGGTGACCCAGGAACGACATGGTGAGCGTTCTCCAGAATGATGCACGAAGTCGACTGCCCGGCCAGCCCGGGGCCGCTTTCGGCAGGGTGCAAGTCACCCCGCCTGTCCCCATGTTCCGGTGGGCACGTAGCTGAAACAATTACCTCCCAGGTAAGTGATTCGCACGGTGATGACGCAGTAGCATGACATCTATGAACATGATGGATCGCACCGTTGGGGATGTGCTGCGCGACTGGCGGCAGCGCCGGCATGTGAGCCAGCTCTCCCTCGCAACCGACACGGGAGTCTCGGCGCGGCACCTGAGTTTCCTGGAGACGGGCCGCTCGAAACCGAGCCGGGAAATCCTCCTGCGGCTCGCGGACGGCCTCGACCTTCCGCTGCGCGAGCGAAACAGGCTGCTGGTTGCGGGCGGGTACGCCCCGGTCTTCCCGGAGCGTCCACTTGCCGACCCCGCCCTCGCCTCGGTACGTCGGGCGGTCGATCTCGTGCTGACGGGAATCGAGCCGTACCCTGCCCTGGCGCTCGACCGGTGGTGGACGCTGGTCACGGCGAATCGGGGGGCACAGCAGTTGCTGTCCGGTGTCTCCCCGGCGCTCTTGGAGCCGCCGGTGAACGTGCTGCGATTGTGCTTTCATCCCCAAGGGCTGACGGACAGGATCGCGAATCGCGAGGTCCTGCTCCCCCACCTCCTTGGACGGCTCGGTCACGAAATCGAGGTGACCGGCGATCCGAAGCTGGTGGCACTGCGGGACGAACTGCGGTCGTATCCGGTGATGCGCGATCCTGGGCTGCGCAGCTCGCCAAAGCCGGACTTCGTCGTGCCGTTCGATCTGGTGAGCGACGAGGGCGTCCTGAGCTTCATCAGTACGACGACGGTCTTCGGGACCGCGGTCGACGTGACCGTGGCGGAACTCACGATCGAGAGTTTCCTTCCCGCCAACGCCGAGACGGCGGATCTCCTTCGCCAGATGCTGGAGCGGTGACCCCGCCTGGTCACGCCGAAGTACCGGGCACGGTATTGTGTGAAACCATTCCATACCCAGATGCGTTCGGGAGGGTCATGCGGTCGTCGTTCACGGGTGAGGTTCGCTCGCGGACCGCTAGTGCATGCGTGCGGCGGTTTCCGATGTCATGACGGCGATCCAGATGGGAGGAGTTTCCCCCATGGGTCTCACAGGGTTTCTCCGGCGGCAGCCGCGGCTGTTGCTGGCAAGTGTGCTGGTCCTGACCGGTTTTGGCGCGTTCTCGGCGAGCGCGGCGGGTCAGGAAGGTGAAGGGGAGGCGACATCGTTCACGACGATCGTCCGGCTTTGCCTGGAGCATGGTTGTACGG
>JACDHV010000305.1 GCA_013820855.1 Gemmatimonadales bacterium | reverse complement strand
CTGGCCGGTGTGCCGCCGGACGATCTCCTCGACCACCCCGGCCTGTGCCTGGATTCGCTCCGCGAAGAGCGGGTTGGACTCGGCCAGCACCAGGGGCAGAGACGAGCCATCCACGGCGCCGGGCGACGTGCCGGCCAAGGCCTCGCCCAGAAAGCGACTGCGGTCGCGAACCTCGGAGACGATCTCGGCCCAGGCCTCCGCGAGCCCGGACCCGGGGAGGGGGCTTGCTCCCCGCGCGGGGGCCGGCGGCGGCCCGCCGGATGGTGCCGGGGCATCCCGCAGAACGCGAGGCGTCGCGGAGTTTCCCGGCCGGCTTGCCGGAGGCGGGGTGGATCCGGGGTCCTGCCGGCCGCCGGCCGGAGCGATGGGCCCTGACCCTTCCAATACCGCCTGCAAGTCCACCATGCGATCCAGCATGGCCCAGCGCAGCAGCAGCGTCTCGACCACCAGTCGAGGGTTCGCGCTGCGCCGAATGAAGGCCTCGCTCTCGGTCAGAAGGCGCAACATCCGCACCACGTCGCCCGGCTCCAGGCGGTCCCGGTAGCGCTCGAGCCCCTCACGCATGGCTTCCGTCAGCCCCTCGGGCTCGTTGCCCAGCCGCAGCATGAGGAGGGAGCGGAGCATTTCCCCCGCGCCACCGATGAATTCCGTCAGGTCGGCACCCGCGTCCACCAGGCGGTCCACCAGGGGAAACACCCCCTCGGGGCGGCCTTCCGCGACGATGCCGAGCACCTCCCCGTACAGCTCGTCGGCCACCAGGCCGAGGACCTCGCGAACCCGCGCGGCGCTGACGGCGCCTTCGCCGAAGCTGAGACACTGGTCCAGCACCGAGAGCGCGTCCCGCATCCCGCCGTCGGCGTGTCGCCCGATGAGGGTCAGGGCGTCGTCGTCGGCCGCGATCCCCTCGGCATCGAGCACCTGGCGGAGCCGGTCTCGGATGCTGGCCGGCCCGATGCGGCGGAAGTCGAAGCGCTGAAGCCGGGAGAGCACCGGGGCCGCGGTCGCGGCGATCTTCTGTGGCTCGGTGGTCGCGAAGACGAAGACGACGCCCGGCGGCGGCTCCTCGAGGATCTTGAGCAGCGCGTTCCAGGCCTCGCGGGTCAGCATGTGGGCCTCGTCCACGATGTAGACCTTGTGATGGCCGGCCTGGGATGCCGCGTACATTGCGCGCTCCCGAAGCTCCCGCGCGTCGTCCACGCCGCGGTTGCTGGCCGCGTCGATCTCGACCACGTCGAGGCTGGCGCCGCCGTTCCAAATCCTGAGACAGCTCTCGCACTCGCCGCAGGGATCGCCCGACGGGTCGCGTCTGGGGCAGTTGAGCGCCATCGCGAGGATGCGGGCGGCGGTGGTCTTCCCGACGCCCCGGGGCCCGGTCAGGAGGTACCCATGGCCGACGCGTCCGCGAGCGACGGCCCCGCGCAGCACGGCGGCGACGTGATCCTGCACCAGCAGGTCGGCGAAACGCTTGGGACGATAGCGGCGGGCGAGGGCAATCATTGGACGAGGTGCTCGGCGAGGCGAAAACGGGCAGCGGGGCAGTGGCTCACAGGGCGGCCGCCGGGTCGCTGCCCCGCTGCCCCGCCGTCCACCTGCCCCGCTGAAAGAGAGTACCCCAGGCACCCCGAAGCGACACCGGACATCGCTTAGCGCTGCTACCGGCGAGGTCCTGACGCGGTTCACGCGCCGGCGCCCTTCGGACCTGGGGCACCCGCAATATAGTCGTCCGCCAAAGCCCGGGGAAGCCTGAACTGCGCTCTCTCAGCCCAGTATCGCTCGCTGTCGCTGCTGCATCTTGCGCAGCTCCCAGGTCTCGGCCACGACCCCACCGAGCAGAAAGACGATCGCCGTGTAGTAGATCCAGAGCACCAGGAGGACGGCCGCGCCGATGTTGGCGTCGCCGCTCGGGCCCTCGAACGAGGCGAAGTTGGCCAGATAGAGGCCGTAGAGTCGCTTGGCGATCTCGAACAGCGAGGCGGTGAACGTCGCGGCCAGCAGCACGGTCCGCCAGGGAAGCCGGCGGGAGGAGGCGTAGGCGTACGTCAGGTAGAACAGCGAGACCGAAAAGGTGAACGCGAGTAGCTCGCCCAGAACCCGGCCGAGCGAGGAGACGAAGAACGCCAGCTCGGGCACCTGGGCCGTCCCCCGCGCCTGGAGCAGCGAGAGCCCCGTGGTCAGCAGCGTGTTGGCGAGGAAGAGCACGACCGTCGCCACTACCATCCCGGCGTCCCGCAGCTTGTCGTAGAGGAGGTTCAGCAGGAAGTGGCGGGGCGGCGCCGGTCGGGCGGACAGGTCGTAGATCTCGTTGAGCGAGATGCGGATCCCGGCGAACAGCCGGGTGCTGAACCAGACGAACGCCGGGATCGCGTAGAGGGAGATCTGGCCCCGGTTCTGGGAGACCCGCACCAGCAGCCCCTCGATGGCCTCGAACGGGTCCTGCCCCGGCCGGGACACGTGCGGCGGGAAGTAGCGGTGAAACAGGGTGGCCGCGTCCACCGTGGAGTTGCTCTCCAGGGCCTGTGCCAGGTGCGTCAGGCCGATGAGCAGGAGCAGCACGAACGGAATGGCCGCCAGGAGCGCGTCGAACGCAAGCGCGCTCGCGAGAAAGGGCAGGTTGTATTCGTCGGCGGCTTGCACGGTCCGGCGGATGAAGCCGGCGGGCGTGCGATGCCACCCGCCGGGTCGGACGCCGCTCAGGCGGGCGGCTCCTCGACGTCTCCGGCGACCCGCCGCCGGGCCCGGGCCTCGGCGAGGCGCCGCTCGAGCTCCTCGCGCGCCGAGGGGGCCGAAGGTCTTCCTCGGGCCGAAGGCGCTTCGCGGGGCTCGAACAGCTCCTCGTCGTCCGCGTCCTCGTCGTCCACATCCGGCAGCGACTCCCTGGCGCCGCCGAACTGCTGGGCGAGGTCGTCGAGCTTCTCCTCCGTCATCGCCCGATACTTCCAGAGCCGGCGCTGCAGGCCGCGCCTCGTCTCCTCACCGCTTCGTGGCGCGTACATCAGGGCCAGGCCGGCGCCGAGCACCGCCCCCCAGAACAGCCACTTCGCCGAGGAGTCACCGCGCTCCACGTAGACGACTTCCCTCCCCTTCTGACGCATACGTCCCCCTATTCCCCGGCGTCGGGATCATCGGCGGCCG
>JACDHV010000304.1 GCA_013820855.1 Gemmatimonadales bacterium | reverse complement strand
CCCCATGGACAGATACGCCGGGGAGTACAACTCGGCGTTCCGCTCGTCAGGCATGTCGGCCCCCTCCCCGCTGCCGGTGTGCAGGACCCGTCCGTCCGGCAGCAGCAGGGTCGTCGAGTGATAGGTCCGCTTGATGGCGTTGCTCGCCACCGTCGTCCAAAGTCCCGTCGCGGGGTTCCAGATCTCGGCGGCGCGCACTCCCTGCGAGACGTTGTTGAACGCAATGGCGCTGCTGCCGCCGGTCACCAGAACTTCCCCCGTCGGCAGCACGGTGGCATTCAGGTTGCGGCGGGCGAACGCCATCGACCCGGTCCACTGCCAGGTCGGTGAGGCCGAGTTCAGGTCGATGATTTCGGCCGTGTTCGTACTGCGGCCCCCGCCCACGTAGAGGATCTTGCCGTCGTCGTACATGACCGCGGCCCCGTACGAGCGGTTGCCGTACCGTCGCTCGCCCACCGTGGTCCACTTGCCGGTCCCTGAGGTGCTCAGGTACCGGGTCGTCTGCAGCTCCCCGGCGTAGAAGACCTGCCCGTTGGGCGCGAGAAACGTTCGCGGATAATACGGCAGCACGAGGCTCGCGCCGGTCAGCTCCCGAATCCCGCTGGAGGACCAGACTTCGGGCTCGGCCACCTCGTCGCCCACCTCGTCGCGGCCCGCGCTGATCAGGACCGAGCCGTTGGCGAGCGTGGTATTGGTCGGGTACCAGCGGCCGCGGCGCATCGCGGTGGACGGAGTCCAGCTCTCGGTGGCCGGCGAGAAGATCGTGACGTCGGCGATCCCGCGATCGTTGGCGATGTGCCCGCCGGCCACCAGCACCCGTCCGTCGGGCAGTAGCGAGTGCCCGGCGCAGAATAGCTCGACCGGGCTGGCGACCTCGGTGAACTGTCCCGTGCTCGGCTCCCAGACCTGCGGCGCGCCGGCCAGCCCCCAGGAGAGCACGCGGCCCGTCGGCAGCAGGCTGGTGTGCAGGCTTACCACCGGCCACGGAAAGGGAGCGCTCCAGCTCCCCGCCTCCGCCGCGGTAAGAGCCGTCAGCGCGGCCAGAGCGGGTGGCCCGCATGGCAATTTCAGATTCCTCCGGCGCACGACCCGCTGGCCGTCCTGGTACAGCTCCACGATCCCGTGCCTCTTGGTCTCCAGCTCCGTTTCGCTGTGTCCCGGATCCTCGAAGGGGCCGGGTGGCAAGGTGATACCCCCGGTCTCGGAGGATCCGACGACTCGGTAGGTCAGATGAACCGTGCGGCGGGTGGAATTCGTGGCGAGGAACTTGTTGCCACAGACGTAGACCAGATCCAGCGGGGCCAGGTTCCCGCCTTCCTCGGCCTGCTGTTTCAGTGAGACCTCGGGTCGCGATGCCGGCGACTGTGCACCGTCGTCGGTACATCCGGCGAGAAGCATGAGGGTGCTGCCAAGGCAGAGGGCGGCGTGGGGCGTCCGTCGGTTCCGTCGCATCTGGACTCCGTTCGCACGTCCCTCGTCACCGCCGCGCCGACGTGCTTCGTCGGAGCAGCCGCCGCGAGCGGCGAGGATCATCAGGGGGTGGGGCTTACCGTCGCCCGGTTTCCGCGCTCGTCAGGGAAATGGAGGTCCAGCCGAGCGTTCACCGCGAGGAAGCTCCTTGGGGCGTACCGAGTTCCGCACGTCGCGTGCCCTTGGTATCCCGGACGGCCATTCCAATGGGACAAATCGCGTATCTGCTTATATTAGAGGAGGATACGTGAGCACAGATAATGTGCTCCATCACACCATGAGTTCCCCCGTCCGATTGCGCACCCGTGAACCAGGCTTCAATATTCGCTGCGTGGACGCCACGACAACTCTCTGACCCGATGGCAACGACACTGAACTGCCTCAAGTGCGGAGAAATCATCCGGCCGGCCGACCGCTTCTGCTCGCGGTGCGGCGACGAGCTCGTGCTGAGCTCGGGTTCGATCGCCCTGCCGGACAGCGAGGCGGCGGATGACGATCCGGACTCGCCCTGGGCGGAGGTGGTCCAGAGGCTGAGGCGTGCCACGTTCGGCGAGTTCGACATCGGCCGGGAGCTCGGGCGTGGCGGGATGGCCGCCGTCTTCCTCGCCCATGAGCTGTCCCTGGACCGTGAGGTCGCGATCAAGGTGATGTCGCCCGGCCTGCTCATGGGAGCCGGGATGATCGATCGCTTCAAGCGCGAGGCCATCACCATCGCGCATCTCAACCATCCCAACATCGTCTCCTGCTATTCCGTGCGGCAGGCCGAAGGCCTGCACTTCTTCGTCATGCGGTACATCCGCGGGCGATCGCTCGAGCAGCTGATCCAGGACGCCGGCAAGCTGCCGCTTGTGATCGTCCGTTCCATCCTCTGTCAGGTGGGATCGGCCCTCACCTACGCGCACCGCTCCCGGGTAGTGCACCGTGACATCAAGCCGGCCAACATCCTGATCGACGAAGATGGCAACGCGGTCGTAACCGACTTCGGCATCGCCAAGGTGGCCGAGCTGCCGGGCCAGACGCATACCGGCGCGCTGGTCGGGACACCGGCCTACATGAGCCCCGAGCAGTGTGACGGAGGCGAGGTGTCCGGCGCATCCGACCAGTACTCCCTCGGTGCCGTGGCCTACGAGATGGTCACCGGGGTGGCGCCCTTCACCGGCTCGACCCTGACCGTCATGCACGCACAGGTCGAGCAGGCGCCCCGGCCTCTCCGGGACTACCGCGCCGACTGCCCGCCCGAGTTCGAGGCCGCCATTCTTCGCATGATGGCAAAGGACCCCGCCGATCGCTTCGCGAACATGGCGGAGGCGAAGGCGGCCATGGGCGCCACGCCTCTCATGGAGGACGATCCGTTGCTGGGCGAGCTGTGCCGCCTCGCAGTCGCAGGCACGCCCCCCCGCACGGGCACCAGGACACCGGTCGGTCCGAAGCCGTACAGTCGAGAGTCGCCGGCGCCACGTCCGTCCCTCGCGGGGCAGGCCCGGTCGCTGGTCATCCTCCCACCCCCGGCCGAGCTCACCGTGGGCGACGGCTTCGCGTTGGTCGCCCTGGTGCGCGGCGAGCGCGGCGTCCCCTTGCCGGGGAAGGCCGTGGAGTGGAGCACCGACGCACCACATGTGCTGCACATCGACCGCTCGAGGCACGTCGCGACCGCGGTCGCGCCCGG
>JACDHV010000303.1 GCA_013820855.1 Gemmatimonadales bacterium | reverse complement strand
CGCTTCTGCTCTGGGCCCTTCGCGGCGTCCACATCAGCGAAGTGGTCCGGCAGATCCGCGGCGCCGATCCATGGCCGTTGGCGCTCGGCGTCGTGCTGGCGACCATCACCTTTCCCATGCGCCTCGTTCGCTGGCGGCTGCTTCTGCGAAGCCCGACCGGTGCCGCGCTTCCCGCGGGCCCGCTCTGGCATGCGATCGCCATCGGCTTCATGGCGAACAACCTCCTGCCGTTCCGCGCTGGAGAGCTGGTGCGGACGTTCGCGGCCACCAAGCTGTCGGGGGCGCGATTCACCACGGCCATGAGCTCGATCGCGGTCGAGCGGGTGTTCGACGGACTCGCGGTCGTGGCCCTGCTCGGTGTGGGACTGCTGACCTCGGATCTGCCGGCAGGTGCCGTGGTGGGCGGTGTGTCGCTCGCCCGGGCGGCCCAGGCCGCCGGGCTCGTCTCGCTCGCGGCGCTGGCGGCTGCAGGCGCGGTCGTCGCCTTCCCGGCGGCGGCGGAACGTCTGATCCGAGGGCTGCTGCCCGCCGGGACGATGGCGGATCGGCTGGTCTCGATCATCGAAGGTCTGAGGCACGGGCTGGCGTCGCTGCGGTCGCCGGTGCTGATCGCCAAGGTGAGCCTCTGGTCGCTGGCGCTGTGGCTGGTGAACGCGCTCTCGTTCTACGTGAGCTTCGCGGCGTTCGACATACCGGTGGGCTTCGCTGGAGCGCTGCTGCTGCAGGGCGTGCTCGTGATCGGGATCTCGGTCCAGCTCACGCCGGGATACGTGGGTCAGTTCGAGGCGGCCATCGTCGCGGCACTGGCGCTCTACGGCATCTCGAACGATGTCGCCTCGTCCTACGCCATCGCCTACCACGGCGCCACTTTCATTCCCATCACGCTGGCGGGCGCCTGGTCGCTGGCCCGCACGCCGGTGCAGCTCAGCGATCTGCGAGGCGCGTCGCATCCGTGAACGTCACGGCGGTCGAGCTGCCGGCCCACGCGAAGCTGAACCTGTTTCTCCGGGTCATGGCCCGCGAGGCCGACGGATACCATGGGGTGGAGACGCTTTTCTGCCTGGTGGACCTCGCCGACGAGCTGCGAGCGGAGCGGCGCGACGGACGCGGGGTGACGATCGAGGTGCGGGGGGGCGAGGTGGGGCCGCCGGCGGAGAATCTCGCCGTCCGCGCTGCCGCCGCTGTCCTGGCGGCAACCGGCGACCGCTTCGCGGTTCACCTCACCCTGACGAAGCGCATTCCCGTGCGCGCGGGTCTCGGCGGAGGATCGAGCGACGCCGCGGCCGCGCTGCTCGCCGTCAATCGGCTCGCCGGCAACGCCGTTCCCCGGCACGAGCTGCTGCAGTTCGCGGCGAAGCTCGGAAGCGACGTCCCCTTCTTCATCGCGGGGGCTCCCCTGGCCCTCGCCTGGGCCCACGGAGACCGGCTGCTCCGGCTTCCTCCCCTGCCCCCCGCGCCCGCCCTCCTCCTCGTCCCCCGGATCTCCATTTCCACCGCCGAGGCATACGCCTGGGTGGACGAGGACCGGCCGTCGGGCGGGCGGCGCGGCGCGGTCGCGCTCGACCTGGACGCGCTGGCCACCTGGGGCGACATCGGCCGGATGGCGGGCAACGATTTCGAGTCCACGGTGTTCGGCCGGCACCCGCCGGTCCGTGCCGCGTTCGAGGCGCTGGTCGGCACGGGCCCCCTGGTCTGCCGGATGACGGGGTCCGGCTCGGCGCTCTTCGCCGTCTATCGCTCGGCCCGCGACCGCGAGGATGCCGGCATGATGCTCGGGCGAAAGCATGGCACGCACACCCCGGTCGAGACGCTCGCGAGCCCGCCGCGAGGGCCGGAGGCGATATAGATTCTCTGGCGTGGTGGCCCTTCGTCCAATGGCAGGACAGCGGACTTTGGATCCGTTAATGGAGGTTCGAATCCTCCAGGGCCAATAACGACTTAGCTCAAGGGGGCCGTGCTGCTGTGGGGACTTCTGTGGGGACTCTGTCATCGGTTCCCTACCTCACCACCCGCAGGGCCACCGCCTCACCCACCAGGTGCCCCAGCGCCGCCGCATCTTCACGCAAGTACTCCCCGCAGGCCCGCATCCGCTGGTAGAGCTGATCCAGGTTCTTGGGGCCGTGCCCCAGATAGTAGCTCTGCCGGAACTGTGGGACCCGGACGAGATCGAGCCACTGCGCGTACGTGCGCCGGCAGTCATACGGGGCTACCGTCTTCCCGCTCGCGGCCCGGATCGCCTGGTAGAAGGCCTGGCGCTTGGTGGACGGCTTCACCAGCAACCCGACCCGCGGGACCACACGCTCGGCTGCCGAGCTCTTGGTGCCATGAATCCGGATCCCGTCCGCCTCCGCCTCCCAGCGGTTCCCGATCTCTTCGAACGCCTCTTCGGGTCGCATGCCGGTGAGACAGAGGAGCCAGAACGTCCGCGCGTGATGCGGGGCCAGCCGCTGGCCCAGCGCCTTCGCCTGCTCGACGGTGAGCGGGTGGAAGGGGAGTCGCCGGTCCTTCGCCACCTTGAGCTGACTCACCCGCCGGCAGGCGAGCGCCAGCCAATGAGCCTCCCCAAGCACGCTGTGCACGAAGGCGAGCAACGCGGCGCGGTCCTTGTTGAACGTGCGCGCCCGGACGCCGAGCGAGGCCTTCCGGTGCGCCTGCAGCAAGCCAGGTAGGTCCAGGAAGGTGGCGGCCTCCCCTGCCCCGAGCCGGGTCCACGCCTCGCCGTAGTCGCGGCGTGTGCGGGCGGCGATCTCTTTTTGCTCGAGCCACTCGCCCCACGCCGCGGGGAGCGGACGCATGAGCTCACCGGTCGGGAGCTCGGCGAGCTGGCCGGTACGGTAGCGGTCATAGACCTGCAGCACGGTGATCTTGTTCGCCTTCAGGTCACGGAGCACGTCGTGGCGGCCGATCTGGTAGAGCGTCCGCAGCATGGCGCGCATAGCATCCCGTACCTGGCGCTTCATGGTGCCGCTCCGGAGATGCAGGCGGCCGATGCCTTTGAACTGGAGATCGATCGGGAGAGATCCGGTCATGCGGCCCTGCCTCCGTGCTGGAACCAAGCGATCACGTCGCGCCAGATGTAGCGGGGGCACCGGCTACCCAGCGCATAGCTGGCGGGGATGCCGGCACGTTCAATGGTATCGAC
>JACDHV010000125.1 GCA_013820855.1 Gemmatimonadales bacterium | reverse complement strand
ACGCTTCTTTCTGAACCTGGCCATCGCCTTCGTTCCCGCGGCGGCGACCGGCTTCCTGTTCCACGGGTGGATCAAGGCCCGACTGTTCAACACGCCCGTGGTGGCCCTGAGCCTGGTGCTGGGCGGAATCGTGATCCTGCTCATCGAGCGGTGGCGGCCGGTGGTCCGGTACCCGGAGGTCACCGACGTCCCCCAGGTGACGGCGCTCGGCATCGGTGTAGCCCAGGTCCTCTCGCTGATTCCCGGCACGTCGCGCTCCGGGGCCACGATCATGGGCGGCTACGCCCTGGGGCTGTCACGGACGGCCGCCACCGAGTTTTCATTCTTCCTCGCGATCCCGATCATGTTCGCCGCCACGCTCTACGACCTGGCGCGGAGTGCCGGCGCGCTCTCGGCGGCGGACGTGCCGTACTTCGCCACCGGCTTCGCGGTCGCGTTCGTCTCCGCGCTGGTGGTGGTGAAGGCGTTCCTCGCCTACGTGTCGAATCACAGCTTCGCGGTCTTCGCCTGGTACCGCATCGTGTTCGGGGCCGCGCTGCTCTGGCTCTCGCGCTGAGAAGATGTCCCGGCTGATCCGGCTCCGCACCGTGGGCTCGACCATGGATGTTCTGCACGAGCTGGCGGCCGGCGGGGCCGAGGCGGGCACCGCGATCGTGGCGGAGGAGCAGACCGGCGGTCGCGGATCGCGCGGCCGCCTCTGGTGGTCGCCGCCGGGAGGCCTCTGGCTGAGCGTCCTCCTGCGGCCTCGTGCGGCGCCGGGGCTGGAGCTCTTCGGGCTCCGGATCGGGTTGTCCGTGGCCGAGGCGATCGAATCCCTGGTCCCCGGTATGGCGATCCGGATCAAATGGCCCAATGACCTCATGGTCGGCGAGCGAAAGCTGGGCGGGATCCTGTGCGAGGCCCGCTGGCAGGGAGACTCGCTCGCGTGGGTGGTGGCCGGCGTGGGCATCAATGTCGCCAATCCCGTTCCCGAGGACCTGACGGACACCGCGGCGACGCTCCACGAGTGGCTTCCCGGTGTGGGTCCCGACACGGTGGAGCCGGAGGTCACCGCGAGGCTTCGTGGGCTCGCCCCCGACCTGGAGCGGCTCGGGACGGCGGAGCTTTCGGCACTGCGGAGCCGGGACTGGCTCGCCGGGCGCCGTCTGCGGGCGCCGGTGTCCGGCACCGCGGCCGGCCTCTCGGATGGGGGAGCGCTGCTGGTGACCGTGGAGAGCGGCGCCACGGTCGCGCTCAAGGCCGGCACCATCGAGTTGGCCGATCCCACTTTCACGCCGTAGCTTCGAGCCATGCTCCTCGCGCTGGACATCGGCAACACCGAGATCACCGCGGGCCTCTTCCAGGGTGACACCCTCGAGGCCCACTGGCGGCTCACCACCAACCCCGATCGCACGCCGGACGAATGGGCCGGCGCCATCGGAGGGTTCCTGGTGCAGGCGGGGCACTCTCCCAACGAGGTCAGGGCGGTGTGCCTGGCGTCCGTCGCGCCGACCGCCACCCAGAGCGTGGTGGAGGGTGTCGCCACCGCGACGGGCCGGACCGGCGTGGCGGTCCACGCGCGGTCCCGGCTGCCCGTCCAACTGGACGTGGACGAGCCCCTGACCGTCGGCGCAGACCGCATCGTCAACGTCCTCGCGGCGGTCGAGCTCTACCACGCCGACATCATAGTCGTGGACTTCGGTACCGCCACGACGTTCGACTGCATCACGGCCGACGCGCGATTTCTCGGCGGCGTCATCATGCCGGGTCTCCGCACGGCGTCGGATCAGCTCACCCGCCGCGCCGCGAAGCTTCCGGCGACGGAGCTCCGGGCGCCCTCGCGCGTGATCGGCCGCCGCACCGAGGAATGCATTCAGGCCGGCGTGTTGTACGGGGCCGCGGACGCGGTGGACGGCATCGTGCGGCGGATCCGCGCCGAGTGGCCGACCGGCGGCTCGCCCGTGGTGATCGCGACCGGTGGCCTCGCCTCGGTCGTGGCACCGCTCACCACGTCGATCCAGCACACCCATCCGGACCTCACGCTCCAGGGTCTCCGCATCGCGGCCGGACACCTCGGCCTCACCTGGTGAGCCGGGCGCGCGAGGCGGGGTACCGCCTGCTCGGCTCGCGCCTCGACTATCTCCTCCACCTCCGCCCCGTCGAATGGCCGATCATGGCGGCCCACACGGCGGTGGGTTATCTCCTCGCCGTGGGCCTGAGCGGCGCGGCCCGTGGGGAGCGGCTGGGGCCCGCGCTGCTCGGGCTCGGGCTCTGGGTCGGCTGCCTGAACGGCGGCACGCTCGCACTCAACAGCGCCTTCGATCGTGACGAAGGCGACATCGCGTATCTGCGGAATCCGCCGCTGCCGCCGCGGCGGCTGGCCGCGTTCGCGCTCGCGCTGATGGCCTCGGGCCAGGTCGCGGCGCTGGCCCTCCCGCCGCTCTACCAGGCCACCTACGCCGTCTGCTTCGTGTTGTCCGTGCTGTATTCGGTCCCTCCGATCCGGCTCAAGGCCGTGGCGGGAGCGGACTGGCTGATCAACATGGTGGGCTTCGGGACCCTCACACCGCTCGCGGGCTGGGCGGCGACCGGCCGCCCGCTCGAGAAGACCGAGGCCATCGTGCTGGTCGCGTTCTGTCCGCTCTTCGCCGCGCTGTATCCCCTGACCCAGCTCTATCAGCTCGAGGAAGACGCCCGGCGCGGCGATCGCACGCTGGCCTCGATCATCGGCGCCCGGCGGAGCCTGGACGTAGCGCTGGCGGCTGCGGTCGTAGCGTTCGGCCTCTTCGCGTGGGCCGGGCTTCTTCGATCGGCCTGGGCCACGCCGGTGGCGGGAGACTGGCGCTGGGGAGCCCTGCTGGTCGCGCTGGTCGGGTGGCTGTCGGTGCTGGTTCCCTGGCGCGCGCGAGCCGACCGGTTGTCGCCCTCGGACCACCAGCGGCGCATGTACCACGCGCTGGCCGCGTGGGCGGTGACGGACCTGGTCGTAGTTCTGACGTGGGGCACCTGACCGTCCCCTTGGCCGGTCCCGCCGCCACCCGGTATACTTCGCGCGACCGACACTAACCCGGAGACTGGATGGATTCGGCGGCCGAGCTGCACGGCGATCACGATGTGACCGACGTCCCCTCAATCGTGCGCGGGGCGGTGCTGCTCGGGCTGTTCGAGGCGGTGATCGTCCTCCTCCTCTCCCTGGCGTCGCGCCTGCTCGCGGGGCCGCTCGAAACCATCGCGCTCGCGCTCCTGCTGCTCCTGGGCCTGGCCCCGGTGACACTTCTGCCGGGCATCTGGACCCGCGCGCGCACCATCGAGGGCATTGCCGGCGCGGCGGGCATCGGGCTCGGCGCCGCCTTCATGTTCCTCCTGATCGACGTCGTCCTGCTCCAGAACATCGGCACCTACACCAATCGCTGGTGGCAGATCGGCGGCAGCAACTGGTGGTACCACCCCGTCTGGTGGATGGCGGGCACTTTTCTTCCCTGGCTCGGTGCCTGGCTCCTCGCCAATCAGGCGGGAAGGAACGGCCGGATTTCGGCGCCGGCGGCATTCGGGACCGCGCTCGGGTTCGCGGCGGCCGTCGCCGTCGTTGTCGTGCTGATCGGATTTCCCGGCGCGGGCTGGAACCTCCCCACGTTCGGCCTGGCATTCCTTCCCGGGCTGGCTCTCGCCACCATTTTCTCTTCGCTGGGAATCCGTCGCGGCTGACCCGATGCGCTGGATACGGCTCCTCTTCCGGATCTTCGGCTGGCTGCTCACACCGTTCCTGGCGTGGGCGGCTTCATTTTTCGGGGCCGTCGGAGGCGCGCTTATTGCAATACGAATGGAGGATCCGGTCGAAGGGCTCGCGGTCACCGCGCTCTGCGGAGCGCTGACCGGCTTCGCGGGTCTGATCGGATGGCTGAGCTACCTTCGGCGCTCCCCCGAAGTGCGCGAGGTGCTGGCGGTGACCGAGGACGGCACACCCGATACTACCGAAGTCCTGATTCCGGAGCCGGCGCCCGACGCCGCGTCCGATCCTCGATGATTCTGAGGAGCGCCATGGTCTGCGGGGTGTTGCTTCCCACGATCGCCTGCGATCCTCGGGGCGCCGAGGGCGACGGGCAGGAATCCGCCGCGGTGGCTCGAGCTTCGGGTCCCGTCGATTCTCTCGTGATCGCCGCTCCGGGCGGAACCGAGGTCTGGCTCACCCTCTCTCGAGAGGGCACGGCGCCGGACGGCACGCGGTGCATCGATCGCGCGATCGAGATTCGCCGCGGCGCCACTCGGGTGCAGGTTCCTCTCCTGTACACCGGCAGCACTCCGGAGCTGGTGAACGACAGCACGGTCCGCGCGCGCCTCTCCAATCGTTGTAGTCCCGGAGACGCCTATCTGGTCGATCTGCGGAGCGGCCGCCCGGTGCGGGAGCGCCGATGACACGCTCGCGGATCGTGCGTGCCGTGGCGGCGCTGAACGTGGCGACCCTGGCCGGCGCGTACCCCCTCACGGCGCAAGGCATCGAAGGACAGGTGGGGCGGTTCTACCACGACAGTGGGTGGGACGTCTATCGCCTCGGCGTGAGCCGGCCGCTCGCGGGCGTGTTCGGTCTGGGGCTCCACGGCAACTACCTGCGTCGCAGCGACGGCGGCGACGGCGGATTCGCCGGCATCTCGGCGGATCTGACGGCCTTCAAGGGCGGAGGCGAGGGACCCTATCTGGTGGCGGGAGTCGGCGGCGGAATGGGCTCGCCCCGATCGGGCGACTTCTCCAGCGTGTGGGGATCGTGGTCCGCCGGCGCCGGATACGAGCTCTTTCCGGCATCGTTCCTCGCCTTCGGAGCGGAAGGCCGCTGGCGCGAGCTGTCACTCGACCGTCGGACCGGACTGGAGGTCTCTGCCGGCCTCTCGATTCGCTTCGGCGGCGGCCGCAAGCGGCCGGCGCCGGTGTCGATGCCGGTACAACCGGTGGCCGATGCGATACTGCCGCCGGCCGGAGTCGCCGAGGGTGGCGAGACCAGACCG
The DNA here is from genome assembly GCA_013820855.1 of Gemmatimonadales bacterium. Lineage (GTDB taxonomy): Bacteria > Gemmatimonadota > Gemmatimonadetes > Gemmatimonadales > GWC2-71-9 > CAVVWJ01. The sequence goes on along the minus strand of JACDHV010000125.1, from coordinate 4,947 downwards.
CTGCTCCGGCGGGAATCGGTCGTCGCCACCGCCACCGAGGCGATGGGACGCCCGTACAGCTGGGGTGGCACCGGGGTGGAGGGCGGCGGATTCGACTGTTCGGGGCTGATCCAGCATGCCTACGGCCGTCACGGCGTGGCGCTGCCACGAACCAGCGCGGAGCAGGTGAAGCGGGGAAGGGCGGTATCGAAGAAGCTGGGCTCCCTGGTGCCCGGGGATCTGCTCACTTTCTCCAATCGCGGCGGCCCGGTGACCCACGTGGGACTCTACGTGGGCGATGGCCGATTCATCCACAGCGCGAGCCGCGGGGTGCAGGTGAGCGTCCTGAGCGGCGAAGACCCCTACGGTCGCTGGTGGTTCAAGCGCTGGGTAGGGGCCCGTCGCATCATAGACGACTGATCCGCTGCCAGCGGCGTCGTCGCCCCGGGCGTCTAGTGGCCCGCGTGCGCGTCGGCCTCGCCCGTGCCGCCGTGGTCCCCGTGCCCGTGCCCACCACCGTCGGCGCTTCCACGCCCCTGCAGTGATGCCATGTCCCGCTGATAGGCGGGGTTCGCCTGGTCGATGGTGGGCCACTTGCTCATGTCGTCGGGGCTGAACAATCCCGCCATGTGTGCCATCGCCCCCTTGATCAGCGTCCGCCCGGTGGGATTGTCGTACTCTCCCACCACGCGGTAGCGATGGTTGCCCTTGAGCTTGAGCCCCTCTCCGGACACGCCGAAGAGCCGGCGGCCCACCTTGGTGACCTTCCCGGCAGAGTCCCGGGTGGCCTCTACGACGGTCAGCACCTTGCCCGTCTCCGCGTCCTCCAGACGCACCCGCACCCCGTAGTCGTGCAGGTGGCCCCCGATGCCCAGCAGGCGACCGCCCACCGGCAGCGTGAACTCGTGCGCCTTTTCCGACCTGCCTGGCGGCACGTCGAACGTGTTGCTCCCACCCACCGTCAGGTTCACGTCCATGTAGATCGGCAGCGCGTTCACCGGCGGAGGGTTCTGGTTCTTCGGGGTCCACAGCATCTTCAGCTTCATCTGGACGCCGTGGAAGTCCTCTCCGGTGTCGTTGTGCCACGCCACGTACATCCCGAGCTTCATGCCGGGCTTCATCGGCACGCCGATCGTCTTCGGCACCTTGATGTCCTCGGTCTCGGTCCCCGCGCCCATCAGCCGCTCGGACGCGGGGTAGACCAGCTGCCGCCGGCTGAAGTTCACCATGATCATGTGGTGAATCACCTCCCGCGGGACCGGCTTGCCCCCGCGGTCCACCAGCTCGAGCTCGAAGCCACGGAGCCAGCCGTCAATGGGCCATTCAAAGCGCTGGATTGGCGTGTCGTGAGACATGCCGAGATCCATCATCCCGTGGTCTTCCATCGGCGGCATGTTGGGCAGGTCGAAGGGCCCGGCGAGGATGACGAGCTCCTTGCGGCTCGAGTCCACCGAGACCGTGACCGTCGGCTCGGTGACCGCCTGAGCAGGCCCCCCAGCGAGGAAAGCTGCGACAATCGAGGTCCACACCGGCATGCGAGACTCCGGAAAGAGGTACCGTGAGCATTGCGCGGCCGCGGCGCGGCATTCAACATATACGCGGCCAAGGTGTTTCCAGTGGAGTGGCCCGCAAAATCTGGAGGCAGGAAGGCAATGTCAAGCAGGTTATGCGCGACCTGGCCTGCGGTCGGCTTCCTCCTCTGGCCGCCCGGGCTCGTGAGCGCGCAGAATCGCGTGTTTCCCAACGTTCCCAGCTTCGAGCGGCCGGAGGCGTCGCCACGCGTCCACGGCCTGGCCGCGCGGGTGATCTCCGCTCAGCGCGGCGACAGCCGCTTCGGAAACGAAGCCGAGGCCGAGGTAGCGCTGGGGGAGAATTTCCCGATTCTGGCGCTCCGCCGCGGCAGGTACCCCATCACGCTGGGGTTCGGCTCCCAGGTGTACGCCCGCTTCAGCCTCGCGGATTCCAAGAGCGCGCTGATCAGCAATGACTGGCTGGTCGAGCTCAACAGCACGGCGACCTTCGGCGCCTGGTCGCTGACCCTGGAGGCGTACCACGAGAGCAGCCACCTGGGCGACGAGTACGAGGATCGGTTCGATGCCAGACGCCTCGACTGGACCCGCGAGGTGCTGGTCGGCTGGGCGAGCTACAGCAGGGGATCGTGGCGGTTCACCGGGAGCGCCAGTTACGCCTTGCGGGACGAGCTGCGGCTGCGGCGGCCGGGAGCATCCTTCGGCGTGGATTTCCGGCAGCCGCCGCGACGCGGCAAGGGGGCCGTGCGCCCGGTGGGGGGTCTCTACTTCGATGCCCTGGCGGCGACCAGCTGGCGAGTGAGCGTCTCGTTCAAGTCGGGCCTGGTGCTTCAGGCGGCTCCCGGCAGCCGCGAGATCGGCCTCGCGATCATCGCACACGACGGCCTCTCCACTCAGCGGCAGTTCTTCCGGGAGGAGAGTCGCTACGTGGGCGTGGAGGTTCGCTTCGATCTCTGAGCCCCCGACACTTCCTCCGCTTGCGTCAAGCCTGTTGCCCACATAGATTTGAAGGCTAACGTCCTGACGACCTAACATACGGATTTCTCCATGTACGCGATCTTCCGGGCGCTCGGCAAGCAGTTCCGGGCGGAAAAGGGCAAGACTCTCAGGCTGCCGCTCATGAACGCAGCGGCCGGGTCGAAGGTCACCTTCGACGAGGTCCTGCTCTCGTCCAACGGCGAGACGATCAAGGCCGGCGCACCGCTGGTCCAGGGCGCCTCGGTCGAGGCGGAGGTGGTGGGCGAGGGCAAGGAGCCCAAGATCTACGTGTTCAAGTTCAAGCGGCGCAAGAACTATCGTCGCAAGACCGGCCATCGGCAGAAGTACACCGAGGTCCGAATCACCGACCTGAAGCTGGGCTGAGGGGCACATGGCACACAAGAAGGGCGTAGGATCCAGCCGGAACGGGCGCACCAGCAACCCCAAGTACCTCGGGGTCAAGCGGTACGGGGGTGAGCGGGTGGTCGCCGGCAACATCCTGGTGCGCCAGCGGGGCACCAAGTTCCACGCCGGCAAGAATGTCCGCCGCGCCAACGACGACACGCTCTTCGCGCTGGTCGACGGGGTGGTCAAGTTCGAGTTCAAGGACAAGGACCGGCGGAAGGTCTCCGTCTACCCTCCGGAGGCGGCGGCCACGAACTGACGGCCCGCGGATCGTCGGTCGGGCGGGGGACGCGCCAAGCCGCGTCCCCCGCCGTTTATATTCGACTGGAGTGATCGGACCCGGGCCCGCGCGGCCAAGTCTCTGCGGAGGATCGATATGACCAAATCCACCTTGTTCGACCGGCTAAATCAGGAGCTGGCCGATTTCGGCAAGAAGGCCCAGGCGGCCCTCGACGAGGGCAAGCTGCAGATCGAGCTGCTGCGGTACCGGCGCAAGCAGGACAACGCGGCCCGTGACCTCGGCCTGCTGGTCCACCGCCGGGAGCGTGGCGGCGACTTCGAGCAGCGTCGAATGGATGCCCTACTGCTCCGGCTCGACGATCTGGGGAAGGAAATCAGCCGCCTGGAGGGGCAGATCGCCGAAGCCCGCAGCCAGCGCGCCGCTTCGGGCGCGGGCGCGCAGGGCGCTCCGGCTGAGCCTGGCGTACCGACCGCGGCGCCCTGAGCAGCCTCAGGTCCGGGAGACTTCTTCCACCCGGGTCGCAATGGCGACACGGATGCGGTCGGGATAGTTGCCGCAGAGCCCATCCACTCCCAGGCGCGCCATGCGCTCCAGGTCGCCGATCTCGTTCACGGTCCAGGCGATGATCGAGCCGCCGGCGTCGTGAACCCGGTTGCACAGCTCCAGGTCCACGAGCTGCCACTCCTGCCACAGCGTGGTCGCGCCGACACCGCGCATCGCCGCGACCGGGTCGTCGAGATAGGCGGACAGCAGGATTCCCCGGCGCACGCCGGGCCGGCAGGCGCCCAATCTCCGAACGATTCTGTGATCGAAGCTGTGCAACGAGTAGCGCAGCGGTGCCGGGCCCCGGTCGAGCACGGCCAGGAACTCCTCGTCGTGCGCTTCGGGAAGGCTTTTCACCTCCACGTACACGTCCCGGTCGCCGACGAGCTCGAGGATCTCCGACAGGAGCGGGAGCGGCTCGCCGTTGCGGATGCGCACCTGTCGCGCCTCGGCCCGGGAGAGCAGGGCGATCGGGCCGAAACCGGGAATCTCCGCGTCGTGGTGCACCACGATCGCGCCGTCACACGTGGCGTGCACGTCGAGCTCGACGCCGTCGGCATCCAGCATGATCGCGCGCCGGAACGCGGCGCGGGAATTTTCGTATTCGTAGCCGGACGCACCCCGGTGCGCGATGACGCTCGGACGTCGCATGGGGCCTAAGATAGCCGCCCTTAACGGAGCGCGACACTCGACGTCCTGCAGGGCTGAGCGCCTCCCCCGCAGTGGAGACCCCCTCCGATCACGCGCTGGCCGCCGCCTTTCGGGCCGGTGACGAGCGGGCGGCTCAAGGTCATCGCCACCGAGCATGGCGATCGCCGGCGCGAGCTTCGCCGGCGGGAGCGGGAGCTTCGCTCCGCGCTCGACGGGCGGATCGGCGGCGGCGAGGCGGCCGACCAGGATGCGCGAGCGCCTGCTTCAGCGGGTGCATGAGATGCGCGGCGAGCGGCGAGGCTTTCGCCATCGCGGAGACGCCCACTAGATTCCAGGTGTCTCCCTCCAGGATCGCCGCGATGCGCCGACAGCTGTACCAGACGCTCGCCCTCCTTTTCGCCGCGGTGCCCGCCGCCGCCCAGTCGCCCGTCGTGTACCGCGTCACGGTGAGCGGCACCGTGGAGAACGGCCTCGCCCCCTATGTGGCGCGCAGCTTGCGCGAGGCCGCGGCAGCCGGTGCCGCGGCCGTGTACCTCGACATCGACACGCCGGGCGGCCGGGTGGATGCCGCGGAGCGGATCTCCGACGCCATTCGGCGCTCCGAGGTGCCGGTCTACGCCT
>JACDHV010000124.1:1658-9925 GCA_013820855.1 Gemmatimonadales bacterium | reverse complement strand
GGGGTCGACGTTCTCCAGGACGGTGAGACGGGGATAGAACTCGCGGCCCTCGTCGTCCCATTCGTTCCAGGCCGGCCGCCTGAGGGCGCTGAGCAGCGTCTTGGCCCCGAGCGCGGAGCCCCCGATGCCGAGGACGAGCACGTGGTCGTGGGCCTGCCCCAGTCCCTCCGCGAAGGTGGTGATCTCACGAATCGTGGGTCCCTGATCCACCAGATCGTAGAATCCGTACTCGCCCGCGGCGCGCCGGCGGCGAACCTCCTCCTGCACGGCGCCGAAGCGCCCGGCCAGCTCCGCCAGGCGGGCACGCGGAAGTCCCCGGTGCCCGTCCAGTCCGTCCTGCAACATGCGCCCATAGACCAGCTTCATCACGGAATCTCCAGGGTGAGGCCGTCGTATGCGGGCTTCACGTCGTCCGGCAGGTCAGCGGCCAGCTGCGCGTGTCCCGTCTCGTGCGTGAGGTGCGTCAGATAGGTGCGGCGCGCCCCCAGCGCGCGGGCGGTCTCGACGGCCTCGCCGATGCTGAGATGGGTGGGGTGCGGGCGCCACCACAGCGCGTTGACGACCAGTACCTCGAGGCCCTGGAGCTGGTCGCGCTCGGCGTCGGGGATGGCCTTCACGTCGGTGATATAGGCGAGCTTGCCGAAGCGGTAGCCGAACACCCTGAGATGACCGTGCTGGAAGGAGAGCGGCAGCGCCTCGACTCCGGCCATGCTTACCGGCCGCCCGGGCTCGACCTCGTGGATCTCCAGGGTCGGCTTCGAGGTGCCCTCGTACGGCTGGACGGCGTCGTCGAAGATGTAATCGAAGGAGCGGCGGAGGCGGTCCAGCGTCTCCCGGGGGCCGTACACCGGCAGGGGCCGGCGGCGGCGAACCGAGAACATGCGGAGGTCGTCGATGCCGTTGATGTGATCGGCGTGCTCGTGGGTGTAGGCCACCGCGTCGATGCTGGAGAACCCTCCGGCGAGGAGCTGGAGCCTCAGCTCCGGCGGGGTATCGATCAGCACCGTGGAGTTGCCGTCCTGCACCACCGCTCCGGAGCGCGTGCGCTTGTCCCTCGGATCGGCGGATCGGCAGACCGCGCAGTCGCAGCCGATCTGGGGCACCCCGAACGAGGTGCCCGTCCCGAGGAAGGTGAGCCTCATTCCCTAAACTGCTTCGATCCTCAGGAGGTTGGTAGTGCCGGACATGTCGAAGGGGACGCCGGCGGTGACCACCAGCCGCTCCCCCTCCCGGGCCAGCCCGCGCTCGAGGATCTGGCGCCGCGCGACCGCGAGCATCCTGTCGTAGTCGGCGGAGTGCTCGATCAGCGCGGAGGTGACGCCCCAGACGAGCGAGAGCTGCCGGAAGGTCTCGGGCTCCGGCGTGCAGGCGAAGATGGGGACACCCGGGCGGCAGGTGGCGACCTTGCGCGCGGTGAACCCGCTGCTGGTGAAGCAGAGAATGACCGGGGAGCTGAGCATCTCCGCGGCGGCGCACACCGCCACGGCGATGGCGTCTTCCGTGCGCACGGGGCCGCCCTGGCCGGGCTGATGGTTCGGCAGCAGCACCCCCTCGCTGGACCGGCGGCCGAGCGCCGCATCGAGGGTGACGCCCCGGCCCTGGCGCTGCATCTCCATCTCCCGCGCGATGCGGTCCATGGCGCGCACCGCCTCGAGCGGATAGCGCCCCACCGCCGTCTCCGCCGAGAGCATGACGGCATCGGTACCGTCGAGGATCGCGTTCGCGACGTCGGAGGCTTCGGCCCGGGTCGGACGCGGCGCGTGGATCATGGACTCGAGCATCTGGGTGGCGGTGATCACCGGCTTGCCGTGCAAACCCGCCTCCCGGATGATCTGCTTCTGCATCAGCGGGACCTCCTCGAACGGCAACTCCACGCCGAGATCCCCGCGCGCGACCATGATGGCGTCGGAGGCATCGAGGATCTCGCAGAGATTCCGGAGCGCCGTGTCCTTCTCGATCTTCGCGATCAGCTTGGTGCTCCGCGGCACCAGCGCGCGAAGCTCCTCCATGTCCTCCCGCCGCCGGACGAACGACAGCGCGATGTAGTCCACCCCGAGCTCGACCGCCTGCCGGACGTCCTCCAGGTCCTTGGGGGTGAGCGCGGGCGCGCTCACCTCGAGGCCGGGAAGATTCATTCCCTTGTGCGACCGGAGCTCGCCGCCGTAGTGCACCACGGCTTCCACCCGCTGGTTCCGGACGCCGGTCGCTTCGAGCGCCAACAGTCCGTCGTTCAGCAGGATCCTGGCGCCGAGACGCATGTCGGCCGCGAGCGCCTCGTAGGTCGTGGGGATCTCGCCGGCGCGGGCCTCGCCCTCGGGCGCGAAGACGACCCGCTGCCCCGCCTCGAGGTGAAGCGGCTCCGGCAGCGTGCCCACCCGGATGCGCGGACCCTGCAGGTCCACCAGGATCGCGCCGGACAGGGGGCGGTCCTTCATGAGACCCTGGAGCTCCTCGACCCAGCGGGCTCGAAGCTCGGACGTGGCGTGCGACGCGTTGATGCGCACGACGTTCACTCCGGCGTCGAGGAGCGCCATCATCTGGTGGGGCTCGGCCCAGGCGGGGCCGAGGGTCGCGACGATTTTGGTTCGTCTCACGGAGGTAGGCATCCGGATATTCTAACGGCGGCCGCTCAGCGATGCATCACGACCCTCCCGCCCACGACGGTGAGCACCGCCCGGCCGGAGCGTACCCAGCCGGGCCGACGTCCCCGAGGCGCGGGCGGCTTCGAGGGTGTACCCGCGGACCACATCCTGGTAGCCGATCTTCTCCTCCGGCCGCCAGCCTTTCCGGGGGGCTCCGTCGAAGCCCCTCCGCTCCAGGGCGGCGCACACGCCGGCCCGCGGGTCGATCGTGGCCACGGGGACGTCGCTGCCGAAGACGGCCCCAGTGACGATCCACCAGCGGAATGTCGGTGAGGAGGTGGGCGGGTTGCATCGAGGCCACCACCCTGGCCCGCGCCGCCCGCGCAAGATCGGCCGGATGCACGCACTGGAGGTGCTCGATGCGATGCGGCAGCGCCACGCGCGGCAGCCGCTCGATCAGGTCGAGCGCTCGCCGGACCGCGGCGTCGCCGATGGCATGCACTGTGACGGCGATCCCGTTCGCGGCCGCGGCGCGCATCGCCTCGTCGGCTTCGCGCTCGCCGACTACCGGCATCCCGCGATCGCGACTGCCCTCGTACGGCTCGAGCATCCATGCGGTGCGGCTGCCGAGACTGCCGTCGAGAAAGAGCTTCACGCCGCCCAGCCCGAGCCACGGCGTGCCCGCTCCACTCCGTGCCCCGCGCTGAATCAGGGCGGGGAGCGACGCCACCGGCGGGTGGAAGAGCACCCGGAGCCGCAGCTCGCCCGACTCCTGGAGACGTCGGAAGGACCGCCACGCCGTTTTCGTCCTCCACATTGTGGATACCCGTCAGCCCCAGGCGATGCGCCTCGGTCTGCGCCTCGCGCATGGCCTGGTCGAGAATCTCCGAAGAGGGTAGTGGAACCGCCTTGGCGACCAGTTCCACCGCGCGCTCGAGCAGCAGGCCGGTGGGCTCGCCCGCCGCAGCCCGCACGATCCTCCCACCGGGCGGGTCTGGAGTTTCCCGCGAGACGCGGGCGACGGCGAGCGCGGCGCTGTTCACCCACGCGGCATGCACGTCGAGAGAGTCGAGATACACCGGGTTCGCATGGACCGCGTCGAGGGCATGTCGGTCGGGAGCCTCGGTCCAGCCGTTCGCATCCCAGCCATGCCCCACGACCCAGCCCTGCGAAGGGGCGCCGGCGGCGACCGCGGCCACCGCCTCTGCCCTGGTCCGTGCGCCCGCCAGTCGGACCCGGCGGCGCGCCAGGGCCCACATGGCGAAGTGGGTATGGCCATCCACGAAACCCGGTGTGATGAGCGTATCCGGGCAGTCGAAGCGGGGGAGGTGCCCAGGCGCCCGACGGTCTATCTCCACGGCGCTTCCGACACCCTGAATGCGGCCATCACGCCACCAGAGAGCCTCACCTTTCACGCCGGGAACAAGGCTCATCACCCGGCGCCCGCGCAGCACCCCGCCGCTCGGCGGCACCGCGTGGCCGAGCGTCACTCTCTGCAGCACTCGGCGCCGAGAACAGCGATTAAGGGCGGTTTCCACATGTTGATAAGTCCGCTAAGTGAATATCTGGAGTGGGCTGTTCTGCGGGCGATCACAAGACGATGATGTCTACCAAATGACCTGAGGTGATGCGAGACAAACACCACGGAAAGAACCAGATAGGAAAGCCACTAAACCTCCTCTGCGAACATGACGACAGTGTCGCCACCGTGCCTTTATTTATTCAGAGTGTCTAATTATGAACATCTTCGACATGACGCCCTGCCGGGAGGGAGGGCGGAGAAGATCTCAGCGTCCGAACGCGAGTTCTCCCGTACCGCCGAGCACGGCGGGGGCAACGTAACGAATGGGCGAGCCCTTGAGAGCGCGCGCGAAGGCGTCCTCCCCCTCCACGCGTAGCGACCCCACCATCGGCCTGGTCCACTTCGGCACGAGCGCGAGTCGAGCGGACATGGGGCCGCGCTTCTTGCTGTCGGCCTGCCACTGGGCCGCCACCATGCCCGTGGCCGGGGTGCTGTCGCTGACGGTGCGCTCATCCCACGTGACCAGCGTCTTACCCAGCTTGAACTGGTAGCGGGTCCCGAGGGGTGGAGCCCGGGGGTCGTCTTCGTCGGCAATTTCGCGGACCGTGCTTCGCACCGTCCGGAGGTCAAGCCCGTTCACCTGGCCGGCGCGCTCGAGGCGTCCGTTGTTGGTGAAGAGGCGCAGCACGACATCCTTTCGGCCGCCACCTCTGACGTCGGTGGCGGCGAGGGCCCAGAATCCGAGCATCGGGAACTTGTCGGGATCCCGCTCCGTCACCCGCAGCGATCCGACGTCGACGGTCTGCATGTAGTAGAGGCAGAGCGTCGAGGGTGTCCAGGCGCCATATTCGGGCTGGTTGGCGATCACTGTGCGCAGCGCGGCGCTCAGGTCCTCGGCGGCGTCCGCCCGAAGGGGACGCGCGTCGCGAGGCAGCCCTACGTCGAGCTGTGCCGGGTCGAGCAGGAGCTCCACGCAGAACCCGGTGCGCAGATTTTCGATCTGCCACACCCGGTTCAGCCGCTCGCTCTTGTCTTCTTCCTGGGCCGAGAGCGCCGCCGGAGCAAGGCTGGCAACGGCCGCGAGGGCGAGCGCGGCAGGGCGGATGGCGCGAATGCTGTCCTCCGGGAGTGAGTGCCGAGCGGCTCAGCCGTCGCGTGCCGCCTGGACCGCCGAGCCGAGCTCCGAGTAGTCTCGGGGATCGAGCGCGTTGAACTGAAGGTTGCGATACTTGACCCGGCCATCGGGGCCGATCACGAAGACGGTCCGGCGCGGCCGGCCGCTGTCGCTGCTACTGCCGTACTTGCGCGCGACGTCCTGATCCGGATCGGTCAGAAGCCGGAATGGGAGGTCGAGACTGGCGGCGAAGCGGCGATGGGTCTCGAGCGAGTCGGCATTGATCCCCACCACCACCACGTCAGATCCGAACAAGGTGTCGTACTGATCGGCGAAGGTCTGCATTTGCGCCGTGCACCCCTTCGTGAAGTCGCTGGGGTAAAAGGCGAGCACCACGGTCTTTCCCCGATCGCGCCAGAGCTCGTAGGGTGCGTCGGTGGGGCCCACGGCCTCGCGGTTGGCCCACGGAAGTGAGAATTCGGGCGCGGTGGTACCCTCCCGCGGGCCGCCGACGACAATCGCCCTGGACACGCCGGCGGCGTCTTGGGCGCTGAGCGCGGAGACGTGGGCGGCGAGCAGACATCCCGCCAGCCCGAGAACGTGCAGTCGCATGAGCGTCGAGCCCCTGAACGAGAGAGAGATCACGGCGCGGCCACCCGGCGGAGCGCGCCGACGAAATCCTGGTCGCCGCCCGTACCCGTGTACGCGACGTGACCGGACCGATCCACGATGACCACGTAGGACGTGGTCGGGGCCGCATAGGCCCGAGTGCTGACGCCCTCGTCATCGTAGAGCGTACGAAACGGTACATCGGTGGATTTGATATAGCGCCGAACCCGATCGGGAGACTGGTTGACGGCGACATTGATTCCCAGAAACTGGACCTTATCGCCCAGCTCAGCCCGGGCGGCGCGCACCCGCGGCAGCAGCACGTCGCACTGCTCGCACCAGGTGGCCCACCACTCGAGGAACAGCGGCTGCTTGCCCAGATACTGTCCGAGGTCCACGAGGTTGCCATCGAGATCGCGTACGGCCACGGCCGGCGCCCTGGTGCCCAGCGCGAGGCCCGTCTCCTGTGCGCCCACTTCGGCGGCGGCAACGAAGGCGAGAAGTCCCAGAGCGATGCCGAAGTGCTTCACAGGACGCTCCCCACGCGCACGAAGTAGTACTCGGCCATAAGCAGGAGCAGCACTCCTCCGCCGCGCTTGACCCAGATGGTCCAGCGGCCGGCGGCGGGCAGGGTCGCGAGCAGGCCGCTCGAGAGGCCCACGGCCACCAGCAGCGCGGTGAGCCCGAGCGAGAACACGAACAGGTACAGGAACCCGAGGACGGCGCTGCCGGTGGAGGCGACGAAGGTCAGCACCGCAGCGAAGGCGGGAGCCCCGCAGGGCGCCGCCACCAGCCCGCTCGCCGCCCCCATGGTGAACGCCCCGCCGGCCGAGCCGGCGCCGAGCCGGCCGGCCCAGACCGCCACCTTCTGGGGCGGGTTGACAGTAAAGACGTCCAACAGGGCCAGCCCCAACACCAGCAGCAGGTTGCCCACCAGGAAGTAGGCCCACGGACTCGATGCGATCGACCCGAAGAGCGAGCCGGTGAGCCCCGCCAGCAGCCCCAGCAGGGCATACACGAGCGCCAACCCGACTACGTAGGCCGCGGTGAGTCCCGCCGTCCGGCCGCGCGAGACGCCGGCGGCCCCCGCCCCACCCAGGATGCCCGCGGTGATCGGAATCATGGGGTAGACGCATGGCGTCAGGCTGGTGGCAAGACCGGCGGCGAACAGCACCGGCACGGCCGCGAGCGGCTCGTGGCGCAGGGTGGCTTCGAGCGAGGTCTGGAGAACGAGCGGCACGACAGGAGTATAACGTGGCGCCGGTACGGGAACTGCTCGGCCGGGCTACGACCGCGCGGCGACCGCCTCGCTTCCGTACCGGGAGGCGACGTACTCCTCCAGGATCTCGAGGAACTCCGCCACGATCCGGTCCCCCTTCAGTGTCACCAGGAGGCGACCGTCCACGTACACCGGCGCCTTGGGCTCCTCGAACGTGCCGGGCAGCGAGATGCCGATGTTGGCGTGCTTCGACTCCCCCGGGCCGTTCACGACGCAGCCCATCACCGCGACCTTCATCTCCGCGACGCCCGGCCGCTCCTGCCGCCAGACCGGCATCTTCTCCCGCAGGTAATCCTGGATCTGCTGGGCCATCTCCTGGAAGAAGGTGCTGGTGGTGCGTCCACACCCGGGACAGCTGGTCACCTGGGGGGTGAAGCTTCGGAGACCGAGCGACTGAAGCACCTGCTGGGCGACCTGGACCTCCTCGGTCCGATCGCCGCCCGGCGCCGGGGTGAGCGAGACCCGGATGGTATCGCCGATCCCCTCCTGGAGCAGGATGCTGAGACCGGCGGTGCTGGCGATGATCCCCTTGGCCCCCAGCCCCGCTTCGGTCAGGCCGAGGTGGAGGGGGTAATCGCAGCGGCCGGCGAGCATACGGTAGACGTCCACCAGATCCTGAACCCCCGACACCTTTGCGCTCAGCACGATCCGCTCGTGCCTCATGCCGGCGAACTCGGCCAGCGCCGCGGAGCGAAGCGCGCTCTCGACCATGGCCTCCATGGTGACGTCGCGCGCATCGGCTGGATGGTCCTGGCGTGCATTGGCATCCATCATCTCGGTGAGGAGGCTCTGATCGAGCGAGCCCCAGTTCACGCCGATCCGCACGGGTTTGTCGTTGGCCAGCGCGACGTCGATGATGGCGCGGAAGTTCTCGTCGGCCCGCTTGCCGCCGACGTTCCCGGGATTGATCCGGTACTTGGCGAGCGCACGGGCGCAGGCGGGGTGCCGGGTGAGGAGCAGGTGGCCGTTGTAATGGAAGTCTCCGATGACCGGTACGGCCAGGCCCATGCGGTCCAGGGCGTCCGCGATGCGGGGGACCGCGGCGGCCGCCTCGTCGTTGTTGACCGTGACCCGCACCAGCTCGCTGCCGGCCCGTGCGAGGGCGGCGACCTGCCGCACCGTGGCCGCGACGTCGGCCGTGTCGGTGTTGGTCATGGACTG
>JACDHV010000124.1:0-1648 GCA_013820855.1 Gemmatimonadales bacterium | reverse complement strand
CCCCGATCCTACGGGGACTCCGCCGACGTTGGTCGTGACGGTGGGCCTGCGGATGGTGGGCGGCATGGGCGGGAATATAACTTCGTGCATGCCCGACACCTCTCGCGCCAACCCGCGCCGCGCCGCCATCACCGGTGTCGCGACCTATGTGCCCGACCGCGTGGTCGCCAACGCCGAGCTCGCCCGCACGCTCGACACATCGGACGAGTGGATCATCACGCGGACCGGCATCCGGGAGCGCCGGATCGGCGCGCCGGGCGAGACGACCTCCACCATGGGCGCCGAGGCGGTGCGCCGGCTGATGGCCGCGAGAAATTTGGGGCCCCGGGACGTGGACGTCCTGGTAGTCGCGACGGTGACCCCGGACATGCTCTTTCCGGCCACGGCGTGTCTCATCCAGGACCGGCTCGGGCTGGAGAACGTCTGGGGCTTCGACCTCTCCGCCGCGTGCTCCGGCTTCCTCTACGCACTCACCACGGGGGCGCAATTCGTCGCGTCGGGAGCGCACCGGCGGGTCGTCGTCGTCGGAGCCGACCTCATGAGCGCCATCATCGACCCCCTGGACCGCACGACCGCCGTGCTCTTCGGGGACGGTGCCGGCGCCGTGCTGCTGGAGGAGGCGGAGCCCGGGTACGGAATTCTCGATTTTGTGCATCGCGTGGACGGGAGCGGGGCGAGCGATCTCATGATGCCGGCGGGCGGCAGCCTCAAGCCGGCGACCACGGGGACGGTCGCGGCCCGGGAGCACTACCTGAAGCAGAACGGCCGAACCGTGTTCAAGTTCGCGGTGTCGCAGATGGCGGGAAGCGTCGAGCGGCTGCTCGAGCGTCACGCCTTGAGGGCGACGGATCTAGCGGCGGTGATCCCGCACCAGGCCAACCAACGCATTCTCGACGCCACGGCCGACCGCCTCGGCCTTCCGCGCGAGCGCATGGCCTCGGTCATCGCGCGCTTCGGGAATACGACGGCCGCGACGCTGCCCCTGGCGCTCGACGACGTGGTGCGGGGCGGGAAGCTGAAGCGGGGCGATCTCGTCGTGTTCGTCGCGGTGGGAGCCGGCTTCACCATCGGGTCGACCCTCGTGCGGTGGAGCTAGCGCGGGTCACGCCCGCGAGAACTGCGCCCCATCGATCGTGGCGAGATCCTCCGGGGAGAGCTCCAGCGTCGCCGCTCGGACGCTGTCGAGTGCATGGGCGACGCGTCGCGCGCTGGGGATCGCGATCACCGCGGCGGATTGGGCCAGTACCCATGCGAGGACCAGCGCATGCGCCGAGACGCCGAGTCGCGCCGCCATGGGGCGCAACACCGGGTGCTCGGGCAGCTTCCGATTGAGGCGTCCGCCGCCCGTGGGGCTGTAGGCCAGGAAACCGATCTCCCGCTCCGTGCAGTAGCGGACCACGCCGTCGTGGAGTGCCTCCCGAAAGAATGGATTGAGTCGATTCTGCACCGAGGCGACGGGCACGATCGCCTCCGCCGCGCGGATCTGTGCAACCGAGACGTTGGAGAGGCCGACCCACCGGACCTTGCCTTCGCGCCGCAGCTCCGCGAGCGCGCCGACGCTCTCCTCGAAGGGGACCTGGGAGTCCGGCGCATGCAGCTGGTACAGTGCGATGCGCTGGGCGCCGAGCGCACGCAAGGAGCGCTCACA
>JACDHV010000123.1 GCA_013820855.1 Gemmatimonadales bacterium | reverse complement strand
GTCAGCAGCGCGTCGATGGCCTCGGCACTCAATGGCGTGAGATCGAGGCGCGGGGTGCGTACGAGGGCGTTGGACATGTAGGCCACCTCGATCATGAGACTCATTCCTCGTGCGCCGGGCCGCTCTTGAGCACCCGAAAGAGATAGATCAACGACGGCGCCAGCACCAGCGTTCCCAGGGCCAGCGCCCATACCGTGATCCGCAGCGTGATCTCGGGCGCCGCGGCGCCCGCGACGGTGAGATCCGGCGGGACCAGGTAGGGGTACTGCGACACCACCCAGCCCCAGAAGATGCAGGACACCTGGAGGCCTGCCAGCAGCCGCGCCGCGCGGTAGCGGCGGTGCCAGAGCGCGGCGAACACCACGATCGCGGACACCGCGGTGGCCAGATGGAGAGGCAGCGCCCAGCTCGAGGCCATCAGTCCACGACCCATGAGCGGCGCGTCGTCGAACGACAGCAGCAGCGCCAGCCCGGAGGCCAGGAAGACCGCGACTCCGGCCCCGAGCGCCCGCCGCCTGAAATCCTCGACCAGCTCGGGGTCCCTCGTCTCCATAGTGAGAAAGACCGCCGCGAGGAACGCGAAGAGCGCCAGAGTCAGCACGCCCACCGCGAAGGCGAACGGCGTGAGCCAGGGATCGACGAAGCGCTCGGCGAAGCCGCCCTGGGTCGGGGCCACCACGCTCCCGCTCGCCACCGCCCCGATGCACACGCCGAGGAGCAGCGGGGTGAGGATGCTTGCGCTGGCGAAGATCCGCCCCCACCGGTGCTGCGCCGCGTCGTGCTGGTCGTCGTAGGTGCGGAAGGTGAACGCCGAGCCCCGCAGCACGATCCCGACCAGCATGAGGGAGACCGGAATATGCAGCACGGTCATGATCCGCGCGAACACCGGGGCAAAGCAGGTGAACGCGAGCACGACTGCGAGGATCAGCCAGACGTGATTCGCTTCCCAGATCGGGCCGATGGCGTGCGCGATCACCTCCCGCTGCCGCGCGCGACGGGGACCGGTGGCGAGCATGACCCACACCCCGCCGCCGAAGTCGGCGCCGCCGAGGAGCACGTAGGCGTTGAGCGAGAGCGCGAGGAGAGCGGCGAGGACATCGGCGAGGGCGAGATCAGGCATCGCCCCTCCGCGCCGGCGCGTAGAGCCGGGTCCATTCGCTGCCTCGCGGGCTGCGGATGATCTGGCGATAGAGCAGCCACGCGACGATGACAGCCAGAAAGCAGTAGAGCACGGTGAACGCCGTGAAGGGGTAGATCAGGCCGGCATCGGCGTCACGGCGTCCGCCGTGCGCATCACCCCGTAGATGATCCACGGCTGCCGCCCGACCTCGGTGACCGTCCAGCCGGCCTCGATCGCGATGAATCCCATGGGGGTGGCGAGGGCCAGTGCCACGAGCAGCCGCCGGTCCGCGCCGACGTCCCTGCGGCGCCACCCGACCCACGCCGCCCAGAGCGACACCAGCACCAGATACGTGCCCAGCGCCACCATGATCTGAAAGGCTGTGTGCACGATGGGCACGTGGGGCCACTCGCCGCGCGGGAACTCCTCGAGACCCTTGACCTCGGCGTCGAAGTCCCCAAAGGCGAGAAATGACAGGCCGCCCGGTATGCGGATCGCGTAGGCGGTCTCGCCCTTGTCCATGTCGGGCCACCCGCCGATGAGCAGCGGGACGCGGGTGCCGGTCCGGAAGTGAGCCTCCATGGCGGCGAACTTGGCCGGCTGCAGCCGGGCCACCGCCTTGGCGCTCAGGTCTCCCGAAACCGGCTGGAGCAGGGCGGCCGGCGCGCTGACCAGCAGCGCGATCGACAGGGCGCGGCGGTGAAACGCGTTGTCGCGGTCGAAGAGAAGCAGGAACGCGTGGATGCCCGCGACCGCGAACCCGGTCGCGGCGAGCGCGGCCAGGGTCATGTGCAGCGTCTGCTGAAATGCCATGGGGTTCATCATGCCGGCGATCGGGTCCACGTTGGCGATCCGGCCGTTCACCAGCTCGAAGCCGGTGGGCGCGTTCATCCAGGCATTGGCGATCACCACGAAGACGCCGGACGCCGCGCCGCTCACGGCCACCAGGATACCCGCCCAGAGGTGGGCCCTGGGCGTGATCCGGTTCCATCCGTAGAGGTACACCCCCAGGAAGATCGCCTCGGTGAAGAAGGCGAATCCCTCGAGGGAGAACGGCATGCCGATGATCGGGCCGGCGGCCTCCATGAACGCCGGCCACAGGAGCCCGAGCTCGAAGGAGAGCACCGTCCCCGAGACCGCGCCGACCGCGAAGAGGATCGCCGTTCCCTTGGCCCACCGCTTGGCGAGCTCGAGATAGATCGGGTCGCCGGTCTTCTGCCAGCGCCGCTCGGCGATGACCATGAGCACCGGCAGGCCGATCCCCACGACGGCGAAGATGATGTGGAAGGCGAGGGACATCGCCATCTGAGAACGGGCGGCGAGCAGGTCGGACATCGGCATTTCGGGAAGGACGGCCGTGAGAGACTACCGGCGAGGCGCGGATGCCGCAAGCTAGCCGATCGGCAGCACCTCGCCGTCGGCCACCACGAAGGCGTGGTCGCCCGGTGCGGGGATCACGGATGCCATCCCGGTGAAGCTGCCGAAGGCGGGGAGGACGGCGAGTCCGGGGCGGACCAGGAAGCAGGGCAGGCGCTCCCGCTGGAGCGCGGGCCCGCTCACCACCAGTCCCGGATGCAGGTGTCCCGCCAGGGTGTACCCCTCGTTGGACTCCCGCGGCTCGTGGCGCAGCACGAAGGGTGGCAGAAAGGCCGGCGAGTTGACGCAATTGATGCGGAGGGCGTCGGGCGGATCGCCCGCGTGGCGGTCGTGATTGCCGCGCACCAGCTGGATCTCGAGCCTGGAGGTGCGCTCCCGCCACTCGCGAAGCGCCGCGAGCGTCCGGGTGGCGACCCGCCCCGCCTTCGCGTGGAAGAGATCCCCCAGCACGATCAGCCGCCGGGCGCCGGTGCGGGCGAGCGCCGCGTCGAGCCGGGCGAGGTCCTCGCCGGTGGTGCCGCCGGGGACGGGGATGCCCGCGGCGCGGAAGGTCGCCCCCTTGCCCCAGTGCACGTCGGCGACCACCAGCGTGCAGGTGCGCTGCCAGAAGAGCGCGCGCTCCGGCAGCAGCCGCACGTCCTCGCCTGCGAGCGTGAGCGGGACCTCGCTCACCCGCCGCTCCGAAAGCCCCGGCGTGCGCTCCGGGCGAAGCGGGTACCCTCCGCCGCCCGCTCCAGCGGGGCGGCCATCCGCCGGATCCGGTCGGCGAGCTTCTCCGACGTCACCTGCTCCCGCGCGCGATCGACCAGGAGCGGAAAGGCGAGTGGCGTCGGCCGCTCCACCTCGACCACGGTGACCGAGCCCCCCGCGATCCGCTCGAGGGCACGGCCGAGCCGGCTCTGCTCGAGCTGCCGTTCCATCACCTCGCGATGCGCCTGGAAGAGAAGAAGGTTGTCGGGGTCGTAGCGGGCGAAGACGTCGTAGATCAGCTCGCTCGACGCCTGCACCTGCTGGACCGCCTTGGCCGCCCCCGGGTACCCCTGAAACACCAGCCCCGCGATCCGCGCGATCTCGCGGAACTGCCGCCGCGCGAGCTCGGCGGCGTTCAGGCTCGCGGGAATGTCGTGCAACAGGTGCTCGGAGGAGAGCAGCCCGGCCTCGAGCGATTCATCCAGCGGCGCCCCCTCGGCCGAAAGCAGCTCCAGACCGTAGTCGTTCGCCGCGAGCGTGAACGAGATCGGCCGGAGCTGCGCCATGCGGTAGGCGAACAGGGCCGCCAGCCCCTCGTGGACCAGGCGGCCCTCGACCGGATAGAAGAAGAGGTGGTGGCCCTCCCTGGTGCGCACCCGCTCGATCAGCAGCTCGTCGGGAGCGGGAAGCCGGGACCACGCCGCCTGCAGCTCGAGGATTCCCCGGACCGCCTCCATCTCCCGCCCCTGGTAAATACCGCGGCGCGCCTCATCGAGCTTGACCCGGATCCAGGCGGCGAGCTGGGGCGAAATGGGCATCCGGGCACCCGACCAGTGCGGGACCGAGTTGCTCTTGGCGGTGGACCGCCGCACGTGCGCCACCATCCCCCGCACCCGCACGAATTCCAGCACCCGGCCGGCGAAGGTGAACACGTCGCCTGGCCGGAGCCGCGCGATGAAGTTCTCCTCCACCGTGCCGATCGTGCGGCCGCGGAGCAGCTGGACCTTCATGGCCGATTCGCTCACGATGGTGCCGATGGACAGCCGGTGCCGCATCGCCGCCATCCGGCCCGTGACCTCGTACCGACCGTCGCGCTCGACCACTTTGCTGTACTCGGGGTACGACTGCAGCGCGGTGCCGCCACGGGTGATGAAGTCGAGCACCCAGCCCCACTCGTCGTCGCGCAGGCCGCGGTAGGCCCAGGCGGTCCGCACCTCGGCCAGCAACTCGTCGGCCCGGAACCCCCCGCCGAGGGCGACGGTGACGGCGTGCTGCGCCAGCAGATCCAGCGGCCGCTCGACCGGGCGGCGCGCCTCGATCTCGCGGGCGTCGAGCGCCGCGCGGGCGGCGGCGACGTCCACCAGCTCCAGGGCGTTGGTGGGGACGCAGGTGAGTCGGCTCACCGCTCCGGGTCGGTGTCCACTGCGTCCCGCCCGCTGGATGAGGCGCCCCACGCTCTTGGGGCTCCCCACCTGGAGGACGCGGTCCACCGGCGTGAAATCCACGCCCAGGTCGAGCGTCGAAGTGCAGACGACGCAGCGCAGCTTGCCCTCCCGCAGCCCGTCCTCCACCCATTCGCGGGTCGCACGGTCCATGGAGCCGTGGTGCAGAGCCAGGATGCCCGCCCAGTCGGGCCGGGCGGCGAGCAGCGCCTGGAACCAGATCTCGGCGGTGGCGCGGGTGTTGGTGAACACCAGGGACGTCTCGCCCTCCTCGATCGCCCGGATCACCTCCGGGAGGAGTCGGAGACCGATTTGGCCCGACCAGGGAAACCGCTCCATGGTCCCGGGGATGAGCGCATCCACCTCCAGCGCCTTGGGAACGAGCCCTTGAAAGATTCGTCCGGGCCGCGGCTCGCCTCCGGTGCCCACACCGAGCAACGCGTCGCGCGCCGTGTCGAGATTGCCGAGGGTGGCGGAGAGTCCGAGCGTACGCAGCCCGGGCCGGAACCGGCGCAGCCGCGCGAGGCAGAGTTCGGTCTGCACGCCACGCTTCGAGGCCATCAATTCGTGCCACTCGTCCACGACGACCAACTGGAGGTGGTCGAAGAGCGTGGAGGCATCGTCCCGGGTCAGCAGGAGCGACAGGCTCTCGGGCGTAGTCACCAGCGCGCTGGGCAGCCGCTCCCGCTGGCGTGCGCGGATCCGGGCCGATGTGTCGCCGGTGCGGGACTCCACGCTCCACGGGATGCCGAGATCCTCGACAGGCGCGCGAAGCGCGGCCTCGGTGTCGCCGGCCAGGGCGCGAAGCGGGGTGATCCAGAGCACCGTGAGCGGGGCGGAGGACCGGCGCGAGGCCGCGGGATAGTCGCGCAGCCATTCGAGCAGTGGGCCCATCCATGCCGCGTAAGTCTTTCCGGTACCGGTGGCCGCGTGAATCAGCCCGCTCTCCCCGGCGAGGTAGGCTCGCCAGACCTCCTCCTGAAAGAGAAACGGCTCCCACTCGTGCCGCCCGAACCACTCGCGCACGCACTCGGTCGGCTCCTGGTCGGCGCACTCGACGACGCGCCGCGCTCTCCGGCGAGCCTTGGGTGCCGCGACGGGCTGCGCTTCCTTGCGGCGCGCGGCACGGGCACGGCGGAGGTCCACGGCCAGTGCGGAGCCGCCCCGCCGACCGCCGGTCTCGCTCACGCGGCCCCGATCGCGTGCCGGTAGCGCCGGGCGGAGTACCGGATAGCCTGGCCGCCGGCCTCCAGTACGTTCTTTCCCGTCCATCCGCCGTAGATCTGCTCGAACTCGAACGGCGCCACCGCGTCCACGATCCGCTGGACCGCGGTGGCGTCGAGCGGGATCAGGTTGGGGTAGCTGTACATGAAGCCGACCGTGCGCCGGTCCTGGGCGACCATGATCGAATCGCCGGTGAGCAGGGCGCCCAGGCCATCGGCGCCCTCGGCCCAGTGGAGCACCGTACTGCCGGCGAAGTGGCCGCCGCAGTGGATCAGCGTGAGGCCGGGGCCGACCTCGAGCGCGCCGCCGCCCCAGTACACGATGGCCGGGTCGTCACGCATGACCCAATCCCGATCGGCCTCGTGGAGGTAGATCGGGATACCGCCCAAGGCCCGGCTCCACTCGACCATGGAGGAGTAGAAGTGCGGGTGGGAGATCGCCATCGCACGGACGCCCCCGAGCTCGCCCAGCCGGGCCGTCACCGCGTCATCCACCAGGCTGGTGCAGTCCCACACGAAGCCGCCGGCCGCGCGGATGTGGAGTGCCCGCTGCCCGATGGCGAATGCCGGCTCGATCCCGATGCCTGTCAGGCCGGGGCCCTCGGGCTCGATTCTGCTTCGGTGGTCCTGCCGGAGCTCCTCGAGCGTGGTCCACTGCTGGCCCTGCCAGCCGATGTACTGGCGCTCCTCGGAGCAGATCACGCACGACGCCGGCGGGGCGGGCGACTCGTCGTACTGGACGCCACAGGTCGTACAGATGAACTTCGACATGGTGGAAAGGTATACATCCATTGCCGGCGGCAGCGTCTGGCGCGCCGGCCCCCGGGCCCGACACGGAGGAGAACCATGGCCGTCTGCGAAGTCTGCGGCAACGACTACTATCTCGCGTTTCAGGTGGTCGCCGCCGGACACACCCATACGTTCGACAGCTTCGAGTGCGCGATCCACAAGCTGGCACCCGTCTGCCAGCATTGCCGGTGCAAGATCCTGGGCCACGGCATCGAGGCCAACAGCACCTTCTACTGCTGCGCCCACTGCGCCCGGGCGCAGGGCGTGACCGCGGTCTCGGACCACGCATGAAGGAGGCTCGATGAATCCGGCAGTCGCGCCGCTGGCCGCGATCCTGGACCTCAACACCGACCTCCTGCTCAACTGCCTGGACGGGGTGTCGGAGGAGGAGGCGCGGCACCGGCTTGCAGGGCAGGGGAACAGCCTGGTGTCCCTGATCGCTCACTGACGGACACCCGGCACTTCATGGCGACCCGTTTGAAGCGGCCACTGGCGAACCCGCTGACGCCGCTACTGGCCGACACGCGCGGCATAGACGATGTCCCGACATGGCCGCCGATCGACGAGCTGCGGGCGGCGTGGCGGGCCATCGGCTATCATCTCCCGCGGTGCTGCCGTCGCTCACGTCCGAGGAGCGAAACGAGCCGAACGCGCACCGCTTCCCCATGGGCGACAGTACCCGGCTCGGGCTCATCGCCTTTCTCACACAGCACGAGTCCTATCACGTCGGTCAGGCCGCCTTTCTCCGCCGGCAGATCGGGAAGCCGGCGATGGGGTATACCCGTGGGTCTCGCTCGGAAGACCGCGCCGGGGCCGGCTGACGAGTTCGCCTCGGCGGGGGCGCTCCGGTCCTGGCTGGTGAGGAACCACGCGCGGGCGAGCGAGGTGGTGGTGCGCTGCTACAAGCGGCATGCCCGCGGGAAAGGCATCGGCTATGCGGAAGCACTGGACGAGGCGCTCTGCTTCGGCTGGATCGACGGGGTGCGGCGGCGCCTGGACGACGAGAGCTTCAGCGTGCGCCTCACGCCGCGGAAGCCGAAGAGCGTCTGGAGCGCGGTCAACATCCGCAAAGCGGCCGAGCTCGAGGCGGGGCTCATGCGGCCGGCGGGACGATCGGCCTTCGCGACACGACAGGAGCGGAGATCCCTGCGGCATTCCTCCGAGTCGAAGCCCACCGCGCTGGCACCGGCGTTCGCCCGCGAGCTCGCGCGCCATCGGCAGGCGCGGGAGTTCTTCCGGTCGCAGCCGCCGGGCTACCGCCGGACGAGCATCTTCTGGAGGCGAAGCGCGAGGAGACCCGGGCCCGGCGCTTCGCCACGCTGCTGGTATGCTCGGCGCGCGGCGTGCGGATTCCGCTGCTGCGGCGGTAGCGACCCGGCCGGCGGCGCTCCGCGCCGCGCGCACCGACCCCGTGGCAGCAATCAAGGCGGAGTGAGCAGCCGGCGCACCATCTCCAGCGAGTCGGCATCCGCCGCCCGCTTGTCGGTGCGCCACCGCGCCATGCGGGGAAAGCGTACCGCGATTCCCGACTTGTGGCGGGACGATGTTTGGATCCCCTCGAACGCCAGCTCGAACACCAGCTCGGGCTTCACCACGCGCAGGGGCCCGTGCTTTTCCAGCGTGTTCCGCCGCACGAAGGCGTCCACCCGTCGAATCTCCTCGTCGGTCAGCCCGGTGTAAGCCTTGGCGAACGGCACGAGTCGCTCGCCGTCCCAGACCCCGAAGGTGTAGTCGGTGAAGAGCCCGGCCCGCCGTCCGCTTCCCGGCTGTGCGTACAGCAGCACCGCGTCGACGCTGTGCGGCTCGACCTTCCACTTCCACCAGTCGCCCTTGCGCCGTCCCACCCCGTACGCGCTCTTCCGGCGCTTGAGCATGAGGCCTTCGGCGCCCAGCGCCCGGGCACCGCGTCTCGCCCCGGTCACCGCCTCCCAACTCGGCGTCTCCAGCAATGGCGAGAGCCGCAGCCGCCCCGCCGACGGCGTGGCGGCCAATAGCACACCGAGCCGTCGGCGTCGCTCGGCCAGGACCACGGCCCGGAGGTCGTGTCCGGCCTCCTCGAGCAGGTCATAGGCGACGAGCACCACGGGCACCTCGGCCAAAATCTTCCGGTTCGGCGCCTTCCGGCCGATCCGCCGCTGCATTTCCGAGAATGGCAACGGCATCTCGCCGTCCCACGGCAGCAGCTGGCCGTCGATGACGGTGCCGTCCGGGAGCAGCGCGCCCGCCTCTTCCACTTCGGGAAACCCGCCGCTCAACAACTCGTCGCCGCGCGACCAGAGGAAGGTCCGGCCGGCCCGCCGGATGAGCTGTGCCCGAATGCCGTCCCACTTCCATTCGACCATCCAGTCGGCGGCCTCGCCGAGATCTTCCCGCCGCGCCTCCAGCGGAGACGCCAGGTGGAACGGGTAGGGCCGGCTGACGTCCGCGTCGCGGACGTCGTGAGTGACGAGCCGGGCGAAGAACTCCGGCGTCGGCTCCCAGCCGCCCATCAGCCGGTGGGCGATCGCGCCCTCGGGTACACCGCTGGCGCTGGCCAGCGCGCGCTCGACCAGACGGGTGGATGCGCCGACCCGGAACGCCCCGGTGATGAGCTTGTTCCAGACGAAGCGCTCGCGGCGGTCGAGCTCGCGCCACGCCCGGAGCAGCTCCTCCCGCTGCACCGCGTCGTCCTGCCCCCGGAGCGGCAGCAGGCGCTCCTCGACCCAGTGGGCGAGCGGCCGGTCGCTCGAGGCGCCGCTGTCGGGCAGCAGCAGCGTGATGGTCTCGGCGAGATCGCCGACGGCGGCGTGGCTCTCCTCGAACAGCCACATCGGGATCGCGGCGGCTTCGGCGGCCCACGCGGAGAGCTTGGGCGAGGACACCAGCCGCTTGGGGCGGCGGCCGGTGAGGAAGTGCACCGCCCAGGCTGCATCGGCGGGGGGAGCGGAGCGGAAGTAGTCGGCCAGCGCCGCGACCTTCTCGTTGGTCGCGGTGGTCTCGTCGAGGGCCGTGTAGAGCCGGGCGAAATCCCTCACGGCGCCGGCTCGGTCTCTCGCGCGCCGTCGTCGTCCACGTCGCCCTGGAATCGCGTCTCGACCGCGCTGGCGTCGAGTCCGCGCTCCCGCAGCCAGCGAACCACCGGGCCGGTGAAGCCGTGCGTCGCCCACACCCGCTCGGCCCCGGTGGCCTCGACGGCCGCCAGCAGGCCCGGCCAGTCCACGTGATCCGACAGGGGAAAGCCGCGGTCGAGCGACCGGCGCCGCCGTGCGCCCCGCACCAGCATCCACCCCGAGGCGAAGGCGGTGGCTTGCGGCCCGAACCGG
>JACDHV010000122.1 GCA_013820855.1 Gemmatimonadales bacterium | reverse complement strand
CATGGGGCGGGAGCGCGGCTGGGACGACGCGCGGATCGCGGCCGAGGCCGCGCGCTACGTGGAGTTCGCCCGCCGCTGAGTCTAGAGCTGGCCCTCGTTGACGATCACCCGTCCCGACATGCCGACACCACCCGGTCCGCCGTGGGTCCGGCAGAAATATCGGAACGAGCCGGCCTGATTGAAGGTGAAGGAGTACGTCGTAGGGCCGTCGGTCACCGGCCCGCTCGGAATGGGATTGTTGCCGTCGTCGGGGACGACATTGTGGTCCTGGGCGCCTTCCGGCCAGGACCAGGTGACGGTCTGGCCGACGGTGATGGTTACCAGGTTGGGCTCGAAGCGATCGCCGCCGCTCGGGCCCAGCACCTGGATGGTCGGGCCGGGGGGCGGCTCGGTCCCCAGAGTGGCGGTCGCCGTGTAGGTCAGCGGTGATCCCTCGGCCCCCTCGACCGAGGCGGTCGCCGAGTGGGTTCCCTGATCCGGACCGAGGGTCCATACCACCGAAGCGAACCCGTCCGCGTCGCTCTCCTGCTCGTCGGATAACGAGCCTCCCTGTCCCGCGGTCCAGTCCACGTCCACTCCCTCGACCGGCTCCCCCTCGCGGGTGACCAGCACCCTCAGGGGATTTCCCAGCGCCAGGTCCACCGGTCCGAACTGCTCGTCGCCGCTCTTGGTGGCCGGCTTCTCGATGGCCAACGGCGGCTCCCCAGGGCCCTGATCGCCTCCACTGCACCCGGCGCCGAACGCCGCCACCGCTGTTCCCACGACGAGCAAATTGATGCCGGACCAACGCATGCGACGCCTCCGACCACAGGTGGTCTTCAAGAGAGTGACGCCCACGGCTCCCGTCGGCGTCTCGAATTGGAGCCTACCACATATAGGACGAGCAGCAAGCCCGATGGTTGACGGCGTGCCTGCGGCTGGTTGGGCTGGTCATTATCTTACTCATGCCGTACGGGGGCTCCGGAAGCGCCCGGAGCCCCCATGTTACGCGCACCTCAGCCACTCAGACGGTGAGCTCCGTGGACCCCAACGTGTTCGAGACGGCCAACGCGGGTTTCGCGCAGGCCATGTACGAGGAATTCCTCCGCGATCCCGCCGCGGTGGGCCCGGAGTGGCGTCGCCTGTTCGAGAGCGGAATCGTCGGGGAGAAGCCCAGCGGCAACGGGACCGGCCAGCGGGCCCATGCGACCGCGGGGCAGAGTCGGCCTGCCGAGGCAGCGGATACCGCCGAGCGCGTGCCTGCGGCCACCGGCCCGGCGTCGCTTCCTCCGGGCGCCAGCCCGATCAAGGGACCGGCCGCCCGGCTCGTCGCCAACATGGAGCAGAGCCTCACCGTCCCCACCGCGACGACCTTGCGGGTGGTAGCGGTGGGCGTGCTCGAGGAGCGGCGCCGGGCGATCAATGCGGCGCTTCAGGCCGCGGGCCGGCAGGACAAGATCTCGTTCACCCACCTCATCGCCTACGCCCAGGTGCAGGCCACCAAGCGGCACCCCGTCATGGGGCACACCCTCGTGATGCACGAGGGCACACCCTATCGGGTCCAGCCCGAGGGCATCGCGCTCGGGCTGGCGGTGGATGTGCAGCGGAAGGACGGGAGCCGCGGCCTGGTGGTACCGGTGATCAAGCGCGCCGAGACGATGGACTTCGCCGCGTTTCAGGCTGCCTACGAGGGACTGGTGGAGCAGGCGCGCACCAACCGGCTCATGCCTGATGACTTTGCCGGTGCCACGATGTCGCTCACCAATCCGGGCGGACTGGGGACCGTCGCCTCGGTGCCGCGGCTCATGGCCGGACAGGGCAGCATCATCGCCGTCGGGGCGATCGGGTACCCGACCGAGTTCTCCGGCGTGGCGGAGGAGCGCCTTCGCGAGTTCGGAATCAGCAAGGTCATGACCGTCACGAGCACCTACGACCACCGCGTCATCCAGGGCGCGGAGTCGGGCGCGTTCCTGGCCACGGTCGAGCACCTGCTGCAGGGTGACGACGAGTTCTACGATCTGATCGAAGAAAGCCTTCAGCTCTCGGCGATCAGCTATCAGATCGTCAAGGCCGCCCCCGCGGCCAGGCGTGACGACGCCGGTCCCGTCGCGCCCGAGATGCTGTACCACGTGGCAGCGGCGATGGCGCTGACGAAGGCGTTCAGGATGCACGGGCACCTCGCCGCCCACCTGGATCCGCTCGGCACCCCCCCGATCGGCGACCCCGCGCTCGACCCCGGGCCGCTCGGGCTCACCCCCGAGGTCATGGCCGCGATCCCCTCCAAGATGCTGCGGATCGCCGTGCCGGGACGGACGCTGGCCGAGTCGCTGCCGCATCTCCAGGCCACCTACTGCGGCACGATGGCCTACGAGATCGAGCACATCTCCACCCACGAGGAGCGCGTGTGGCTCCGGGAGAAGATCGAGTCGGGCGCCTATCGGCAGCCGCTCTCCCCCGACGAGCAGCGCGCCCTGCTGAGCCGCCTGACCGAGGTGGAGGCGCTCGAGAAGTTCCTCCACAAGGCCTACCTGGGCCAGAAGCGCTTCTCGATCGAGGGCGTGGACATGCTGGTGCCCATGCTCGATCTCACGATCGAGCGCGCCGCCGAGTCGGGCGCCCGGGACGTGGTCATCGGCATGGCCCACCGCGGCAGGCTGAACGTCCTCGCCCACACGATCGGCCGCCCGTACGAGACGATCTTCGCCGAGTTCGAGGGCGGGCGGCTGGTGGAGGGAGGGCAGCTCACGCCGGAAGGCGGCACCGGAGACGTGAAGTACCATCACGGGGCCGAGGGCGCCTACGTGACCTCCAAGGGCACCGCGATCACCGTCTCGCTGGCGCCCAACCCGAGCCACCTGGAGTTCGTCACGCCGGTGGTGGATGGCCGCGCCCGCGCCAAGCAGACCCAGCGCCGGGGCCGCGACGCGCACCACGATCCTACCGCGGCCCTCCCGGTCGCGATCCACGGCGACGCGGCCTTCGCCGGCCAGGGCGTGGTGGCCGAGACGCTCAACCTGGGCTCCCTCAAGGGGTACCGCACCGGGGGCACGCTCCACCTCATCACCAACAACCAGGTCGGCTTCACCACCGACATGGAGGACGCGCGCTCCACCCGCTACGCGTCCGATCTGGCCAAGGGATTCGACATCCCGATCATCCACGTCAACGCCGACGATCCCGAGGCCTCGCTGGCCGCGGTGCGGCTCGCCATGGCGTACCGGGACCGCTTCCACCAGGACATGCTGATCGACCTCGTGGGGTATCGCCGCCACGGGCACAACGAGGGCGACGAGCCGGCGTACACGCAGCCGGTGATGTACGAGCGCATCCGCGCGCTGCCCACGGTGCGCGAGCGCTACGCGAGGAGCCTGGTCGAGGCCGGCGTACTGACCCAGGAGGAGAGCGACCGCGATCGTGAGCAGGCCTACCAGCGGCTGGTGGACATCCAGCAGTCGTTCAAGGCCAGTACCGGGCGATCGATCACCAAGGAGCGCGAGGTGCGATTCGGCGGCGCGGGTCAGGAAGTCGAGACCGCGCTGGCTTCCGAGTTCATCACCTCGCTCAACGAACAGCTCCTCACCTGGCCCGAAGGGTTCACGGTTCATCCGAAGCTACGGAAGCAGCTCGAACGGCGCCGCGCGGCGTTGAACGAGGGCGGAATCGACTGGGCTCACGCCGAGACCCTCGCGCTCGCCTCGCTGCTGACCGAGGGGGTTCCGCTCCGACTCACGGGCCAGGACACCGAGCGCGGCACCTTCAGTCAGCGCCACCTCGTGCTGCACGACGCCGCGACCGGCCAGGCGTGGGCGCCGGTCCAGAAGCTCCCCGGCGCGCTCGCACCGCTGGAGCTGTACAACAGCCCACTCTCCGAGCTGGCGACCCTCGGCTTCGAGTACGGCTACAGCGCGGCCGCTCCGGAAGTGCTGGTGCTGTGGGAAGCCCAGTTCGGCGACTTCATCAACGCCGCCCAGGTGGTCGTGGACCAGTTCCTCTCGGCGGGGCTCTCCAAGTGGGGACTCACGACCCGCCTCACCCTGCTGCTGCCGCACGGGTATGAGGGCCAGGGTCCGGAGCACTCCAGCGCGCGGCTGGAGCGCTTCCTCCAGCTCGCGGCCGAAGGCAACATCCGCGTCGCCAACCCCACCACGCCGGCGCAGTACTTCCACCTGCTGCGGCGGCAGGCGCGGCGCACCCGGCAGCGGCCCCTGGTGGTCATGACGCCCAAGAGTCTGCTTCGGCTGCCGCAGGCCAACTCGAAGCTGGAAGACCTGGCCGGCGGAACCTGGCGTCCGGTGCTCGACGATCCCTCCTCGCCGGAGGATGTGAGCGCGGTGTCGAGGCTGGTGCTCTGCAGCGGTAAGATCTACTACGACCTGCTGCCGGAGGCGGACAAGATGGAGCGCGACCGCCCCGCCCTGATCCGGCTGGAGCAGCTCTACTCCTTCCCCTGGTCCGAGCTGCGGGCCGTGCTGGCGCGATACGGCGGGCTGGAGGAGCTGGTCTGGGCGCAGGAGGAGCCGCGGAACATGGGAGCCTGGGCCTACGTGGAGCCCAAGCTTCGCGAGCTGGCGCCGGAGGGGGTGGCGGTGTCCTTCGTCGGGCGTCCGGATCGGGCCAGCCCAGCCGAAGGGTATCCGGCCGCGCACGTCGCCGAGCAGAGCCGCATCATCCGGGAGGCCCTGGAGGTGCGGGGCCGCCGCGAGGAGGTGCCGCTGCCCACCGTCGAGGTGGCCGGAGAAGCCAAGGGCTGAACGTGCAAGAGGGCGGCTCGCTGGCCGCCCTCTTTCATCTGCTCCGTCGCCGGTTCACTCTTTGTCGAAAATCGGCCGTTCCGATGCCTGCCGGGCAAGCTCCCTGAGCGGCTCCGAGAGATGCTCTCCGTAGTGCAGGAGAAACACCCCGCGGGCCCGGCGCTGCATGAGAAACGCGACCAGAGGCGTGTCGGCCTTGGCCGCGTTGCAGTCTCTGCAGGCGAGAACCAAGTTGTCCGCCCGGTCGTACGCGGTCTGTCCGCGACGGGGACGAACGTGGTCCAGGGTGATCGTCTCCGGGGCGGTCTCGGTGCCGCAATAAGCGCATACCGAACCATGCTGAGCCAGGAGCCAATCGCGGTGCGACTGCATCGAGCGACCGGGGGAACGGCGGAAACTGGGGACGGAGACTGCGGAATGTCTGCGTGATCTGCGTGCCACAAAGGTCCAAGTTGAAGGTGAATGAGAGGGCTGGAAACCAGACCCAGTATGAGCACCAGGAAACCTAGCAAGATTGACGCCAAAATGACAATCGGGCTTGGGTTTCGGCCCCTCGCTGCCATCCTTGCCGCGGTGATCGGCGGCTGCTCCGGGGTGTCCCGGCCCCTGGAGTCTGCCTCCCGGGGCGCCGTCGAGGCGACGGTGGATCGGTACGTGGCCGCGAGCAACGAGGGCGATGCGG
This sequence comes from Gemmatimonadales bacterium, assembly GCA_013820855.1. GTDB lineage: Bacteria > Gemmatimonadota > Gemmatimonadetes > Gemmatimonadales > GWC2-71-9 > CAVVWJ01. The sequence continues at coordinate 4,568 of JACDHV010000122.1, read as the reverse complement.
ACGGGCTCACCGAGCTGTACGCGGACGATGCCGTGCTCCTGCCTCCCGACCACGAGCCGATCCACGGCCGGGACGCGATCGCCGAGTTCTGGCGGCAGGGGACCGACGCCGGCCTGGAGGTGAGCACCCTTCGGCTCGAAGTGGACGGCGAGCTCGCCTATCTCATCGGCCGATACCGCCTGCCGCCGACGGCGGAGGAGGCGGCCGACTCGGGCCAGTACGTCCTCTGCCTCATGCGGCAGGCGGACGGCACCTGGAAGCTCACCGCGGACATCTGGAACGGCAGCGGGGCCTCCGACGAGCGCGGTGTCGGCGGCGACTCCCCGGATCAGGCGATCAGCTGAGCACCGCGGCCATCCGTCCGACCGCTTCCTCGAGCGCTTCCGGCGCGAACCCTGCCCAGCCCAGCAGGAGACCTCCGCGACCCGGCCGTTTCCGGGCATAACGCGACAGCGCGGGAGCGTCGATCCCCGCCTCGAGCAGCCGGGCGGACACCGCCGCATCGTCCACGCCGTCCTCCAGCCACCCCACGAGGTGCATCCCTGCCTCGGTGGTCCGAACGGCGAGACGCTCGCCCAGCGAGCGCTGGATCCCGTTCACCAGCACGGCCTGCCGCTCGGCATAGAGATTTCGCATCCGGCGCAGGTGCCGCGCGAAATGGCCTTCGGCCATGAAGTCGGCGAGCACCGCCTGGTCCAGCACCGGCGAGTGGCGGTCGCAGGCGGCCCGGACCGCCCGGAACGCCTCGGCGAAGCCCGGGGGCACGATCAGGTAGCCCAGCCGCAACGCCGGCGCGAGCGTCTTGCTGAACGTTCCGATGTAGACCACCCTGCCGTCCTGGTCCATGCCCTGGAGCGAGGCGAGCGGACGGGAGCTGTACCGGAACTCGCTGTCGTAGTCGTCCTCCAGGATCCACGCGCCGGCCCGTGCCGCCCAGCGAAGCAGCTCCAGCCGACGGCTCGCGCTCATCGTCGCACCGAGCGGGAACTGGTGCGAGGGGCTCACATAGGCCATCCTCGCGCGGGGCGCGATCCGCTCGCCTTCGGCGACGCACATGCCCTCGTCATCCACCGGCACCGGGGCCGCCACGGCCCCGGCCGCAGAGAGGGCCGCGCGGGCACCGGGGTAGCCGGGATCCTCCATCCAGACCTCTTCGCCGGCGTCTAGCAGCACCCTGGCCGCCAGGTCCACTCCCTGTTGCGATCCGTTCACCACGATCACCTGGTCCGCCCCGCAGATCACGCCGCGCGACGCGCTCACGTATTCGGCGATCGCGTCGCGAAGCGGAGCCCGCAGGATCTCCGTACCCCATCTGGGGCGGCCGCCTGAGACGGCGTTGGACCAGCCGAGCCCATACCCGCATGGGGAAGAGATCGAGCGCCGGAACGCCGGGCCGGAACGGGCGGGGAGTCATCGCCGCGAACGCCAGCCCCGGCAGAGGCGCGGAGGCAATCGCCAGCCCCCGCGACGAGAGTCGGGGCGAGCGACGGGGCCGTTCCGCCGAGGACCGCGCCGGCCGGGAGCGGGGCCGCGGTGGCAGCGTGGCGGCCACCTGCATGCCCGAGCGCGGCCGCCCGTGCAGGTAGCCTTCGGCGACGAGCTGGTCGTAGGCGAGAGTGACCGTGTTCCGCGAGACGCCGAGCTCCGAGGCGAGCGCGCGGCTGGGTGGCAGCGACGCTCCAGGGGCCAGGCGCCCACCCAGGACGGCCTCCCGAATTCCCCGGTACAGCTTGCCGGAAGAGCGGCAAGGGCGCGGCGGGATCGAGATCGAGGAACAACCCGGGGGCTCGAGCCGGGGCGCGCGGCCTCATGGGCGACCTCCTTGATTCTGGCATCATGAATTATGCTGCATCTGGATCTTCTCGCAGAGCCAGATGGACCCTAGGATAGGTGCCATGACGCCCTTCCGCCAGCGCAGCCGCAACCAGGCCCTTCAGCCGACCGTGTACCGGTCCACCCTCCGCGCGCACCCGGAGCGCGCGGTCACCGACGAGGCTCCGGCCATTCTCGCCGCCGGTCTCGTGGCGCACGTGGGATTCGAGCTGGAGGGGCAGCCCTACGTCATGCCGATGTCCTACCACTACGACCCGGCCGAGCCGCGCCGCATCTATCTGCACGGCGCGGGCCGGCCGCATCGATCAGCAGCTGAGGAGCGGCGCGCAGGTGTGCGTCACGGTGACCATCCTCGACGGGCTGGTCTATTCCCGCACCGCATTGTACCACTCGATGAATTACCGGAGTGTCGTCTGCTTCGCGCGGGCCACTGGTGAGGATATCGACGTGGGAGGCGTGCTGGAGAGGATGGTGAGCCGCTACTTCCCCGGGCGCGAGCCGGGTCGTGACTACGAGCCCGCTCCCCGGGCGCACATCGAGGCGACCGGGCTGGTCGGGCTGGCCATCGAGGACTGGAGCGCCAAGGCCAGGACCGGCGGTCCCACCGGCCCGCGAGACGCGGACGAGGGCGCCCCCGGCTCGGCGGGCGTCGTCCCGATCGCGGCCTGCTAGCCGCGCCGAGTCACGGCGCGGCGGACTTCTTCTCGACCGGCGGGGCCTGAATGCGGTACCGGGATTCCAGCAGGAGACCCCACGTGGGGTTGTAGGGATGCACCTCGGCGACGGGCCGGTCGTGCCGGAAGACCCGCCGCCCCTCGTTGGCCCAGCGGAACTGTCCTCCCTCCAGATTGTAGGCCTGGCTGTAGCCCTGCCGGGCCAGGAAATCCGCCACGCGCGCGCCGCGATATCCGACGGACGAATACAACACGATCGCGGTGTCCTTCGAGAACCCCCGCAGCGGCCGGAGGCTCGGCCGGTAGGGATCGATGCGCACCGCCCCCTGGAGGTGGCTCACTCCGTACTCCTCCTCGGTGCGCGCGTCGAGCACGACCGGTGGCGCGCGGCCCGGATCCGACCGCCACCGCACCAGCTCGGCGACGCCGACCCACTTGCCGCCGGGAAACTTGTAATCGATGAGCCGGCGCACGGCGTCGAACGCGATCGGACGGCCGGCGAAGAAGGCCACGCCGGCCCCGATGAGGAGGGGGATGACGAACAAGAGGAGTGCGACACGAAGCCAGCGGCGCGCTCCTCCCGAGCGACCGCGGCTCCACCGCTCGGATGGAGCGTCCTCCTCGTACTCGTATTCCTCGGGCGCCTGGTGCCGTCTCAACCGCGCGCCTCCTTGCAGGGCGTTATCTCAAGCTAACGCCAGTGGCCCCCCCTCAACCCTCGGGGCGCGACCTTCACCGCCCTGGACGCGGACTCCGAGCTCATCAACTGACGACGGACGGCCACGGCATGTATCTGACGCCGTGAGGAAGGCGTAGACTCGTCTCGCCGGTACAGCCCGCCGTCTGCACCGGGGCTCTCAAGGCGGCTGGCCTCACCAACGACGTTTGGACGGTCAAGCATCGGATGCGAGTGCGAGGAGGGCGACTACAATTCCGTGACGGTGAACCTGTCGTATTTCTGCGCCTTCACATAGCCGACCCGCCGGGCCACCTTCATCAGCCGCTCAGTATCCAGGTCCGAGGGGGCGTACGCGATCACCAGCGCATGGCTCGCGGCCGCCGAGGCCCTGTGACTCTCGGTTGCTTCGGCCCCATACCCTAGGGCTCGCACCAGGGGGCTCAGCTGCTCGAGATCCGCCGAAGCGGACCTGAGAGGGCGAGGGACAGAAGAACGGTCCACTCCTGAACCGTCTTACAATCGAACCCGGACACTACCCAGACGGCGTACAGGGGTGGCGTGGGAGTGCCGACCGGGGCAACATACGAGACTATCGCAGTTCGCCGTTTCCGCGAAGCAGAAGGGGCTGCACTCATGCGTCGTTTCCTTCCTCTCAACCCCGACGCGGCGCTGCTCATCCTTCGCGTCGTGCTCGGGGTCATCATGCTGTACCACGGCTGGCCCAAGCTCACCAATCTGGGCGGCACGATCGAGGGTTTTTCCGGGATGGGCGTGCCGCTTCCGGCGCTGAGCGCCGTCTTCGCCACGGTGGCCGAAGTGGGCGGCGGCCTTCTGCTGCTGTTCGGCGTGCTCACCGACGTCGCCGGGCTGCTCATCGCCATGGACATGCTCGGCGCGATCGTCTTCGTTCACGCCAAGAACGGGTTCGCGGTGAACGAAGGGGGCATCGAATGGCCGCTGGCGCTGATGGCCATGGCGCTGGCCATCGCGTTGGCGGGGCCGGGAAGGTACTCCGTGGGGAGTAGAGTCTGACACTCCGTCTCAGCTTTTCGCGACCATCGTCCAGAGCCCGTAGAAGAGCACCAGCGTGGCGGTCCACCCGAACAGGCTCCAGCGGACGAAGATCCGGCGCCGCGTCCGTTCGTCCCCGACGGGAAGCCGTTCGAGGCGGATCTGATCGGGCAGAAGCACGACCAGCCACAGCAGCGTGGAGACACCGAGCGCGACGATGCCCTTGAACAGCCACGGGGTTTCCATCACCCGGTAGCCTTCGCGCATCGTGAGCAGGATGCCGCTCACGGTGAGCACTACGCCGCCGACGACCGTGAAGACCAGGTCGGTCCACATGATGGCGCGCGCGACCGGCCGGAACGGCACCTGGT
>JACDHV010000302.1 GCA_013820855.1 Gemmatimonadales bacterium | reverse complement strand
CTCTCGTGGGACTCGCGGGGGTGCCGCCTGACGTCGGCTGGCCGCTTACGGCGTGTTCGGCTATGTGACGGCGACCCTCGCGACGTACTTCGTGGGGCGCGATGCCGACCCGGAAGACGCCGAAGTGGCGGGCGCGAAGGCCATCGCGGAATTGAGACGGGAGATCGTCAGTCTTCGTCTCGCCCGAGCTTCTGCTGCGCCTCGCCCAGCTTCTGTTGCGCCTTGCCCTTGAGCACCTGGAACTTGCCCTTGGCCTGCTCACCCTTGTCGTCGGTGGCGTCACCCACTGCGTCGCGCGTCTTGCCTTCGGTTTTCTTCACGGCACCCTTGGCCCGGTTTTCCGCGCCCTTACCCACGAGATCCTTGTCGTCTCCCATTGCTCTATCCCCTCGGTTGATTCCGGTCATCCGCGTGGTTTGCCAACTGGGACAGCATACTCCCGAGGGACGCGGAGCTGCGTGAGGTGGATCACCGCCGGGGGTGGCCGCGGGGTCGAAACCCCGCGCCTCCCACCAGGCGCCCCAACCGGTTAGCCTTGCAGACCGGTCCGGGAGAGGTTTGCCATCTTGCCTGTCTCACCATTTGTGATTAATTTCACAAGCTGGTCGACACCTCAATCCATTCAGCCAGGGCACCCGCACTCATGGCCACCGACACGACCCTCCGTCCCGGCGAGCTGAAGAGCATCCTCCTGCGCGAGATCCAGTCCGCGGACCTGAGCGCGGACGACGTCTCCGAAGTCGGCACCGTGCTCGAAGTGCGCGACGGCGTCGCCCGGATCTACGGCCTCCACTCCGCCGTCGCCAGCGAGATGCTGGAGTTCACCGCCCAGGAGACCGGCGAGACCGTGGCGGGGCTGGTGCTGAACCTCGAGGAGGACAACGTCGGGGCCGCCGTCATGGGCGACTACCTGAAGCTCAAGGAAGGCGACCAGGTGCGGCGCACCGGGCGGCTGCTCGACGTGCCGGTCGGTCCCGCGATGCTGGGGCGGGTGGTGGACGCGCTCGGCCGCCCGGTGGACGGCCGGGGCGAGATCAAGACCAGCATGACCCGCCAGGTGGAGATGGTGGCGCCGGGCATCATCGTGCGGCAGCCGGTGAAGGAGCCGCTCCAGACCGGCATCAAGGCGATCGACGCCATGATCCCCATCGGCCGCGGCCAGCGCGAGCTCATCATCGGGGACCGCGGCACCGGCAAGACCGCGATCGCGGTGGACACCATCCTGAACCAGCGCGGCACCGGCGTCATCTGCGTCTACGTCGCCATCGGGCAGAAGCGCTCGACCGTGGCGACGGTGGTGGAGCGGCTCCGGGAGACCGGCGCGATGGACTACAGCATCGTGGTCATCGCCTCCGCGTCGGAGCCTGCGCCGCTCCAGTACATCGCGCCCTACGCCGGCTGTGCCATCGCCGAGTACTTCATGTACGAGGAGGGAAAAGCGACCCTCTGCGTCTACGACGACCTCTCCAAACAGGCCGCGGCCTACCGCCAGCTCTCGCTCATCCTCCGCCGCCCGCCGGGACGCGAGGCCTACCCGGGTGACGTGTTCTACCTCCATAGCCGGCTGCTCGAACGGGCGGCGAAGATCTCCGAGGACAAGGACGTCGTCAAGCTCGACGCCCGGATCAAGAAGCCGGGCGGCTCGCTCACCGCGCTCCCGATCATCGAGACCCAGGCGGGTGACGTCTCGGCGTACATCCCGACCAACGTCATCTCGATCACCGACGGCCAGATCTTCCTCACCACCGACCTCTTCTACTCCAACGTCCGCCCCGCGGTGGACGCCGGCATCAGCGTGAGCCGGGTGGGCGGCAATGCCCAGATCAAGGCGATGAAGCAGGTGGCCGGCCCACTGCGCCTCTCGCTGGCCCAGTATCGCGAGCTGGAGGCGTTCGCCCAGTTCGGCTCCGACCTCGATGCCGCCACCCAGCGGCAGCTCAACCGGGGCGCCCGGCTGGTGGAGGTGCTGAAGCAGCCGCAGTACCAGCCGGTGCCGGTCGAGAAGCAGGTGGCCATCATCTACGCGGTGACCAACGGCCACCTCGACGACGTGAAGGTCCCGCACATCCGGCAATGGGAGCGCGACCTTCTCGAGTACCTCGAGGCCTCGCATTCCCAGGTGCTGAAGGACATCAGGACCAAGAAGGCGCTGGACGACGACCTCACCAGCCGGCTGAAGGCGGCCATCGCCGCGTTCAAGCCGCTGTTCCAGGCCGACTGATGGCCAAGGGCCAGAAGCTGAAGGGGCGGATCCGCTCCGTCCAGAACACCCGGAAGATCACCCGGACGATGGAGCTGGTCTCCACCTCCAAGCTGAAGCGCGCGCAGGACCGGGTCATCGCGGCCCGGCCTTACGCCGAGGCGCTGCGCGAGGTGCTCGCCGACCTGGTGACGCCCGAGCTGGCCGAACGGTTTCCCCTGCTCCGGCGGCCGGCCCCCCCCGCCAACGGCGGACCCACCCGCGCGGCCGTCGTCCTGCTCACGTCCAACCGCGGACTCGCGGGCGCGTTCAACTCAAACCTGATCAAGGAAGCCCGCCGCCGCATCGAGGCGCTCGAGTCCGCGGGCTACACCGTCGACTTGCACGGCGTGGGGAAGAAGGGCATCGGCTTCTTCCGGTACCTGGGGCGGAAGTTCGCGCTGGAGCGGATGGACATCGGCGACAAGCCGACCGCCGAGCACGCGGCGGAGATCGCGGAGCCGCTGATCGAGGCGTATTCCACCGGCGCGCTCGGGAGCGTGGACCTGGTGCACGCGCGGTTCGTCAGCGCGCTCACTACGCCGCCGGTGACCGTCCGGATCCTCCCGGTGGAGACGGCGGCCGGGCTGCCGGGCGGCGGGGCGGCGGGGCAGGAGACCGACCGCCCGGCGCGAGACTACATCCTCGCGCCGAACGCCGAGGCGATCCTGGAGCAGCTGCTGCCGCTCTACGTGCGGAACGCGGTGTACCGCGGGCTGGTGGAGACCGCGGCGGCGGAGCACGGCGCGCGGCGGACCGCGATGAAGAACGCGACGGACAACGCCGGCGATATTCTGGAGGTGCTGAAGCGCACCTATAATCGCCAGCGGCAGGCGGGCATCACGCAGGAGATCGCCGAGATCGTCGGCGGCGCGGCGGCGCTGCAGGGGTAGGCAGCGGGGCAGGAAGGCAGCGGGGCAGGAAGGCAGCGGGGCAGAAC
>JACDHV010000301.1 GCA_013820855.1 Gemmatimonadales bacterium | reverse complement strand
CCCTGGAGCCGGCGGCGGGTCTCCCGCCGGACCCCGACGGCGCCCGCCTCGCCGCCTGGGCCGCCGCGCTCCGCACCGAGGGACTCGCCCGCCCGGAAACGGCGTTGGGGCCGAGCGCCGTGCGGGTCGGCGAGTTGGCGGCGGGCACGCCGTACGAGGCGTTCTCGCTGGAGGCGTACCTCCGAGCCGGCGGCAGCCCGCTGAGCACCGAACCGCTGACCCTTTCGCTGACCCGGTTCGACTGTGTCACCCTGGTGGAGGCCTGCCTCGCGGTCGCCCGGGTGTCGGACGACCAGGACCCGCCGACGTGGGAGCGGTTCGGCGCCGAGGTCGAGCGGATGCGCTACCGCGACGGGGAGCGCCGCGGGTACGCGTCACGGCTCCACTATTTCAGCGAGTGGATCGCCGACGGCGAGAAGCGGGGCCTGGTCAGGGACATGGGGAGGGAGTTGGGCGGGATCGAGGACGCGCGCCGGCTCCGCTTCATGACGGAGCACCGCGGCAGCTACCCCGCGTTGGCGGACGACGCCGTGTACCGGGAGATCGGGGCGATCGAGAGGGCGCTGGATGGAAGCCCGCGCCGGGTGGTGGCCACCGCCCGCCTCGCCGAGGTGACCGACCGCATCGAGACCGGAGACGTGCTCGCCTTCGCGACCGACGTCCCCGGGCTCGATGTGTCCCACTCGGCCTTTGCCTACCGGGATGTTGGGGGCATGCTCCGGGTGCTGCACGCACCGCTCTCGGGCGGGGTGGTGGAGGTCACCCGTGCGACGCTGCCCGAGTACGTCGCCGCCATCCGCAGATCCACCGGTGTCCAGGTCGCCCGCCCGCTGCGGGCGCCGGGCGCCTGAGCCTCTCGGCTCACTTCTTCCGCCGGTCGGGCTCCTCCTCATGCTGCTCCGGAATGGGCTCGTATTCCAGCCCGCCGCTCGCGGCCGATCCGAACTTCGGGGCGGTGATTCCTCCCTCGACGGTGAAAGGCGGCTCGTGCCGCTCGAACCGCTCGGGCGTCGCCTCGAACGTGCGGCGGCACTCGTCGGAGCAGAAATACACGTCCCGTGACTCGTAGGTGGTGCGGCCGGCGGCGGCGGCGCTCTCGATCACCCTGCCACACACCGGATCCTTGACCTGACTCATGATTGCGCCTCCCTGGCATGGTGAGGGCCAATCTCGGAGATGTGCCCCGGGTAATCGGTGAGTTGGCTCACCGGAGCGGCCCGAGGAACGCGCTGCTGCGAATCCCGCTGAATTGCTAGTTTTGAGATCGTCATGCCCTTCACGCTCTACGTCGCCCTCGGCGACTCCATGAGCACGGATCATTATCCCACCTGCGACGTCCGAGATCTGGCGACGCCGCCGGACCGCCTCGATCCGCTCGGCGCCGCCGCCCTCCTCCACCGCAACGACGACGACCGCTGGGCCTCGTTCCGTGCCCGCGACCTCGAGACGCTCTCCACCGACGTGGAGCTCCTCAACCTCGCCGAGGACGGGGCCATGATCGAGGACGTGACCACGGAGGAGCTGGCCCGGATCGGCAGGGACAACGAGGACCCCGACATCCTCCTCACCCTCACCGCCGGCGGCAACGACCTGCTCGACGCGCTCGCCGCGGGGCGGCGGCTGGGGACCGCGGTGAGCCTGGCCGTCCGGCGCTACACCGACCTGGTCGAAACCGTGCGCGAGGAGCTGCCGCGGGCCACGGTCATCCTCAGCACCGTGTACGATCCCACCGATGGAACCGGCAGGCTGCCCGGATTGGAGTCCTACGGCCGCCTCCCCATCGAGCACCTGGAGCGCTTCAACCGTGAGATCCACGAGCTCGCCGGCGGGATGCCCGGCGTCTTCCTGGCCGACGTGCACCGGCATTTCCTGGGGCACGGTGTCACGGCGCCCGAAGCCGACCGCTGGTACTGGAGGCGCAACCTGATCGAGCCCAATGCCCGCGGCGCCAGCGAGATCCGGCGGGTCTGGTGGGAGGTGCTGGAGGTGGCCAGTTAGGGCGGGCGCCACGATGCTCGATCAGGGTCTCAGCGGACGCTCCGCCACCAGCCGCGTCACTTCGCGCTGGTCGGTGAGGTCGAGGCGCAACGGGGTGATCGACACCAGTCCCCGCTCCACCGCCCACCGGTCGGTGCCCTCCTCCACTCCCTTCACGGGAGCGACCGTCAGCCAGTAGTGCGTCCTCCCCATCGGATCCTTTCCCGGAACCACCCTCCCATCGTATTGCCGCACCGACTGCCGGGTCCAGCAGAGGCCCGCCGGCGCCGGCGGCAGGTTCACATTCACCAGGGAGAGCGAGGGTTCGGTGATCAGCAGCTCCATGACCCGCACCACGTACGGCCGGAGCCGGGCGAAGTCCGGCTCACCGCCGGCGGTCGGGGTGCTGAAGGCGATGCCGCGAAGACCCAGCAGCGCCGCCTGCTTGGCCGCGGCCAGGGTGCCCGAGTGCCACATCGCGTTGCCGATGTTGGACCCCAGATTGATGCCGGACAGCACGAGGTCCACGCGCTCCCACATGTGCACGCCGAGCGCGACGCAATCGGCGGGTGTACCGTTCACCCGGTAGGCCTCGAAGCCGCCGATGGGCGTGCGGTGCAGCGAGATGGGACGGGAATGCGTGATGGCGTGCCCCATCGATGACTGCTCCACGTCGGGCGCGTAGATGCGGACCTCAGCGAAGTCGCGGGCGACATCGGCGAGCGCGAGGAGGCCGGGGCTGTAGATGCCGTCGTCGTTGGCTATGAGTATGCGCATGGGGTCGTAGGGTTGATCCGAATGTCGCGTTCGCGGCGAAGGACGCAGTGGGCGGCCGGATTCTAAGATGGCCGTCCCCATCGTCACCGTACAGGTAATCCGACCAGTGAGGTTTACGTGCGAGTCACCCTGGTCCACAACCCCGGCGCGGGCGACGAGCGGCATTCCGCCAAGCGAATCATGCGAGAGCTGGAGGAGGCCGGCTATGACGCGCGCCTCGAATCCATCAAGAAGCAGGATCTCGGCGAGGCGCTCGAGGATCCCGGCGATCTGGTGGTCGTGGCGGGCGGCGACGGCAGTATCAAGAAGGTCGCGATCGCAATGGCCGGCCGCGGCGTTCCCCTGGCGATTCTGCCGATCGGGACCGCCAACAACATCGCCAAGTCTCTCGGCGCCCTCGGGTCCATGGGGGAGCTCATCGAGGGGTGGCGCCG
>JACDHV010000121.1 GCA_013820855.1 Gemmatimonadales bacterium | reverse complement strand
TCGCGAAGGGCGCCGTGCCGGTGCTGGTGTTCGCGCCCCGCGGGTCGGAGTCGCAGCTCTTCGCGCTGGCCTGCGGGATCGCGGCGATCCTGGGACACGTGTTCTCGGTGTTCGTCCGGTTTCGCGGCGGAAAGGGTGTCGCCACGGCCGCCGGCGTCATGCTGGGGCTGACGCCGCTCGCGCTCGGTGTGGCGGCGCTGATCTGGCTCGTGGTCGTCGCGCTGACCGGATACGTCTCGCTCGCCAGCATCGCGGGCGCCGTGATCCTGCCTTTGGCGGTCTACCTGCTCGAGCGGCCGGACCGGCCGGAGATCCTCTGGCTCGACGCCCTGGTCGCGGCCGCCATCGTCTGGCTGCATCGCGCCAACATCCGACGTCTGCTCAACGGCACCGAGAACCGGTTCGGCCGCCGGACCACGCCGCCCGCACATCCGTGACCCGGGTCGCGGTGCTGGGGGCGGGGAGCTGGGGCACGACACTGGCCAATCTCCTCGCCACCAAAGGCGAGGACGTGCGCCTGTGGGCCTACGAGCCCGAGGTGGTGGAAGCGGTGAACCGCTCGGCGGAGAACCCGATCTTCCTGCCGGGGGTGCGGCTGTCGGCCCACGTCCGCGCTCTCAGTGATCTGCAGGAAGCCGTCACCGACGCCGAGGTGATCGTGTCAGCGCCACCCAGTCACGCGGTGCGCGGCGTGATCAGCCGTCTTGGCGGCGCGGCGGCTCCCGGAACGCTGGTGGTGAGCGCCACCAAGGGGATCGAGACCGACACGCTGGCCCTCATGTCGGAGGTCTTCGCGGAGTGCCTCCCCCAGGTCCGCTTCTCGGCGCTCTCGGGGCCGAGCTTCGCGGCGGAGGTGTGCGAAGGGCAGCCGACGGCGGTGGTCGCCGCGGCGCGCGACGAAGCCACCGCCCGGGCGGCGCAGCAGGTCTTCGCGACCCCGGTCTTCCGGGTGTACCGCAACCGGGACGTGAGGGGGGTCGAGCTCGCCGGCGCGCTCAAGAACGTGATCGCCGTGGCCGCCGGGATCGCCGAAGGGTTGGGGCTGGGCCACAACCCGCGCGCCGCGCTCATCACGCGCGGGCTCGCCGAGATCACCCGGTTGGGGCTGGCGATGGGCGCGGACCCGCTCACCTTCGCCGGGCTCGCCGGAATGGGCGATCTGGTCCTCACCACGACCGGCAGCCTGAGCCGCAATCGCTCGCTCGGCATCGCGCTGGCCGGCGGCCAGACCTTCGAGGAGTACCGGGCTACCCACCGGAGCGTGGCCGAGGGCGCGAACACGTCGCTCGCCGGCGCCGCGCTGGGGAAGCGGTTCGGCATCGAGCTGCCGATCATCGAGCAGGTCTGTGAGGTGCTGTTCCGAGGCCGGGCGCCCCGCGAGGCGATCACCCAGCTGATGGGTCGCGAACTCAAATCGGAGCAATGGTGATGAGGCAATGGCGATGAGCAATTCCCGGCAGGTGCAGGAGTTCTACTCGATCGGCGAGGTTTGCTCGCTCACCGATCTCAAGCCGCACGTGCTTCGCTATTGGGAGAGCCAGTTTCGCTTCCTCAATCCGGCGAAGAACCGGTCGGGCAACCGGGTCTACAAGACGCGGGAGGTGGAGCTGATCATGCTGGTGAAGCAGCTCCTCTACACCGAGAAGTTCACCATCGACGGCGCACGCCAGCGCATCGACCAGCACCGCCGCACCGGCGAGCTGCGCGCCACCGCGCGCAAGGCCTTCGAGGCGGAGCTCGCCGGCGAGGCGCGCGCGGCGGTGGAGGCGGTGATCGCGATTCTCGAGGGCAAGGCTCCCGCGAGCACGGCCCCCGCGCCGCCCCAGCCCGGCCCAGCGGCGGGGCGGGGCAGCAAGTCCGGGCGGTGACGCGAAGGCGTCCGGCTGCCGCGCTGCCCCACTATCTTGTTCCCCCATGAACATCCTCGTCACCAACGACGACGGCATCCTGGCTCCCGGGCTGGCGCTGCTCGCCGAGGTCTGCCGCGAGGTGGGCAACGTCACCGTGGTCGCGCCGGACCGGGAGCAGAGCGGAACCTCGCACTCGCTGACGCTTCACCGGCCGCTCCGCCCAGCCCGGCGTCCGGATGGCGCGTGGCAGATCGACGGCACCCCGACGGATTGCGCGATGCTGGCGATTCAGGCCCTGATGCCGGAGCGGCCCGAGTTCGTGTTCTCCGGGGTAAATCACGGCCCGAACATGGGCGAGGACGTACTCTACTCCGGCACCGTCGCCGCGGCCATGGAGGCGGTCACCCTCGGCGTGCCGGGCATCGGCATCTCGTTCTCGGGCAACCACCCCGAGACCATGGCGACGTATCACGACGTGCTGCTGCAGCTGGTGCGGCGGATCGTCGGGGTTCCCGACTTTCCGGAGCAGACCCTGCTCAACATCAATCTGCCGAAGATCCCGGCCTCCGAGGTGCGCGGCATCAAGGTCACCAAGCTCGGCAGCCGCTTCTTCTCCGAGTCCCTGACCCGCATGAAGGATCCGTGGGGCCGGGAGATCTTCTGGATCGGCGGCGGCACCATCACCTGGACCGGCACGGAGAACTCGGACCATCTCGCCGTGGCGGAGGGCTTCATCTCGGTGACGCCGCTCCACATGGACCTGACGAATTACTCGCTGCTCGAGACCGTGCGCGGATGGTCGCTGGAGGGGTAGGGGAGGGGGACGGCTACGGGGGTTACCGTGCCCAGCTGGTGGAGACCCTGCAGCAGAAGGGAATCCGCGACCTGGCGGTGCTGCGCGCGGTGCGGATGGTGCCGCGCCACCTCTTCGTGCCCGAGAGCGTGCGTCACCGCGCCTACGACGACGCGGCACTGCCGATCGGCAGCAGCCAGACGATCTCACAGCCATGGGTACAGGCGCGCTACCTGGAGCTGCTGAACCTGCACGGACGGGAGCGCGTGCTGGAGATCGGAACCGGCTCGGGCTACCAAACGGCGCTCCTCGCGATGCTGTGCGACGCGGTCTTCAGCGTCGAACGGATACCGGCTCTGGCGCAGCGGGCGCGCGATGCGCTCGGGGCCGCCGGGATCCGAAACGTCACGGTGCTGGTCGGCGACGGCACGCTGGGCTGGCGACCCTTCGCGCCGTACGACGCGATCCTGGTCGCGGCGGCCTCGCCGGAGATCCCGGCGCCCCTGATCGAGCAGCTCGCTCCCGAGGGCCGAATGGTCATCCCGCTCGGCGATCGGACGAACCAGACGCTGACGCTGGTTCGCCAGGAAGGGAACGAGCTTCGTACCACCACCGTAGCCGACGTGCGGTTCGTGCCGCTGCTCGGCGAGTTCGGCTTTCGTTAGAACTCGGAGAACCGCATGGATCTGCTGCGCTCGGTCATCGATCTGTTCCTGCACCTCGACCAGCACTTGAGCGTCGTCATCGCCGACTACGGGGTTTGGACGCACCTCATCCTCTTTCTCATCGTGTTCGCCGAGACCGGGCTGGTGATCACGCCGTTCCTGCCGGGGGACTCGCTGCTTTTCGCGGCGGGGACCTTCGCCGCCCTGGGGTCGCTCGACCTCTGGCTCCTGGTGGTGCTGCTCATCGCCGCCGCGATCCTGGGCGATACCGTGAACTACTGGGTGGGCGCCTGGATCGGGCCCCGCGCGTTCAGCGGCAACGTCAGGTTCCTGCGCAAGGACTATCTTGACCGCACCCACGCGTTCTACGAGAAGCACGGGGGGAAGACGGTCATCCTCGCCCGGTTCGTGCCGATCATCCGGACGTTCGCGCCGTTCGTGGCCGGCGTGGGGGCGATGAGCTACCCGAAATTCATCACGTACAACGTCGTCGGGGCGGTGCTCTGGGTCGGGTCCTTCGTGCCCGCGGGGTACTTCTTCGGCAATATCCCGGCGGTGAGAAAGAACTTCACCCTGGTCATCCTGGTGATCATCGTCCTCTCGGTGGTGCCGATCGTGATCGAGGCTCTGCGCGCCAGGCGGAGCCGGCCGGCGTGACCACGCGGTTTCTCGTGTCGGGTCAGGTGCAGGGGGTGGGGTTCCGCTGGTTCGTCGCGAGGCACGCGCGCACGCTTGGGATCGGGGGGTATGCGCGGAACCTGCCGGACGGACGGGTCGAGGTCGTGGCTTCGGGCGAAGGGACGGAGGCGATGGCGCGGCTGGAGGAGCTGCTGCGGGCGGGGCCCTCCCACGCGCAGGTGGACCAGCTGGAGCGGCAGGACGACGTGAACGAGACCGTTTCCTCGAGGAGCTTTGACATCCGATGAGCGTTACCGTGACGCTGGAGAGCCGGATCCGCGACGCGCTCCGGCCCATCAGGGACTATCCCAAGCCCGGGATCGTGTTTCAGGATATCACCCCGGTTCTGGGAGACGCGGCGCTGCTGCACGACGCGATCACGGCGATGGCCGAGCCCTTCGCGTCCCGCGGAGTGACCCACGTCGTCGGCATCGAGGCCAGGGGGTTCATCCTCGGTGGCGCCGTGGCGACCACGCTGCGAGCGGGCTTCGTGCCCGTCCGGAAGCCGGGGAGACTCCCCTGGGATCGGGTGTCGGAGGCGTACGCCCTGGAGTACGGGACCGACGCGCTCGAGTGCCACCAGGACGGGCTTCCCGGCGGGAGCAGGGTGCTGGTGGTGGACGACGTCCTCGCCACGGGGGGGACGGCCAGCGCGGCCGGACGCCTGGCCCGGAAGCTCGGCGCCGAAGTACTCGGCTCGTCGTTCCTGCTGGAGATCTCGTTCCTGAAGGGACGAGAGCGGCTGGAAGGAACGCCCTGCCATGTGCTCGCCTCCGTCTGAGCCCACGGCGGGTTGCCCGAAGAGCGTTCGACATGGCATCTTTCCAGGCTGCGGAGCAGGTGAAACCCGGCCCCCGTAGCTCAGATGGATAGAGCAGCAGTTTCCTAAACTGTTGGCCGCGTGTTCGAGTCACGCCGGGGGCACTCGCACGTCGGAGCTCGACCGGCACACTTCAACTTCACTCGTGACACGACATGGCAACGATGGTGGAAGCGACAACTCGAGGGGAAACGACCGCGACGTCCACGGCCTGGTACCGCGACAGGAAGCGCCTGCTCGGGGCGGTGGTCGTCGCCGTGCTGCTCCTGGGCGTGGTGGGCTGGGCAGTCTGGACCAGCGGCCAGCGGAAGGCGCAGTTCGCGGCTCGAAGCCTCAACCAGGCACGGGCGGCCGCCGAGGCCGGCAATCTGCCGCTGGCATCCAGCGAGCTCCAGCGGCTGATCGAGACCTACCGGGGCACCGATGCGGCCACGGAGGCCGTCATCACCCTGAACCAGGTCCGCCTGGTGAACGGCCAGAGCGACCTGGCGGCGGTGGGTCTTCGCGACTTTCTGGCAACCAAGCCGCCGCAGAAGTATCAGGCTCCGGCCAACGGCCTTCTGGGCACCGCGCTGGAAAACTCCAAGCGGCCGGCAGAGGCCGCCGAGGCCTTTCTGAGCGCCTCCCGGGCCGCCGACCTGGACTACCTCAAGGCCCGGTACCTGATCGATGCGGGCCGTGCCTTCCGGACGGCCGGGAACACCAAAGAGGCCGAGAGCGCGTATCGGGAAGTGATCGAGAAGCACGCCAAGAGCACGAGCTTCACCGAGGCACAGGTTCGGCTGGCCGAACTCACGGGCGGGAAGATGTAGGCGGTGGTTGCCGCAAAGATCCGGTGAGGGTGATGATGGGGCTCACGAGGGGATCGGTGGGCCCCTTCTTTTGGGAAGCAGTCGTAGGGACGTATAAGATATGTTATGTTAAGTAACCTTGGGGAAAACTGTGGAGAAGTCGGAGGCTCTACTGCACCATTATTTTCAAGATGTTGATTTGGTTAGGCTTAGATGCTTCAGGCACCACGTGGGGAAAAATCGCCGTCAGATGCCCTCCCATACTCCACGGAACAGAAGCCGTCCCTGGCCTTCCAGCCAGACGTCGTGTGCCCGGCCTCGGTCTAACTCGGCCCTGACCACCAGTTCGGGCCCTCCCCTGCTGCGAAATCTCAGGGGCAGCGACGCCTCCCCCCGGTCGGCCAGGGCGATGGCGGCCGCGACCGTCCCGGTGCCACAGGCCAGGGTCTCACCCTCGACCCCCCGCTCGTAGGTCCGGATCGCCCACGGCTCGCCGGCGGGCCCGCCGGGCGCCACAAAGTTCACGTTGGCGCCCGGATCGCCGAAGCGCTGGTCGAACCGGAGCGCCCGCCCACGGCTCGGCAGGTCGATGCGCTCGATGTCGTCCACCCGGACGATGAGGTGCGGCACCCCCACGATGCCGAATGCCAGCCACTGCTCTCCGGCTGCCGGCTCCAGCTCCGGCATCTCCTTCGGCGCCTCGACGTCCGGCAGTCTGATCTCGGCCCCATCCCCGGCTCCATCGCTGCGCGCGGGAACCACGCCGGCATCGGTCAGGAGGCACAGCTCGCCCGGCTCGGCGAGCTCCAGGTACACGGCCAGCCTGGTGCTGCACAGGGCGGCGTTTCCACACATGGCCGCCCGGGAGCCGTCCGAGTTCCAGTAGGTCATCCTCACCCGCCCCGGTGCGTCGGGCGTGAGCATCACCAGTCCGTCCGCCCCGACCCCCGAGCGGCGGTCGCAGATCGCCGCCACCCGGGTCGCCGGCCAGCGATCGGGCGAGGTGAACCGGCCGTCGAGCATCACGAAGTCGTTGCCCGACCCGGTCATCTTGTAGATGATCGTGCCCCTCACAGCTGCCCCGCCAGCGACTTCAGCCGAAGCCACCACACCATCCAGATGGCCTCGCGCACGATCCGCTTGTTCATCTTGCTCTGCCCGTCGGCACGGTCGGTGAAGACGATGGGAATTTCCACCAGTCGAAAGCCCTTCTTCCAGGCCCGGAAGCTCATCTCGATCTGGAACGAGTAGCCGTTGGAGCGCACGCGGTCGAAATCGATCGCCTCCAGCACCCTCCGGCGGAAGCACTTGAAGCCGCCGGTGGAATCCTCGACCGGCAGCCCGGTGATCCACCGGGCGTACTGATTCGCGCCCAGCGACAGCAGCAGCCGGGAGATGGGCCAGTTGATCACGTTCACGCCGGTCTTGTAGCGCGAGCCGATGACCAGGTCGGCATGCTTTGCCGCCTCGAGGAACTCGTTCAGGAACTTGGGATCGTGGCTGAAATCGGCGTCCATCTCGAAGACGAACTCGTAGTCGCGCTCCAGGGCCCACTGGAAGCCGGCCAGGTACGCCTTGCCCAATCCGGCCTTGTCGGGACGGTGCAGCACGTGGATCCGGGGCTCGGCGGCGGCAATCCGATCGGCCATCTCTCCGGTGCCGTCGGGCGAGTTGTCGTCCACGACGAGCACGTCGATGCGCGGATCTTGCGCCAGGATCTGAGGTACGATCGACGGCAGGTTCATGGCTTCGTTGTAGGTCGGCACCACGACCAGCGCCCGCTCAGACATGGGCCCGTCGCCGGCGAAGGACCACGGCGCCGCCGTAGAGGCCCCCGATCGCGATCAGCGCAAGCAGGCTGATCAGCTTGCCCCGGGCGTACTCCGGCGATTCGAAATCGAGCGCGACTTCCCGTGCGCCCGGCGGAACGACGACAGTCATCAACGCATGATTCCCCCGGTGGACCGGCGCCGGACTGCCGTCCACCAGCGCGTGCCAATCCTGGTACCACGTCTCGCTCACCAGGAGATACGTCGGCCGGGCGTCGCTCCCCTCGAGCGCGATCCGCATGCTCCCCGGGCGCCAGTCGGTGAGCCGCGCCCGCACCGCCGTGGTATCCGGGGCGCCGCCACGGATCGGCTCCGGCGACACCGAAGCGGTATCCGTGAGCAACACCACGTCGTGCAGTGGGAATCGGGGATCGATCACTGTGGGCACCACCTGCTCCTCGGGCAGCTTCGCGGCGGCCGCGACGACCCTGACATAGTCGGGGACCGTGTCTCGCTGGTAGAGAATGCCCTCGGAGCCATGGCGCGTCTGCGCCGGGCCGGTAACCGGATGAAAACCGGGTACGGTTTGGGAGTCGGGCAGCAACAGAAAGCGGACCGCGAGCAGCTCATGGAGGTTGGGGCTGCCGAGGTTGCGCCACTCGTTCTTGCCGCCGAGCAAATCATCGTAGTATCGGACCTCGACGCCGTGGTACCCGAGCACCGTCTGCACCCGATGCGCCATCAGAATCGCCCCGGGATACACGCCTGCGTCGAGTACCCGGAACGGCTTCGGCTCCTGCCGAAGCCTGGTGGTGATGGCATCGTCGGCGAAGAGCTCCGCGGCGGGCGGCTTGAAATCGAAGAATCGGCGGTCGATGCTCCAGAGATCCAGCACGACGGCCGCTCCGAGCGCCGCCACCGCGGCGTAGCGTCCGAGCCTTCCCGACAGCACGCCCCAGAACACGCCGGCCGAAAGCGCGGCCACGGCCAGCAGCCTGAGCGAACCGGTGCGCAGGTCGGGGGCGCTCGCGGCCAGTCTGGGTGCCTGCTGCTCGGCGACGAACAGCGTCGCGATGCCCTCCAGCACACCGGTGACGCCCAGCAACGCGAGGACGCCGAGCGCGCCGGCGGGCAGCAGGGCGGCACGCAGCGTGACCTCGCGCCGCAGCAGACGCTCCGCGCCGAAGGCCGCGAACACGGCGATCGGCAGCGCCACGAGGTAGAAGGCCATGCCCGGCGCCCGCACCTTCTTCATCATGGGCATCACTTCGTACCACAGGCGGTAGAAGGGCGTATAGCCGCCGAGGGAGATCAGGAGAAACAGAACCGTGATGACGCCGAGCGCACGAATCAGCCGGCCCCGCGACCGATCTCCCAGCCCGAGGGCGGCCAGTGCCACCACCACCGCGCCGAGATACTCGGTGTGCAGCTTGAAGTAGCTGCGACCCCAGTACTTCTCCAACATCCCGTTGAACTGCGGGAGCACCGCGGTGACGAGCTCCTCCGGAGGCATCGAGTAGCTGATGGCATATTCCCAGCCGCCGCTCGGCCCTCCCTCTCCTCGTGGCGAGTACGGGATGTAGGCGAGGAACGGCAGAATCTGAATCGCCGCGAGTGCGGCCCCGAGACCAACCCCCGCCAGCGCGAGTCCCAGCGCGACCGGCCAGCGAGTCTCGTGCGGGCGCTCGATATCGAAGAAGGTGAGGTAAATCGTCCAGATGCCGGCCGCGACGAGCAGGTAATACGCCATCTGGTACTGCGGGCTCAGAATGCAGAGGCCTACCAGCAGGGCGAAGAGCGCGTAGCCGGCCGGGTCGCGTCCGCGTATGGCGCGCAGCAGCGACAGGAATACCAGCGGCGCCAAGGCGGACACGAAGAGCTTGCCGTCGTGTCCCGGCTTGACCAGGGAAGCGACGATGCCGGTGAGCTCGTAGGCCAGCCCGCCCACCACCGCCGCCGCCCACCCCACCCGCAGCGCCCGGAGGAACAGGTACATCGCGAAGCCCGCGAGAATCAGGTGGATCGCGAACCCGAGGTTCATCGCCATATCCACCGGGAGCACCCAGCGGAGCCACGCGGTCGGATAGAAGACGTCGCCGTGCATCGCCGCGATGAACGGCAGGCCGCCGAAGAGATAGGGATTCCACTGCGGGACGCTGCCCTCCTGGCGGAACATCTCGGCACCGAAGAGGCGGAAACTGTACCCCGCCACATACTGGTCGTCGCCGAGCAGGAACCCCCCTCCGATCATCGGCCAACACAGCGTGAGCGCAGCCACCACGAAAGTGGCCACTGCCAGCAGGTTAGGGTGCCGCGGCTCCAGCAGTTCCTGAGGTGCGTCAGTGGGCGACACGAGGCCTCTCCCGAGGGAACAGCAGGAACGGAACCGCGGCGCCGAGCTCCGTAATCGTGAGCAGCAGCCGGGAGGCGACCGCCAGGGCGGTCGCGGCCCCGATGCCGATGGGACCCTGCAACATCAGGATGAACACTCCTTCCCGTACGCCGATCCCGCCCGGAGCGAATAAGGCGAGAAAACCGGCCAGGTACGAGGTCGTGAAGACCGCGATCGCGGGTAGCAGTCCCAGTTCCGCGCGTGGCAGCAGCCCACGCGCCAGGAGCCACAGCGCGACGCCGTAGCCGATCCACGCCGCCATGTTGGCGGCGATGCCGAAAACCACCGCGCCGGCCGGGGGCCGCACCGGCCCTGCGG
>JACDHV010000120.1 GCA_013820855.1 Gemmatimonadales bacterium | reverse complement strand
GATCTGGACGGACGCACGGTGACCGAACGCGATCCGCGGTTCCGGGGCAAGGTCGTGCTGGTGGACGTCTTCGGCACCTGGTGTCCGACGTGCCACGATGCAGCGCCGGAGCTGGTCAGGCTCTACCGGAAATATCGAAAGCGCGGGCTGGAGATCGTGGGCCTCGCCTACGAGGTCTCGGGCGACACGGCGGTAGACCGGCGGCAGGTCCGGCGTTACCGGGAGAAATTCGGCATTCCGTTCACTCTGCTGCTCGCCGGCGTCAACGACACCGAGGCGGCCGCCGCGACCCTGCCTCAGTTGAAACGCTTCACTTCATTCCCCACGACGATCTTTCTCGGCAGGGACGGCAAGGTGCGCCGGGTGCACGCCGGGTTCTACGGCCCGGCGACCGGAGCCCAGCACGCGAAGCAGGTGCGGGAGTGGGAGAAGGAGGTGGAACGGCTGCTCGATGAGCCCGGGTGAGAGAGTCGGCTACGAGCCCTTGACCTTGATGCCGGCCGTGGTGGCCTCCGGGTCCACCCGGAGCCCGATCCATTCCCCGGCCAGCGCGTGTTCCGGCACACCGCACAGCAACCAGTACCAGCCCTGTTCTCCGGCCACGAACGTGGTGCGGTCGGTCTGTCCGACTGCGAGACCGGCGGTCACGCTCCGGCTCAGCGCATTGGTGAAGGCGGAAGGCCCGCCCTCCATCGGAAGCTTTTCCCGCTCGGCCATGACGACCAGACTGTGCTTGCCGGCGGAGTCGGCCGACCGCCAGTCCCAGGTCACGGTCCAGCCGAGAGGGACGACCACCTGGACGCCGCCGTCGCGGTAGCCGTTGAGAAGTGCGGACGCCTCGTCCGGGGGCGCGGTGACCTCGAGTGTGAGGGTTGCCGTGCGCGCCACCGGATCGGCGACGACCCACGGCGCCGGCTCGACCGGGGCCGGACTCTGCGCGGCCAGAGCCGGGGCGGCGACGGGTGCCAGCAGCGCGAGCACCAACATACGGCGGTAGTGAAGGAACATCTCGGGGTTCGGCCTCGCGCGTCGGGTGACCGGCAGCTTCATGGATCCGAAAACTACATGCAGGAGCCGCGGACGCCGGGGCCAGGCGCACGTGAGTGGGAAAAGTTGCATAAAATCACCTTCGCCCGAATATTGTTTCATTGGGCAACTGCCTCCGGAGCCCGAGAACGTCCTCACTCGGTCGAGGCGCCCTTCACGGCAGGAGCCTCGGTCCGGGTCGGGTGAGCTCGGCAAGGGGGCAGATCTCCTGCATTTCGAGCGCAAGCTTTTGCAGTGCATGAAGTTGGGCCTTTTCAGCAGACCCGCGACGGCCAAGTGTCGGAAAATCGGGGGCTTGACGCCCGCACCCGGTGAAACAGATTGTAAGCCGTTCATTCACTTACCGCTCCCTGGAAACCGCCCGGCTTTACAGCCAGCGCCGAATCCCGCGGCCTACCGGCCGCGTCACCGAACATCGTACATGCACAGGCATGCGGGTCTCCCCGCCCGCCGATCCCCGGCAGACGAGCGGCTCTCATGTAGATGGGCTACTCCGAGGCAAACCTTGACCCCCGAGGGAGAGTGCGTATGACGATGAGGCCGGGTTGGTCGCTGATTTCCATGCTGTTGGGCCTGGCGGGCCCGCTGGCGGCGCAGAGCGGCGACTGGACCACGTACGGCGGCAATGACTGGAATCAGCGTTACTCCACGCTCAAGCAGATCAGCACGGGCAATGTGGCCCAGCTCGTACCGCGGAAAATCTTCCAAACGGGCATCGCCCGGCTCGGCTCCTTCGAAAACACGCCCATCGTCCAGAACGGGGTCATGTACGTGACGACCCCGTACAACACCGCGATGGCCTACGATCTCAACACCAACAAGGAGCTCTGGCGGTACGAGCACAAGCTCGGCACGACGATCTTCTGCTGCGGCCCGAACAATCGCGGGGTCGCGATCCATGCAGGGGCCCACGTCTACATGGGGACTCTCGACGCCCGCCTGGTGGCCCTCGACGCCAAGAGTGGCGAGGTCCTGTGGGACAAGGAAGTGGCCGATCCCGCCTTCGGGTACAGCATCACCCATGCGCCGCTGGTGGTGGGCGACAACATCATCGTCGGCGTCTCTGGCGGCGAGTACGGCATTCGGGGCCACGTCACCGCCTACAACGCCGGCAGCGGCGAGCAGGTGTGGCGCTGGTACTCGATCCCGGCGCCGCAGGGCGATCCGACCTTCGACGAGAAGGCGCCCAACGGGTGGTGGGGCACGTGGGCGCCGAAGGCCGAGGACGCCGACCTGCACCGTGACATCGCCAAGGAGAAGGCCGACAGCGCCAAGTACGCCGACGCATGGCAGCGCGGCGGGGGCGGCGTGTGGATGACACCGGCGTACGACAAGGAGTCCAATACCCTGTACGTCGCGGTGGGCAATCCGTCACCGGACCTCGACGGCAGCGTGCGCCCCGGCGACAACCTCTATACCGACGCCGTCGTCGCCATCGACGCCACCAGCGGCAAGACCAAGTGGTACTACCAGACGGTGCCGCACGACGTCTGGGACCTCGATGCCGTCTCTCCGCCGGTGGTCGCCCGACTCGGCAACCAGAAGGTCGTGGTTCACGCCGGCAAGACCGGGTGGGTCTACGTGCTCGACGCCGGCACCGGCAAGCTGGTCCGCAAGAGCACGAACTTCGTGCCCCACGAGAATATCTTCGCCCTGCCGACGCCGGAGGGCACCCGGATGCTGCCGGGCGCGAACGGGGGCGCGGAGTGGTCGCCGATCGCCATCGATCCGAACCTGAACTATGCGTTCGTCGCGGCGCTGCACCAGCCGATGCATTACAAGGTGCACAGCGCGCCCTGGGAGAAAGGCCGCCTCTGGCTGGGCTCGGCCTTCGTGGCGATTCCGGGCGAGGAGCAGTACGGGCTCTACAGCGCCGTAGACCTCAGGACCGGCAAGATCGCGTGGCAGAACAAGGTGCCGCAGCCGATGATGGGCGGCGCGCTGGCCACGGCCGGCGGGCTGACCTTCACCGGCGAAGGCAACGGCAATTTCAACGCGTACGACTCCAAGTCCGGCAAGCTGCTGTGGCAGTTCAACGGCGGCGCGGGGTGCAACTCGGCCCCGATGACCTTCACCCATGGTGGAGAGCAGCTCGTGGCGGTGGCGTGCGGGGGGAATTTCCAGCTGAGCTATCCGCTCGGCGACGCGGTGATCGTGTTCGGTCTTCCGAAGGCCAGGAAGTAGCCGTTGAACCCGGCCGGCCGGGCTCCCGCGCTTCGGGGTCCCCGCCGGCCGATTCGTTTCGCATGATGACTCGCTGGTGGTGGATGGCTGTGGGAGCCGTAGGGATACTCGGCGTGCAGGCGTGGTCGGCGCAGGACCCGGCCCGCCACTGGATCGAGCGCGACGGGACCCACTGGGGCCGGCTGGGGCATGAAGCGCAGACCGCATACGTGGAGGGATTCCTGGCCGGCGCGGCACTAGGCCAGGCGGCGGAGCGATCCTGCTCGACGCAGGACCTCCGAGCGCAGCGACAGGGCTGCGAATGGACCGGCGACTCGGCCGGCCTCACCCGGGCGATCGGGGAGCTCCGCCGGTCCGGCGGGTTCCGCTTCCCGTACGGCGCAAACGTCTACGCGAGCCGGATCAGCGACTATTACTGGTGGCACAATCAGCGACCGTTGCCGACCTGGTACGCGTTTTGGGAGGTGAACTCGATCCTCACTCGCCCGAACTGACATCCGCGCCCGAGCGCGGTCCGAAGTTGTTGGTGCAGGAATTCGTCCAGGAGGTTGACTGTCGTTGGCGGTCATTTCTTCATTGAGGGAGACGCACCTATGAAGCGAGTCGCACTGTTGTGTATGGGTCTGGCGATAGGCACGGCATCAGTCGCCGAAGCCCAGCTCACGATGCAGATGAGCAATGGCTGGAGCTTCACTTTCGCCGGCAACGTGAATGCGTTCCTGGTGTACGAGAACGAGGACGATGCCGGCGGAACCGGCTCCACCGGCGCAATCGTGGGCGCCAGTCCCGACGGCGCCACACGCATCCGGACGGGTCTCCTGCCCGCCTTCGCGGTGTTGGACGCCAAGGGCAAGGAAGGGGAAACGGACGTCGGCGTGCACTTCGGCTTCGCACCGCAGATTCAATGCGGCATCGGCGATGGATCCAACAGCGTCAACGGCCAGGGCCACGACTGCTTCGGCGCGCAGATCGACATGCGCCAGGTCTTCCTGACCGTCGGAGGTAGCTGGGGTCAGATTCTGGCCGGCCGCGAGCTCGGGCTCTTCGGAAGGCAGAACATCCTGACCGACCAGACCCTGTTCGGCGTGGGAGCGACCGGCGGTCAGCTCGGCGGCGGAACCACCCTTGGCCGAATCGGCTTCGGCTACATCTATCCCCAGTTCAAGGCGCAGATGACCTACTCGACGGCAGCGGGCCGGCCGTTCCAGTGGTCGATCGGCGTGTTCGATCCCGCCACGAACCCCCCGTACACCTCGATCGAGATGCCCCGACTGGAGACTGAAGCGGTCTGGAGCTCGGGCAACACGAAGGTGTGGGGCGGCGGCCTGTTCCAGAGCAACAAGTCGGAAACCGATGAGCGTGCCAGCGCCTACGGTTTGAGCGGCGGCGTCCGGTTCGGGAGCTCCGTGTTCTCGCTCACGGGATCGGGCTACTGGGGCAAGGGGCTGGGCACGACCTTGCTGTTCCTCAATGGCGCCACGGGCGGGGGCACCGGCGGTGGGGACGACCTCCGTGACTCGTACGGCGGCATCGGCCAGCTCACCTTCACCCCGGCAAACAGCAAGGTGACGGTCGGCGGGAGCTGGGGTATCAGCATCCTGAAGGCGGCGGACTCCGAGACCGACTTCGAGACCAAGAACTGGCTCGCCTCGGGCGGCATTTATTACCAGGCCACCAAGTCGCTCAAGGTCGTCGGTGAGTTCAACTACGCCGTGTCCTCGGACGACGTCGATGCGACGGATGACAACAAGTCCATCGCGCCGGCGGTTGGGTTGATGCTGTTCTTCTAGTCTCCGATCCGCGGTGGCAGTACGATACGGCGGCCCTCCTCCGGGGGGCCGCCGTCTTTTTGCGGCCCGGCATGAGGTATAGATTCCCCTCGCCCATGCGGCTCCCTTCGCCAGAAAGGTCATCGATGCGCCCCCGTCTTCCCCGGTTCGGTCATTCACGGCAACTCGCCACGTTCGTGCTCGCTCTCTCCGGTTGCGCCGGCGGTGCGCTGGCCAGCAGCAGCGTCGGGACCAGCTCGGCACCGGCGCCCGACGCGTTCACCTGCGTGCGGGAGCAGATCAAGGCACTGGGATTCACCCAGAACTCGTACGACGCGGACGAACTGCGCGTGACGGCGCGGAAGTTCGACGAGACCCAGCGGCGTCCCGACGTGCAGTTCCGGCGCATGGTGGACCGCCTCGAGATCGACGTCTCACCCGGGACCGGCGGCGCCGTCACCAGCATTGCAGTGGATGCCAAGACCTTCGCGGAGCTCACCACCCACCGCGGGCCCACCGAGGAGCAGGAAAAGACCTCGGAGACCGCCCGTGTCGCGGCGCAGACCATCCTCCAGAAATGCAGTCAGCCGGTGGATTCCACTTCCGTCCCGGGCTAGCTTTCGCCGATCGAACGACGATCCGCGATTCCGGAGAGTGACAGAGTGGCGGTTCCGCTGGTACAACTGACCCGCGTGGCGCCCCACCCGCCGGAGGGCCCCACCGCCTCGCCGGCGTTGGCGCGGAAGCCCTCCTGGCTCAAAGTGAAGGCGCCCGGCGGCCTCAACTACGCGCACATCAAGAGCACGATGCGCGAGCTGGGCCTGCACACCGTGTGTGAAGAGGCGCGCTGCCCCAACATCGGCGAGTGCTGGGAGCACAAGGCCGCCACCTTCATGATTCTGGGCGACGTCTGCACCCGGAACTGCACGTACTGCGCGGTCTCGCACGGCACCCCCACGGCGTTCGACCCGCTCGAGCCGGCGCGGCTGGCCGACGCGGTCGAGCGGATGGGGCTGGCGCACGTCGTGATCACCTCGGTGGACCGCGACGACCTGCCCAACGGCGGCGCCGAAGCGTTCGCGGGCTCCATCACGGAGATCCGTCGCCGCCTCCCGGCGACCACCGTCGAGGTGCTGATCCCCGACTTCAAGGGCTCCGAGCGCGCGCTTCGGATCGTCATGGAGGCGCGCCCCGACATCCTGAACCACAACCTCGAAACCGCCGAGCGGCTCTATCGGCTGGCCCGGCCGGGCGGACGCTACGACCGGGCGCTCGCGCTGCTGGCCCGCGCGCGGGACATGGTTCCGGCGGGACTCACCAAGTCGGGCATCATCCTCGGCATGGGCGAGGAATGGGACGAGGTCCTGGTCTGCATCCGCGACCTGCGGCGGAGTGACGTGAACATCCTGACCCTGGGGCAGTACCTGCGACCCTCGTCAGCCCATCTGCCGGTCGCGCGCTACTACACGCCGGAGGAGTTCGCGGAGCTCGGCGGGATCGCCTTGCGGATGGGCTTCGCCCACGTGCAGTCCAGTCCCCTCACGCGCTCCTCCTACCACGCCTGGGAGCAGGCGGCCGCCGCCAGGGATGGAGCCCACGCCGAACCCGCGGTCGCCGACAGCGCGGAGCCCCTTCGCCGGGCCCCCGCCTGATGGCCACGACCGCCGCCGCCCGACCCCGGCCTCGCGGGGGGCTCGACCCCGGGCTCGCCGATAAGTACCGCGACTGGCTCCGGCAGATGCTCCTCATCCGCCGGTTCGAGGAGAAGGCGGGCGAAGCCTACAGTCTCGGGAAGATCGGGGGCTTCTGCCATCTCTATATCGGGCAGGAGGCGGTGGCGGTGGGGAGCCTCGCCGCGCTCGGAGACGACGACTACATCACCTGCTCCTACCGGGAGCACGGCCACGCGCTGGCCCGGGGCATCAGCCCGCAAACGGTGATGGCGGAGCTGTTCGGCAAGGCGGCCGGGTGCTCCAAGGGCAAGGGCGGCTCCATGCACCTGTTCGACGCCTCGCTCGGCTTCCTCGGCGGGCACGCGATCGTGGGCGCGCACATCCCGCTCGCCACCGGCATGGCGTTCGCCGCGAAGTACCGCGACACCAGCCAGGTGGCGGTGTGCTACTTCGGCGAGGCGGCGGTCAACAACGGCGCCTTCCACGAGGCGCTCAACATGGCGGCCCTCTGGAAGCTGCCGGCCATCTACATCTGCGAGAACAACCGCTACGGGATGGGCACCGCGCTCGAGCGGGCCAGCGCCATCTACGACATCTCGGAGCGCGCCTCCTCCTACGACATGGCCAACGAGGTCGTGGACGGACAGGACGTGCTGATCATGCATGCGGCGATGGAGCGCGCCGTGCAGCGCGCCCGTACGGCCAAGATTCCCACGTTGCTGGAGGTCCGTACCTATCGCTTCATGGGCCACTCCATGTCCGACCCGATCCACGGCCACTATCGCACCAAGGAAGAGGTGGAGGGCCAGCGGAAGCGCGACCCGATCGCCCTGTGGTCGCAGCGACTCATCGCCGAAGGGCTGATGGACGAGGCGGCCATCAAGGCGCTGGACAAGGAGATCATCCGGGAGGTGGAGGAGGCGTACCAGTTCGCCGAGGAGGCCCCCGACCCCGAACCGGAAGAGCTGTACCGGGACGTCTATGCCGAGGATGGCGGCGGCCGTGGAACCGCGGACACGGGGAGTTGACGGCCATGGCCGTGGTCACCTACCGCGATGCGCTGAACCAGGCCCTCCGCGAGGAGATGCAGCGCGACCCGGACGTGTTCCTCATGGGTGAGGAGGTGGGAGTCTATCAGGGTGCGTACAAGGTGAGCCGCGGGCTGCTGGACGAGTTCGGCCCCCTGCGGGTGGTGGACACGCCCATCACCGAGCTCGGCTTCGCGGGCGTCGGCGTGGGAGCTGCGATGGTCGGGCTCCGTCCGGTCATCGAGTTCATGACCTGGAACTTCGCCCTCCTCGCGATCGACCAGCTGGTCAACTCGGCGGCCAAGATGCGGTACATGTCGGGCGGGCAGGTCGGCGTGCCCGCGGTCTTCCGGGGGCCCGGCGGCGCCGCGCTGCAGCTCGCCGCGCAGCACTCGCAGGCTTTCGAGAGCTACTACGCGCACGTTCCCGGTCTCAAGGTCGTCATGCCCGCCACGCCGGCGGACGCCAAGGGCCTGCTCAAGAGCGCGATCCGCTCCGACGACCCGATCGTGTTCATCGAGGGCGAGATGCTCTACAACACCAAGGGTGAGATACCGGAGGGCGAGCACGTCGTGCCTCTCGGCCGGGCCGACGTGAAGCGGAGCGGCGGCGACGTCACGATCGTGTGCCACTCCAAGACCGTGTCGATCGCCCTCAAGGCAGCCGAGGAGCTGGCGGACGAGGGCGTCGAGGCCGAGGTCGTGGACCTTCGCACCATCCGTCCGCTCGATGCCGAGACGGTGCTGAGCTCGGTGGCGCGCACCCACCGCTGCGTGGTGGCGGAGGAGGGGTGGCCGTTCGCCGGCGTGGGCGCCCAGGTGGTGGACACCATTCAGCGCGAGATCTTCGACGACCTCGACGCGCCGGTCCTGCGGGTCACCGGCGCGGATGTCCCCATGCCGTACAACAAGCACCTGGAGCGGGCCGCCAAGGTGGATTCGGCAAAGATCGTATCGGCGGCGAATCAGGTCCTTTACCGGGGACGCGACGCATGAGCACCAAGGTCGTCATGGAGGCGCTGTCCCCGACGATGGAGGAGGGGCGGCTCGTCGAGTGGAAGAAGCAGGAGGGCGACGCCGTCTCGGTGGGCGACGTGCTCGCCGAGGTGGAGACCGACAAGGCGGTGATGGAGCTGGTCGCTCGGGCGGGGGGCACGCTGCTCAAGCAGGTGGTGCAGGCGGGCACCACGGTGCCGGTGTCGGAGCTGGTGGCGGTGATCGGCGAGCCGGGAGAGCAGGTCGAGGCGCCGGCAGCACCGGGGGGCGATGGCGCACCCACGCCGGCAAAGAAGCCGGCCCCCAAGGCCGAGAGGAAAGCGGAACAGGGCACCCAGCCCACCCCGGACGAGAACCGCCCGACCTCGATGCCGCCCGCACCCGCGCGGGGGCCGGCCGCGGAGGGAAACGGGCAAGCGGCACTTCCGCAGAAGCCGGCGCCCGCTCCCGCCGACCGCTCCGGCGGCCGGGTGCGGGCGTCGCCCCTCGCGCGCCGCATGGCGGCGGAGCGCGGCATCGACATCGCCGCGGTGGAGGGCTCCGGCCCCGAGGGACGAGTCGTGGCCCGCGACGTCGAGGCCGCCCGTGCCCCGGCGGCGGCAGCCGCCCCCCGTGCCGCCACCGTGCGAGCATCGGACGGCGCGCCGTACGAGGACGTGCCGCTGTCGCAGATCCGCAAGACCATCGCGCGGCGCCTGGCGCAGTCGATCGGCCCGATCCCCACCTTCTATCTCACCACCGAGGTGGATATGGAGCGGGCGTGGGACGCCCGGGAGGCGCTGCTCGCGGCGGGGGGCGAGAAGGTCTCGTTCAACGACATCATCCTCAAGGCCGTCGCCATGGCGCTGCGGCAGCACCCCGAGTGCAACGCCTGGTGGCAGGACGATCACATCCGCTACTGGAACGAAGTCCACCTGAGCATGGCCGTGGCGATCGAGGAAGGCCTGATCACGCCGGTGATCCGCCATACGGATCTCAAGAGCCTGCGGGAGATCGCGGCGGAAGCGCGCGACCTCGCCGAACGGGCCCGGGAGCGGAAGCTGGCCCCCGAGGAGTATACCGGAGGCACGTTCTCGGTCTCGAATCTGGGGATGCTCGACATCCACGAGTTCACCGCCGTGATCAATCCCCCGGAGGCGGGGATTCTCGCCGTCGGGCGCATGGCCGAGCAGCCGGTGGCACACGGCGGCGCGGTGACGATCCGCCGCCGGATGCGGCTCACCATGTCCTGCGACCATCGCGTGATCGACGGCGCGACCGGCGCGCGGCTCCTGCAGACGCTGAAGGGGATGCTGGAAAATCCCCTCGCCATGGTGTACTAGTGTAGTGCGTCCAACGCTTCTTTACATTTGGCAATCTTCGCCAGAATGCGGTCGACGGAGGCAGTCCAGACGAAGATGTGGGGGTTTTGGTTCGATTGCTGAAGGTAGTCCTGGAT
>JACDHV010000119.1 GCA_013820855.1 Gemmatimonadales bacterium | reverse complement strand
GGCCAGCACCATCGACACGGTCGGCGCGGCGAAGGGCACGCTCACGCCGCTGCTCACCAGCAGCCAGGCGACCGGCACCTTCACCAACGTCACCACGATCGCGCCGACCCAGGATTTTCCGCAGAACGAGCTGCGCCACCGGCTGCTGGCCGTCATGGTGGCGCCGCCGCCCGCGACCGATGGTGGCAAGCCGCGCGGCCGGGTGGTCGTGGTCGGCAGCCTCGACTTCGCCACCGACCGGTTCGTCCGCACCGCGCCGGAGAATCTCGCCTTCACGTTGAACGCGGTGGACTGGCTGGCACAGGATGAGGACCTGATCGCGATCCGCTCGAAGGACCGGCGGCCCGCGCCCCTGCTGTTCGAGAGCTCGGCAGTGCGCGAGGGGGTAAAGTACGCCAATCTGGTCGGCCTGCCGCTGCTGGTCGGTCTGGCGGGTGTGGTCCGCCTCGTGCGCCGGCGCCGGAAGACCCGGGAGCCGTATCGGCCGCTGGTGCCGGCGGCGGGGAGCGCGAGATGACGTCGGCACAACTCGCGCGCCTCGCGATGGTGCTGGGAGCCCTCCTCCTCCTCTGGGGTGCGGCCTCGTTGGCCAGCCGGGGGGCGCGCGGGCCGTCGGGCTCGGATCGATTCGCCATTCCGACGGCGCCGGCCGACTCGGTCGATTCGGTGATCGTCACCCGGCCGGCCGACACCACGCGACTGACACGCCGCGACTCCGCCACCTGGATGGTGAACGGGCATCCGGCATCGAGGCTCGCGGTCCAGGAACTGTTCTCCGCGCTGGCGGACACCTCGCGACGCACCGAGCTGGTGGCGGCCCGGCCGGGGTCGCATGCCGGGCTCGGCGTGGACAGCGCCAAGGGCGCCACCATCCGGATCGTCCGCGGCGGCTCGACGCTGGCCAAGCTGGTACAGGGGAATCGCGGGCCTGGTTTGGACGGCGGGTACTTCCGCGCCGCCGAAGATTCGGCGGTGTATCTGGTCGGCGGCAGCCTGGCTCAGGTGCTGGAGCGAGAGCCCGATGAGTGGCGTGACCGGCACATCGCGGGTACGGCGGCGGACAGCGTGGCGCGCATCGAGATCGCCCGCGGGAAGCGCTCGTATGCCGTGCGCCGGGATGGCACCTCATGGGTGCTGGCCCCGGGAGGCCGTGCCGACTCGGCGGCCGTCGGCGCTCTGCTCGGAGGATACCGCCGGGTGGAGGCGGCGGGCTTCGCCACGAAGCCGCAGGCGGAAGGGGCGAACTTCACGCGGCCCGACCGGCGGGCCGCACTGCTTCGGGCCGACGGCACGCCGCTCCTCTCCCTGGCCTTCGACTCGACCGTCAACGGCTTCTGGGTCCGGTCCGGCACGGACAGCACCGTTTACCGAATCGACACCTGGTTGGCCGACCAGCTCACGCCGACGGACAGCGCCCTCAAGGCCACAGGGTCCTGATCACCGGGCGTCGAAGGCTCCCCATCCCTTTGCTCTGACGTCTCGGCCGTGCTCGTCGAGCCGGGGCGGCGGCAGCCGCACCGAGCCCGGAGCGGCGGGCGCGATGCCGGTCCGGGCGTCCGCCTTCAGGTCGAGCAGTGCCTCCGACACCAGCCGCACCATGCCGGCCGGCACACCATGCTCCCCGAGCGCGGCCAGCCACGTAGTGGCCGTGCGGGCACGGAGCGTGTCGCCGAGCGTGCGCACCAGGTCGTCTCGGTTTGCGACCCTGCCCGCGTTGGCGCGGTAGCGATCGTCGGCCGCCAGATCCGGCCGATTCAGCGCGCGGCAACACGCCAGCCACTGGGCATCGTTGCCCACCGCCAGAACGATCGGTCTGTCAGCGGTGGCGAAGAGCTGATAGGGAGCCAGATTGGGGTGCGCGTTGCCCCAGCGCGCGGGCTCCTCTCCCGTCACCAGGGCGTTCTGCGCGACGTTCACCAGGGCGGCGGTCGCGCTGTGGCTCAGGGCGATCGTGATCAGCCGATCCACCGCATGCACCGGCCTGCCTCGCGACGCGAGGCAGGCGAGAATCGCGATCGCCGCGTCCTTCCCGGCGCAGACGTCCGCCAGCGCCACTCCCACCTTCATCGGCTCGCCGGCGGCCTCACCGGTGATCGCCATCCAGCCCGATTCCGCCTGGATCACCGCGTCGTAGCCGGGCCTCCCGCTCTTCGCGCCGAACCCCGTGATCCGGCACCAGATGAGGTCCGGACGTGCCTCGAGCAACACCGCGGCATCGATCCCACGGCGTTCCAGCGTGCCGGGGAGGAAGTTCTCCACGACCACATCCGCGCTGCTCATGAGATCGAGCAACACTATGCGGTCCCCCTCGTCGTCGAGGTCGAGCGCGGCGCTGAGCTTGTTTCGGTTCACCGACAGGAAGTAGGCGCTCTCGCCTGTATGGTCGAAGGGAGGCCCCCAGCCGCGCGTCTCGTCGCCGGTGACGGGCCGCTCGACCTTGAGGACTCGAGCGCCCAGGTCGCCGAGCGTCATGGTACACAGCGGCCCCGCCAGAACCCGGGAGAGGTCGAGGACCTGGACCGCCGACAATGGAAGGAACGGATCGCCCACGCTTGTGCTTCGGTCTCTATTCGGGTAGAGTGTGGGGAACGAGGAGGAGCCAATGTCGCGGAGCCCGGAGCTGGAGCGCAAGCTTGCCATTTTGATGTCGCTGGCCGCCGACGATCGGGAGGGCGTTCCGCCGCCGCCCAGGCTTCGGTACGCGGCGGATGTGGGCGCGCTGGGCCCGATCAACATTCGGCACCTGCGCCCGGCTCCCGGAATGCGGATGTCGCTGCTTCGCATCCTCATGACCAACGCCTGCAGCTACAACTGCCACTACTGTCCGATGCGCCGCGACCGGAACATCCCCCGCACCCTGCTCAAGCCGGAGGAGCTCGTCCGGATTTTTCTCGGCGCCCGACAGCGCGGCTGGTGCGAAGGGCTGTTCGTCACCACGGGCATCCCCGGCCGGCCGGTCAAGGTCATGGACGATCTCATCACCGCGCTGGAGCTGCTGCGCGAGCGGCATCGGTTCGGCGGGTACATCCACGTCAAGCTCGTGCCCGGAGGTGAGCCTTCCCAGATCGAGCGGCTGACGCAGCTGGCGAGCCGCGTCTCGGTCAATCTCGAGGCGCCCTGCGGCGCCAGCCTGGCGCAGATCGCGCCTGAGAAGAGCTTCGGCACCACGGTGTCGGATCTCGAGCTGGTTCGGGCGCAGCTGCTCGGCGAGCGGGCAGAGCGGGCGGCGGGCAGGCCGCGCGATGCGTTGCATCCGGGCGGAGCATCGGGCATGACCATACAGTTCGTGGTCGGCGCCACCACCGACACCGACCGTTCCATCCTGGACACGGTGAGCCGCTTGAGTGCTGGGGGCGGCATCCACCACGCCCACTTCAGCGCCTTCCGGCCTATCGCGGACACCCCGCTACAGGGCGCGCCCGCCACGCCAGCCCTGCGCGAGCACCGGCTCTACCAGGCCGATCATCTGCTGCGCGGCTACGGGTTCGGCCCCGAGGAGGTGGTCTTCGAGCCCGGCGGCAACCTTCCATTGGCGCTGGACCCGAAGAGCGCCTGGGCGCTGGCCCACCCCGAGCGGTTCCCGGTCGAGATCGGGAAGGCGTCTCCCGAGGAGCTGATGCGGGTGCCCGGCATCGGGCCGGTGTCGGCGCGCCGGATCGCGGTCGAGCGGCGCGGCACCAGCCTGCGCACGCTGGCCGACCTCAGGAAGATCGGCGTGGTCACCACGCGGGCGGCCGGGTTCCTCACGTTGGGTGGCCGCCGGCTTCAGACGTCGCGGTGGACCCAGCAACTCGGGTTCTGGGGACCCGAGGAGGAGGTCGGCGCCCACCACATGGTGTATCAGGTCAGCCCGGGAACCTTCAGGTAGTCGCCCGCCGCAGGGCCACCGCCACTGCCTGGGCCAGCTGCTCCGGGGCGAAGGGCTTGGGAACGAAGCCGGCGATGCGAACGTCCTCCAGGCACCGCAGCGCGTCCTGGTCGGAGAGGCCGCTCATCACGATGATCGGCAGGTCTGGCCGGCGCGCCTGCAGCGCCGCGGCCGTGTCCGAGCCATCCAGCACGGGCATCGCCAGGTCCAGCAGCACCAGCGCCAGCTCCTCGCCCGTCCGGTCCACGAGCTCCAGCGCCTGCTCTCCATGTTCAGCCGAGAGGACCGTGAAGCCCAGCTCCTCGAGCGAGCGTTGCACCAGGCTTCTGATCGCCGCCTCGTCGTCCACCACCAGCACCAGTCCGTCGCCCCGAGCGGTCTCGGCGACCGCCTCGCTGACCGTCCTGGGCTGCTCGCCTTCTTCCTCCGCTCTTTCCTCCGCGGGCAGGATCACGCGAAAGGTCGAACCTTTGCCGGGTGCGCTCTCGACCGCGATGCCCCCCCCGTGGCTTCGGACGATTCCGAGGGCGGCGGCCAACCCCAGCCCGCGCCCGAGGAACTTCGTGGTATAGAAGGGGTCGAAGATCCGCCCCAGGGTCTCGGAATCCATCCCTACACCGGTGTCCTGCACCACGAGCTCGGTGTAGGGTCGGCGCTCGGGAAGCGGAAACCCGACGTATCTGCCGCGCAGCTCGGTCCCGGGAAGCTCCCGAACGCGCAGCTGGATACTCACCCTGCCCGGCTCGTCGCCGATCGCCTCGGCCCCGTTCAGGATGAGGTTCAGAATCAGCTGCTGAAGCTGGCCGGCGTCGGCTTGAACCCACGTCGGGCGCGCCGGCGAATCCAGCTCGATGGCGATCTTCGGCGACACCGATGCCCGCACGATGGCGACGGCGTCGCTCACGACGCGCGAGACGTCCACCGGACGCACGACCCGGCGTCCCTTGCCTGCGTAGTTCAACAGCTGAGCCACGAGCTCCGCGGCACGCCGTGCCGCCCGCTCGGCTTCCCCGAGAAGCGGCGTCAGTTCGCCCGCGGGCGTTGTGGGCGGCGCGCTGCCGGCCAGTGACAGGTTGCCGATGATCGCGGTGAGGACGTTGTTGAAGTCGTGCGCCACACCGGCGGCCAGGACGCCGACGCTCTCGAGCTTCTGACTTTCCCGCACGGCCTCGTCCAGCCTGCGCCGCTCCGTGAAGTCCCGCACGATCTTGGCGTACCCGCGGAGCACCCCGTCTTTGCGAAGGGCCATCATGACCCCTGAGGCCCAGAAGCGCGTCCCGTCCTTTCGCAGGTGCCAACGCTCGTCGTCGGCCCGTCCGTGCTCGGTGGCGCTATGGAGCTCGACCTCCGGCACGCCAGCCCGCCGGTCCGCGTCTACGAAGATCCGGTGGCACGGAGTTCCCACCACTTCCGCGGCGGTCCATCCGAAGAGCCGCTCCGCGCCGGGATTCCAGCGGGACACTCGCGCCCGAGTGTCGAGCAGAATGATCGCGTAGTCCTGTGTGGTCCGGAAAAGCAGATCCAGCAGCTCGTCGTCCATGAGGGGAGATACTGAATGAGCGCCGAACGGGATATGCGTACCGTCCTCAAAAACCGGTGACCTCGCTCACAGCCGCAGAGGTCGCGCAGGCGCTATCAACGCGTGATGCCGGGAGCCGGGTCGAACGGGCTTGCGGGCCTTCGGCGCACATCGAGATGGGGCACATCGAGATGGGAATGCAAACGGCTTCGGGTTCGCATCCGATTTGACCTTCCGCCACACCTATAGTCGCAGGAGCCGTCGGCCCGGCGCGGGATTCCCGCGTTGACGGGGCCCGCGGACTCTTTCGCTCACGGAGACGACAGATCTGTCGAGGATAGAGGGGACACGATGACCACAGCCACGCAGGACACAAGGGCGGGCGATGCGTCGTTCGCCGGAAAACCGCTCGGGAATTCCGGCCGGGATGCCGGGTGGGCGAGGGAGAGGGAGACCGGCCATCGATCCGGACGCGGCGACGGGGAGCGGCTTGCCCGTGCCCTAGGCCTGTTCAGCATAGGGCTCGGCCTGGCCCAGGTTCTCACACCGCGGGGGGTTACGCGCGCCGTGGGCCTGGAGGACGACGAAGGAAATCGTAAGACGATGCTGGCTATCGGCTTGCGCGAGATGGCCACCGGCGTGGGGCTGCTCACGCGCCAGCACCCCACGACGTTCGCCTGGGGGCGGGTGGCCGGCGACGTCATGGACCTCGCCGTACTGGGTCGGGCGTTCAGGTCCGACAGGACGGACAAGAACCGGGTGGGGGCCGCGACGGCGGCGGTCCTGGGGGTGATGGTTCTGGACGTCATCGCAGGCCAGAAGCTCAGCCACTCGGGCAATGGTGTCGGCGCGGAACGGCGTCGGCAGGGCGGGATCAAGGTGAAGAAGTCGATCACCATCAATCAGCCGCCCGAAAAGGCGTACAGCCTCTGGCGGAACTTCGAGAACCTGCCGCGCTTCATGGCCCATCTGGAGTCGGTCCGGGTGATGGATGACCGCCGCTCCTACTGGAAAGCCAAGGCACCGCTCGGAGCCACCGTCGAGTGGACGGCCGAGATCACCGAGGACCTGCCCAACGACCTCATCGAGTGGCGGTCCACGGAGGACGCCGACGTCCCCAACTCCGGCCGGGTCCGCTTCGTGCCCGCGCCCGGTGGCCGGGGCACCGAGGTGCACGTGGAGCTGGAGTACGACCCTCCGGGTGGTGTCATCGGTGCGACGATCGCCAAGCTCTTCGGCGAGGAGCCTTCGCAGCAGGTGGACGGCGATCTCCGCCGATTCAAGCAGGTGCTCGAGGTGGGTGAGGTGGTCCACTCGGATGCCAGCGTTCACCGCGGTCTCCACCCCGCGCGTCCGTCCGCCGAGACGCCACCGCTCGCCCCGCGATACGACGGAGCGCCGTCATGAGAGCCCTCTGCTGGGAAGGCAAGCGCAACGTGCGGGTCGAGAACGTACCCGATCCCAAGATCCTGAACTCGCGAGACGCCATCGTCCGGATCACCTCGACCGCGATCTGCGGCTCCGACCTCCACCTGTACAACGGATTCGTCCCGAGCATGGAAAAGGGCGACATCCTCGGCCACGAATTCATGGGCGAGGTCGTGGAAGTGGGACGCGCAGTGAAGAACCTGGCGGTGGGGGATCGGGTCGTGGTCCCCTTTCCCATCGCTTGCGGAAGCTGCGCCATGTGCAGCCGGGACCTGTTCTCGCTCTGCGAGAACTCCAACCCCAACTCGTGGATGGCCAGCAAGTTGTGGGGCCACTCGCCGGCGGGCATTTTCGGCTACTCGCACCTGACCGGCGGCTACGCCGGCGGCCAGGCCGAGTACGCCCGGGTGCCGTTCGCGGACGTGGGGCCGCTCAAGGTCCCCGAGAGCATGCCCGACGATCAGGCGCTGTTCCTGTCGGACATCTTCCCGACCGGCTACATGGGCGCCGAGATGTGCGACATCTCTGCGGGCGACGTGATCGCGGTCTGGGGGGCGGGGCCGGTGGGGCAGTTCGCGATTGCCAGCGCGAAGCTGCTCGGCGCCGAGCGGGTCATCGCGATCGACCGGTTCCCCTATCGTCTGCGCATGGCCATGGAGCGCGCCGGCGCCACGGATATCATCAATTACGAGGAAACCAGCGTCCTCGAGACGCTCAACGAGCTCACCGGCGGCCGGGGGCCTGACGCGTGCATCGATGCGGTCGGGATGGAGGCGCACGGCCATGCGGCGATGAACGCCTACGATCGCGCCAAGCAGGCGCTGATGCTGGAGACCGACCGGCCGCTCGCGCTCAGGGAGGCCGTGCTCGCCTGCCGCAACGGCGGCACGGTCTCGGTCATCGGTGTGTACGGCGGGTTCATCGACAAGTTCCCCATGGGTTCAGTGATGAACCGCTCCCTGACCATCAAGACCGGCCAGTGCCACGTGCAGCGCTACATGAAGCCGCTGCTCGAGCGGATTCAGAAGGGCGAGATCGATCCCTCCTTCGTCATCACCCACCGGATGCAGCTCGACGAGGCACCGGAAGGCTACGACATATTTCTGAACAAGCGAGATGGCTGCGAGAAGGTGGTGCTGAAGACCTGAGCACCGGGTAGCGGCGCCGCCCCGCGGCACCGCTACCTACCTTCTTCCTTGGGTAAGCCCGCGACTCTCTCAGACCGCCAGGACGTTTGCACCGTGCCCATGTGATGCTCCAGATGCGGCGCGACCTGGAGCTGCAAGAAATTGCATTTTCCCCGGGCTGAAGGCCGTGTTCAGCCCGCTGGGCCAACCTCGAAGACCTTTCCCGCCAACCCCGGTAGATCCGAGCCGCTCGGCGCCCTTGCAAGGCCCACGCTTTGCATGGCGCGAGGGAAAAAGCGGCTGAATCGCACCGCTTCCCCTCCATCACTCGCGCGCTTCACGTCACGCGCGCCTGGCTCGAGAGCTTCCCATGACCTACACATTCAAGCTGTCCCGCAGGATCGCTCGCCTTCGAGCGCCCGCACTCGCCACCCTCATGTTCGTGCTCGCCGGGTGCGACAGCACCCAGCCCCTGGACCCCGGCACCGGCATCACCCCCGACGTCTCCACCCACGCTGTGCCCGCCGACCCGCAGTCGGCGTCGGCCTCGTTCGCTGGCGGCATTCCCATCGGGATGACGGCGCAGCCGGTCACCGCGTTCGGAGGGCGGTTCAACGGGTCCAAGCTCACCCTGGGCCCCGGCCAACTACTCGAGCAGCTGTCGGCCGTCCGGTCCCGGGGCGGCAGGATCGTGGTGATGCTCGCCGGCAATCCCCGCCACTACGTGGACGGCAACGGGCACTTCAGCCTCACCAAGTGGAAGGCACGCGTCGACCTGTTCAAGGGCATCGACTTCGGCTCCTACGTCAGCGACGGCACCATCATCGCCCACTATCTGCTGGACGAGCCGAACGATCCCGCGAACTGGAACGGCCAGCAGGTCTCGCCTTCCACGCTGGAGCAGATGGCCCAGTACAGCAAGCAGCTCTGGCCCGCCATGCCCACCATCGTTCGGGTGGAGCCGAGCTACCTCGGTGGAAGTCACAAGTACCTCGATGCCGCCTGGGCGCAGTACCTCGCGCGCCGGGGCGACGTCAACGACTATATCAAGCGCAACGTGGCCGATGCCCAGCAGCGGGGCCTGGCCCTGGTCGTCGGGCTCAACGTGGTCCATGGCGGCACGCCCACCAAGACCAGGATGACCGCGAGCCAGGTGGAGGCATGGGGCTCGGCGCTGCTGAGCAGCTCGTACCCCTGCGCCTTCATCATGTGGCAGCACGATTCCGACTACCTGTCGTCCGCCGGCCTGGGCAGCGCCATGGATGCGCTCCGCAGACTGGCCCAGAACCGCAGCTCGCGGACCTGCCGTGGCGCCACGGCGGCGGGCGGTGAGACTCCGCCGGCGCCGTCACCGTCCCCCGATCCAGCCCCGGCTCCCTCGCCTTCGGCCGGGATCCCGTTCGGTCCCTCCGGACTGCCGGTGGCCCGGATGGCGTCCTACAGCGGCGCCATCCGCGGCGCGACGCCCAGCACGGCGATCTCCACGGCCTCGGCAGCGCGCAAGGCCGGGACGAGACTCGTTCTGCGGCTCACCGGCGGCGACGTGACCAACGGTAACGGCACGTTCAGCCTCACCAAGTGGAAGGCGGCACTGGACCGCTACGCGGGTGTGGATCTCTCCTCGTATGTGAAGGACGGCGTGCTCGTGGGGCACCTGCTGATTCAGAATCCGCAGAACGCGGGCGCGTGGGGCGGACAGCCGGTCTCCTACGTCACGCTCGAGGAGATGGCCCGCTACAGCCGTCTGCGCTGGCCCGCGCTGCCGACGATCGTGCAGGCGCCGCCGTCGTGGCTGGCCGCCAATCCGGCGCCGTGGCAGTATCTCGACGCATCCTCCGTGACCTACTCCGGAGCGGCGGGGGACGCCGCGACCTGGGTGAACAGCCAGGCCAACTGGGCGGCCGGCGCCCGGCTCGGTCTCCTGGTGGGCATGAACGTGCTGAATGGAGGCACCAGCGCGAGCGGGCTGCCCGGCACCATCCGCGGCAAATATGCGATGAGTGCGAGCCAGCTCCGGACCTGGGGCCTGGTGCTCGCGGGTCAGAGCCGGACATGCGGGCTGATCCTGTCCCGCTATGATGAGACCTACTTCGGCCGCTCGGACGTGCGGGAAGCGGTGGCCGAGGTGGCCCAGAAGGCGGGGGCGCGCGACCCGACCTCGTGTCGAGTGCGCTTCTGATGCGGTAACCGCCGGGCATTCCCACGATGAACCGTCC
>JACDHV010000118.1 GCA_013820855.1 Gemmatimonadales bacterium | reverse complement strand
CTCCAGTAGCCCGCGCGCTCCCGCAGTCCGCGACACCTGTATCCGCCGCGGAGGGGGTAGTGATGCGCAACGGACAGCTTTACGTTGGGCTCATGGAACCGGGACGTGTGGTCGAACGCGATCCGGAACGTCAGCTGCCTCATTTGATCGTGAACGACATCGCGCCGGCCGTGGACGCGGGCCGGCACGCCGTCAAGCGCCTGGTGGGCGATCAGCTGCGGATCGGTGCGGACATCTTCACGGACGGGCACGATGTGCTCGCCGCACGGGCGCTGGTGTGGATGCCGGGCGACCGGCGGCCCCTGGCGGCGTCCATGACCTATTCGTTCGAGGACGACCGCTGGTACACGGGCCTGCCGCTCGACCGGGTGGGCGAGTGGCGGTTCACGGTCGAAGGCTGGATCGACCGCTTCGCGACCTTGCGCAGCCAGCTGGAGAAGAAGGTAGAGGCCGGCCAGGATGTGGCTTCCGAGCTGCTGGAAGGCGCCGATCGGGTCCGCGAGGCGGAGCCCCATGCCAGGGGAAGCGACCACGAGAGCCTCGCGCGGTTCGCCGCGCGGCTCGGTGATGCCTCCGCGGAGCCGGGTGGGCGCGTGCAGGCCGGCCTCTCCCCCGAGCTCCAGACCCTCATGGCCGCGTACGCTCCCGCGTACGGCCTGACCCGGGCCGGGCGCGAATACCGGGTGCGTGTCGACCGCCGGGCGGCCGCCTTCGCCGCCTGGTACGAGGTTTTTCCCCGGTCGGCCACCCCCGACCCCGCGCGCCACGGCACCTTCCGAGACGCCGAACGCATCTTGCCCCGCATCGCGGGGCTGGGCTTCGACGTCGTCTACCTCCCGCCGATCCATCCGATCGGCCATATCCACCGGAAGGGGCCGAACAATGCGTTGCTGGCAGGGCCGCACGATCCCGGGAGCCCGTGGGCCATCGGCAACGAGCACGGAGGCCACACCGCGGTGAACCCCGATTTGGGCACGCTGGAGGACTTCAGACATTTCGTGGAGGAGGCCCGGCGACAGGGCATGGAGATCGCATTGGACTACGCGCTCCAGTGCTCTCCCGATCACCCGTGGGTGCGGGAGCACCCCGAGTGGTTCTTCATTCGCCCCGACGGCACGATCAAATATGCCGAGAATCCGCCCAAGAAGTACGAGGACATCTACCCCATCAACTTCTGGTGCGATCAGCGGGAAGCGCTCTGGGAGGCCTGCCGCGAGATCTTCCTGTTCTGGATCGGGCAGGGCGTACACACCTTCCGGGTGGACAACCCGCACACGAAGCCGTTCGCCTTCTGGGAGTGGGTGATCGGGGAGGTGCAGCGGGAGCATCCCGACACGGTCTTCCTGGCCGAGGCGTTCACCCGTCCCAAGCGAATGCAGGCCCTGGCGAAGCTCGGCTTCACCCAGTCGTACACCTACTTCACCTGGCGGAACACCGCGGCGGAGCTGACCGAGTACCTCACGGAGCTCACGGCTCCGGCGACGGCGGATTTCTTCCGCGGGAACTTTTTCGCCAACACGCCCGACATCCTCCACGAGTATCTCCAGCGGGGCGGCCCGCCGGCATTCCGCGTGCGCCTCCTGCTCGCCGGCACCCTCTCGCCGCTGTACGGCATTTACAGCGGCTTCGAGCTGTGCGAGAACGTGCCGGTGCGGGAGAGCAGTGAGGAGTACCTCGACTCCGAGAAATACCAGGTCCGCGTGCGCGACTGGAGCGCTCCGGGCAACCTGGATTCCGAGATCGCGCGGCTGAACCGTCTCCGCCGGAGCGAGCCGGCCCTGCAGCGACTCACCAACCTGAGCTTTCACCAGAGCGGCCACCCGGACGTGCTGCTCTATCTGAAGGGCGCCTGGGGCCGGGATCTCCTCTGTGCCGTCTCGCTGAACCCGCACGAGGCGGTGGAGGCCGAGCTGACCCTGCCGGTCGAGCGGCTCGGCGTGGGCGAGGTGACGGCCTGGGAGGTGGAGGACATGCTGAGCGGCGAGCGGTTCCAGTGGCAGGGAGAGCGGCAGATTGTCAGGTTCGATCCCGGCGAGCGGGCGGGCTATGTCTGGCGCGTGGTGCGCGATGGAGGAGGGGAAGGATGAGCGACGAGTCCGGCTGGCACCGCGACGCGATCATCTACCAGCTGCACATCCGGGCCTTCCGGGACAGCGACGCGGACGGCATCGGCGACTTCGCCGGGCTGACCGAGAAGCTCGACTACCTGAAGGATCTGGGCGTGACCGCGGTATGGCTGCTGCCGTTCTATCCGAGCCCGCTGAAGGACGACGGCTACGACATCGCGGATTACAACGATGTGAACCCCGCGTACGGCACCCTCCAGGACTTCCGCACCTTCCTTCGCGAGGCGCACAAGCGGGACCTCAAGGTCATCACCGAGCTGGTGATCAACCACACCTCGGACCAGCACCCCTGGTTCCAGCGCGCCCGGCGCGCGCGACCCGGCTCGCGGGCCAGGGAATTCTACGTGTGGAGCCTCACCCCCGACCGCTACGCCGACGCGCGAATCATCTTCAAGGACTTCGAGCGGTCCAACTGGACCTGGGATCCGGAGGCGGGCGCCTACTACTGGCATCGCTTCTACTCTCACCAGCCCGACCTCAACTTCGACAACCCGACGGTCCAGAAGGCGACGTTCGCGGCGCTCGACTTCTGGCTCAAGATGGGCGTGGACGGGCTCCGCCTCGACGCGGTGCCGTACCTCTACGAGCGCGAGGGCACCAGCTGCGAGAATCTGCCGGAGACGCACACCTTTCTGAAGGAGCTGCGCCGCCGGCTCGACGCGAAGTACAAGAACCGGATGCTGCTGGCGGAGGCCAACCAGTGGCCGGAGGACGCCGTGGCCTACTTCGGCAACGGCGACGAATGCCACATGGCGTTTCACTTTCCGGTGATGCCGCGCCTCTTCATGGCGGTGCAGATGGAGGACCGCTTTCCGGTAGTGGACATCCTCCAGCAGACCCCCCCGATTCCCGAGACCGCCCAATGGGCGGTCTTCCTCCGGAATCACGACGAGCTGACGCTGGAGATGGTGACCGACGAGGACCGGGACTATATGTACCGCATGTACGCCAGCGATCCCCAGGCGCGCATCAATCTTGGAATCCGGCGCCGGCTCGCGCCGCTGATGGGCAACGACCGGCGCCGGATCGAGCTCATGAATGCGCTGCTCTTCTCGCTGCCGGGAACGCCCGTGATGTACTACGGCGACGAGATCGGGATGGGCGACAACATCTACCTCGGCGATCGCAACGGCGTCCGGACGCCGATGCAGTGGAGCCCGGACCGCAACGCCGGCTTCTCGCAGGCCAATCCGCAGAAGCTGTATTCCCCGGTGATCATCGATCCGGAGTATCACTACGAGGCGCTGAACGTCGACGCGCAGCAGAACAATCCCCACTCGCTGCTCTGGTGGATGAAGCACATCATCGGCCTGCGGCGGGAGTACCGCGCGTTCGGGCGGGGGACGCTGCGCTTCCTCCTGCCTGACAACGGCCGCGTGCTCGCGTTCATCCGGGAGTACGAGGACGAGCGCATCCTGGTCGTCGCCAACCTCTCGCGCTACGCTCA
This sequence comes from Gemmatimonadales bacterium, assembly GCA_013820855.1. Lineage (GTDB taxonomy): Bacteria > Gemmatimonadota > Gemmatimonadetes > Gemmatimonadales > GWC2-71-9 > CAVVWJ01. Next base: position 6,652 of record JACDHV010000118.1, on the reverse strand, counting down.
GGCGGTGGAGCTCGACCTGGCCGAGGTCCAGGGAGTCGTCCCGATCGAGATGTTCGGCCGCACGCCGTTTCCCAGGATCGCCGCCACGCCCTACCCGGTCACCCTGAATCCCTACGCCTTCTACTGGTTCCTGCTTCCCAAAGCGACTCCCGGATCCCTGGGTGAATCATGGGAGTTCAAGGCGCCGACCGTGAGCTTTACCGGGAGCTGGGAAGAGCTGGTGCGGGGCGGGCAGCGCGACACGCTGGAAGACATCCTGCCGGCCTATCTGCGGGGGAGCCGCTGGTTCCGTGGCAAGGCGCGACAGATCACCTCCACCTCGATAGCGCGCGTCGTTCCGGTGCCGGTCGGCGAGCACGAGGTGCTGATCGCGCTGGTGGAGGTGCGCTACCTGGACGCCGACTCGGAGCAGTACGTGCTGCCGCTCGCGTACGCCGAGGGGGGCCGGGCGCGCGAGATCTCGGTGGCGTCGCCCAGCTCCATCATCCTTTCGCGGGAGGGCGGCGGCGTGCTCTACGACGCCATGGCCGACGAGGCGTTCGTCAACGCGCTGGTGGACGGGATGGGGCGGAAGAAGCGCTGGCGCGCTCCCCGGGGCGAGCTGGTGGGCAGCCGCACGAACGCCTTCGGCCAGCTCCGGGGCGAGGACGAGTCGCTGCGCGCGACGGTGCTGCGCGGGGAGCAATCCAACACCTCGACCAATCTGGGCGACCGCCTGCTCTTCAAGCTGTTTCGCAAGGCGGAGCCGGGGCTGAATCCGGATCTGGAGCTGGGCCGGTACCTCACCGAGCACACCGATTTCCGGCGGGTCCCCATGCTCGCCGGCGGCCTCGAGCTCCGTACCCGCAACGCCGAGCCCATCACCCTGGGCGTGCTGCATCAGTTCGTGCCGAGCGAAGGCGATGTGTGGGCCTTCACCCTGAACGCGCTCAGCCGGTACTTCGAGCGCGCCCTCACGTCCACGATGCAGCCGAGTGAAGCGGAGCTGGCGCCGGTGCCGCTCGTTGAGCTGGCCCACCGCGAGCCGCCGCAGGTGCTGGAGGAGGCGGCGGGCGGATACCTCACCCAGGCCCGGCTCCTGGGCCGGCGCACCGGCGAGCTGCACCTCGCGCTGGCCGGCGACCGGGAGAATCCGGCATTCGTACCGGAGCCCTTCACGGGGCTCTACCGGCGCTCCATCTATCAGTCGCTCCGATCCAGCGCTCGGACCACCTTCGATCTTCTGCGGCGCCGGCTGTCCACTCTGCCGGAGCCGCTCCGCCAGGAGGCCCAGGAGGTGATCGGCCTCGAGGATGTGCTGCTCAGACAGGCGCGCGCGGTGATGGACCGGAAGATCCCGATGTCCCGGCTGAGGGTGCACGGCGACTACCATCTCGGCCAGGTGCTCTTCACCGGGAAGGACTTCATCATCGTGGATCTCGAGGGGGAGCCGAGCCGGAGCCTCAGCGAGCGCCGCTACAAACGGTCGCCTCTGCGCGACCTCGCGGGGATGATCCGCTCCTTCGAGTACGCGGCGGCCTACTCCGTGCGGCACGGGCCCATGCGCAACGAGGACGTGCCCGCCCTGCTCCCCTGGTCGCGGCTCTGGCAGCGGTGGGCCTCGGCCAGCTTTCTCCGCGGCTATTTCGACGCCGTCGGCGACGCGCCCTACCTGCCCCGGGGGCACGACGCGTTCGCGGCGATGCTCGACTTTTACCTGCTCGACAAGTCGATCTACGAATTGCGCTACGAGCTCAACAACCGTCCGGACTGGGTGGGCATTCCCATCGAGGGGATCCGTCGGCGAATCGAGCCCGGGGTGGAGCGGCCGGTCGGGGCCAGCGCCCGGTGAGCCGGACTCCCCGGTCGCCCGCAGCGGCCGATCCCGCCGAGCTCGCGCAGCTCGCGGCGGGCAGGCACTCCGATCCCCACCGCCTCCTCGGAAGCCACCCGGTAAAGGGTGGCGTGGTCGTGCGTGCCTTCCATCCCGAGGCGATCTCGGCGGGGTGCGTCCTCGAGGGCGGGCCCGACGTCCCGATGACGTCGCTGGGCCTGCCCGGCATGTTCGGCGCCTTCCTTCAGGAGCGACAGCTGCCGCTCCGTTACCGCATGCGGTTTCGCTTTCCCGGCGGCGGCGCCTGGGAGCAGGACGATCCCTACCGCTTCCTGCCGTCCATCGGCGAGCTTGACATCCATCTGATCTCCGAGGGCACCCATCGGCGCCTCTGGCAGGTGCTCGGCGCCCATCCGCGGCAGCTCGACGGAGTGGACGGCGTGGCCTTCGCCGTGTGGGCCCCGAACGCGCAGGGTGTGAGCGTGCTCGGCGACTTCTGCCGCTGGGACGACCGCCGCCTGCCGATGCGACGCCTGGGCACGTCCGGCATCTACGAGCTGTTCGTGCCCGGCGTCTCGGCGGGCGCGCTCTACAAGTACCGCATCGTGGGACCGGGAGGTGAGCTCCGCCTCAAGGCCGATCCCTTCGCCCAGGCCATGGAGCTTCCGCCGAGCACGGCGTCACGGGTCGCCGCGTCGTCCTACCAGTGGGGGGACGCCGCATGGATGGCCGCGCGGCGGGACCGGGATCTCCGCAGGTCGCCCATGGCGGTCTACGAAGTCCACCTCGGCTCCTGGGCGCGGGTGATGGAGGAAGGGAACCGGCCGCTCACCTATCGTGAGATCGCGCCCCGGCTGATCGACCACGTCACCCGGCTCGGATACAGCCACATCGAGTTCATGCCGCTCGCGGAGCATCCGTTCACCGGGTCGTGGGGCTATCAGGTGAGCGCGTATTTCGCGCCGACCGCTCGCTACGGCACGCCTGACGACCTTCGCTACCTGATCGACGCCTGCCACGGCGCCGGCATCGGCGTGATCATGGACTGGGTGCCGGCCCACTTCCCGAAGGACGACTTCGCCCTGCGCCGGTTCGACGGCACCGCGCTCTACGAGCACGAGGACCCCCGCCGCGGGGAGCACCCGGAGTGGGGCACGCTGATCTTCAACTACGGGCGGCGGGAGGTGCGGAATTTCCTGGTGGCCAACGCGCTCTACTGGCTGGAGGAATTCCACGTGGACGGGCTGCGGGTGGACGCGGTCGCGTCGATGCTCTACCTGGACTACAGCCGCGCCGAGGGCCAGTGGGTGCCCAACCGATACGGCGGCCGCGAGGACCTCGAGGCCGTCGAGTTCCTCAAGCAGCTCAACTCGACGCTCGCCGAGGAGCACCCCGGTTCCTTCACGGTGGCCGAAGAGTCCACCTCCTGGCCGCGGGTGACCGGACCGGTCGCCGAAGGAGGGCTCGGCTTCACGTTCAAATGGAACATGGGATGGATGCACGATACGCTGGATTACTTCGCGCTCGACCCGATCCACCGGCGGTACCACCACCAGCTGCTCACCTTCAGCATGATGTACGAGTACAGCGAGCACTTCATCATGCCCCTCTCCCACGACGAGGTCGTGCACGGCAAGGGGACGCTGCTGGCCAAGATGCCGGGCGACGAGTGGCAGCAGTTCGCCAACCTCCGCGCGCTGTACGCCTACCAGTACACCCGCCCGGGCAAGCCGCTGCTCTTCATGGGTGGCGAGCTCGGAGCCCGGCGGGAGTGGAACCACGACGCGAGTCTCGATTGGCACCTCGAGCGCGAGCCGCTGCACCGGGGCCTGTCGCGGTTCCTGGCCGACCTGGGCGCCACGTACCGGGCCCGCCCCGAGCTGTGGCGCCCCGATCCGGACCCGTCGGGATTCAGCTGGCTCGAACCCGACGACAGCGACCATTCCGTGTACTCGTATTTCCGGCGGGATGGGGACAGGATCCTGCTCGTGCTCCTGAACCTGACGCCGGTCCCGCGGCACGAGTACCGCAGCGGCGCGCCGCTCGCCGGGCGCTATTCGATGGTGCTCAACAGCGACGATCCACGGTACGGCGGCGGTGGATTCGGTCTGATCTCCGAGCTGCAGGCTGAGTCGGTCGCCTGGCAGCAACAACCCGCCTCGTTTCGCGTAGGGCTTCCGCCGCTGGGGGCGGTGCTGCTCGCCTACGATCCCGATTGACCGCCGACTCTTCCGTCCAATACAATGCGTATCCTCGAGCGCGGCGCCGTTCCGCAGGCCGACGGCAGCACCAGGTTCACCCTCTGGGCACCGGGGGCCCGGCTGGTCGAAGTGACCCTCACGCGTGAGGGAGTGGCCGAATCGCACCCGCTCGTCGCCGGGGCCGACGGCCTGCACAGCGCGACCGTGCCGCGGGTCCCGGCGGGCAGCGACTACAGCGTGCGACTCGACGGCGGCCCCGATCGCCCCGACCCCGTGAGCCGTTGGCGCCCCCGGGGCGTCCACGGACCGACCCGGATCGTGGATCCCGCCGCGTTCCAGTGGAGCGATGCCGCGTGGCAAGGGATCGAGACGGCCGACCTCGCGATCTACGAGCTGCACGTCGGCACCTTCAGTCCCGCCGGCACGTTCGACGGGGTGATCGAGCGCCTGCCGGCGCTCCGCGAGCTGGGTGTGACGGCGATCGAGATCATGCCGGTCGCCGAGTTTCCCGGCGGGCGCAACTGGGGCTACGATGGGGTCTCACTCTACGCCGTCCAGAGCACGTACGGTGGGCCGAACGGGCTCAAGCGTCTGGTGGACGCCGCGCATCGCTACGGGCTGGCGGTGCTGCTCGACGTCGTGTACAACCACCTGGGTCCGGAAGGCAACTACCTCAGCGAGTTCGGCCCCTACTTCTCCGACCGGTACCAGACGGCCTGGGGAGAGGGGTTCAATCTCGACGGGCCGGACAGCGACGAGGTGCGCCGGTACCTGGTGGACAACGCGGTCTACTGGGTGACGGAATACCACCTCGACGGGCTCCGGCTCGACGCGGCCGACCGGATCGTGGACCTCAGTCCGACGCACGTGGCGGAGGAGATCGGCGCGGCGGTGCATGCCCAGGGCGGGGCGCTGGGCCGCCGCACGCTGGTGATCGCCGAGATCGACACCAACGATCCACGCTGGGTGCGCGGGAGGGACGTGGGGGGCTACGGCCTGGACGCCCACTGGTCCGACGACTTCCACCACGCGATTCACGTCGCCCTCACGGGCGAGCGCACCGGCTACTATGCGGACTTCGCCGAGCCGGGCGCGGTCGCCAAGGTTTTCGGCGAGCGGTACGTGAACGACGGGCGGTACTCGCGGCATCGCCGCCGGCGCCACGGCCGCCCCGCGGTGGACGTCCCCGGCGACCGGTTCGTGGTCTGCGTCCAGAACCACGATCAGACCGGGAACCGCGCGGGCGGCGAGCGCCTGGCGGCTCTGGTCACGCCCGAAGCGCTTCGACTCGCGGCCGCTCTCCTTCTGCTCTCGCCCTACGTGCCGGTGCTGTTCATGGGTGAGGAGCACGGGGAGACCAATCCGTTCCTCTACTTCGTGAGCCATGGCGATCCGGCGCTCGTCGACGCGGTGCGCGAAGGACGCCGTCGCGAGTTCGCCGCGTTCGCGTGGGCCGGCGAGGTGCCCGATCCCCAGGCCGAGGAGACGTTCGAGGCCTCGTGCCCGGCGTGGGAGCGGGCGGAGTCGCCCGGCGGCGCGCGTCTGCGCGCGTTGTACCGGGACCTGCTGCGCCTGCGCCGGTCGGAGCCGGCGCTGCGTCCGGGCGGCGCCGAGGTGCGGGTCCGCAGCGACGATGCGGCGAACTGGATTGCCGTCCGATACCAACGGGAGGGTGACGTGCTGGAGGGAATTTTCAATATCTCCCCGGAAGTCCGGCTCGTCCCGCTGGACGACTCGCGACGGTGGAGCGTCGTGCTCTCCAGTGACGCACCGGGCTATGGGGGGGGCGGCGAGGTGGCGCTGGAGCGGCGGCTGCGGGTGCCCGGCCACACCGCCGTGGTCCTGCGCGGCGAGGCTTCGTGAGGGTCTGGCCCGGTTCGCCGGCCCCGCTCGGCGCCACCTGGGACGGCGAAGGGACCAACTTCGCGGTCTTCTCGGAGCATGCCTCCGCCGTGGATCTCTGCCTGTTCAGCCAGGCCGTGGACTCCCACGAGGAGGCGAGGTTCCGCCTTCGCGAGCGCACCGACCAGATCTGGCACGCCTATCTCCCTGACGTGCGGCCCGGTCAGCTGTACGGCTTCCGCGCCCACGGCCGGTATGTACCGGAGGCGGGCCACCGGTTCAATCCGGCCAAGCTGCTCCTGGACCCCTACGCCAAGGCCGTGAGCGGCACGATCCGGTGGAGCGACGCGCTCTCCGGATACTCCATGCGACCGCCGGTGGAGGTGCGCGATCTGGTCCCCGACCCCTCGGACAGCGCGTCCGGGCTCCCCAAGTCCGTGGTGGTCGAGTCGGCGTTCAGCTGGGGCGACGACAAGAACCCCCGCACGCCGTGGAACCGCACCGTGATCTACGAGGCTCACGTCAAGGGGATGACGATGCTGCACCCCGACGTGCCGGAGGAGATCCGCGGCACCTACCTGGGCCTTGCCACCGATCCGATCATCGATCACCTGCTCTCGCTCGGCGTGACCGCGATCGAGCTGCTGCCGGTGCACCACTTCGTCACCGAGCGGCGGCTCGCGGAGCTGGGCCTGGTGAACTACTGGGGCTACGCCAGCATCGGCTACTTCGCGCCCGACGTCCGGTACGCCACGGGAGGGCTCGGACAACAGGTCGCGGAGTTCAAGTCCATGGT
>JACDHV010000117.1 GCA_013820855.1 Gemmatimonadales bacterium | reverse complement strand
TCCGAGCGCACCTTGTAGAGCATGGGCTGGTGCAGCGCCAGCACGTACATGAGGTTGAGCTCGGGGTGGACGGCCGTCGGCGACCACTCGGAGCCGCCGTTGGCGCCCGGGAGCATCCGGGTGCCCTCGCGCGTCGGCAGGGCGTAGACGTTGTCGTGCGGTACGAAGTTCTTGCTCCGTCTGATGGGCTTGCCGGTCTCACGGTGGACGATGTCCACCCAGCCGTGCTTGCCGGCCTGGGCCACGGCGGGAATCCGCCGCCCGCCCGAGTCCACTTCCACCAGCACGACCGGACTCGCGGTGTCGAGGTCCCAGACGTCGTGGGGAATCTGCTGGTACCCCCAGCGGAACTCTCCGGTCCGGTAGTCGAGCGCGATGATCGCGTTGGTCCACAGGTTGTCGCCCGGCCGCACGCTGCCGTCGAGATCGGGCGAAGGGTTGCCGACGGTGAAGATCACCGATCCGCGCTCCGTGTCGATCGCCGGTGCCTGCCACACGGATCCACCGCCGGTCTGCCACGCATCGGCATACTTCGCGCTGTCGGCTTTCTCGCGCGCGATGTTCCGGTTGAGCGACACGCCGAAGGCGTCTTTCTCGCGCCACTGGCCCCACCAGCCTCCCTCCTCGGGGCTGGACCACGTACCAGCGCCAGACTTCCTTGCCGGTCCGGGCATCGTGGGCGGCGATGAAGCCGCGGATGCCGTATTCGGCGCCGCTCACCCCGGTGATCACCTTGCCGTCGATCGCCACCACGGGCCCGTTGAGGGCGTAGCCCCGCTCGTTGTCCGCGACCTGAACGTCCCACAGCTTCTTGCCGCTGGCGGCGTCGAGCGCGATCAGGCGGGGGTCGAGTGCGCCCATGTAGACCCGGTCGTCGTACACCGCGACGCCGCGGTTCACGGCTCCGCAGCAATGGACGGTGGTGTTGTGCTCGTGGACGTATTGCCACTGCCGCTGCCCGGTCCGCGCGTCGAGTGCGACGACCTGGTTGAGCGGGGTGGAGATGTACATCGTATTGCCGACCACGATCGGGCTGTTTTCGAACGAAGACGGCAGGCCGGTGTTGTACTTCCAGGCTTGCCGCAGCTCTTGACGTTGCCGGTGTTGATCTGGGAGAGCCGGGAGAACCGGCGGTTGGTGTAGTCCCGGCCGTAGGAGGGCCAGGCGAGGGTGTCGGCCATCGCGCGCTGCATCGCGCTGTCGGCCTCGGCGAGCCTCCCCTCCCCCGTCCCCTCGGCGGTCCGTGGCTCGGCGCCACAGGCGAGGACCCAGGGGACAATCGCCCAGGCAAAGGCCGATCCCGTAGAAATCCGTTCGGGCTTGTGAGGGTGCAGCGCCGGGCGGGGGAGCACCTGCGCCGGCACGTTTATATTTATACGTTTGCCCGGAGCGGGGTCTCACCTCATCGGCAGGAGCGGCAGTGGCGGAACAGGAAATCCGGGACATCTCGGTCATCGGCGGCGGGCCCACCGGCCTGTTCGCCGCATTCTACGCCGGCATGCGCGGGGCCTCCGCGCGGATCATCGACGCCCTGCCGGCCCTCGGCGGCCAACTCATGGCCCTCTACCCGGAGAAGTACATCTTCGACGTGGCGGGTTTTCCCAAGATCCTGGCCAAGGACCTGGTCCGCGACATGGCGGCGCAGGGGCTCCAGTTCGGCGCCACCACCCATCTCGGCGAGATCGTCACGGGGCTCCGCCGGGTGGAGGACGACGGCATCGGGCACTTCGTGCTGGAGACGTCGGAGGGCGACTACCCGTCCCGCACCATCGTGATCGCCGCCGGCATAGGGGCCTTCGAGGCGCGGCGGCTGGGCATCGAGGACGAAGACCGGTTCGAGGAGAAGGGCCTCTACTTCAAGGTGCTCGACCCGCGCCAGTTCGAGGGCAAGAAGGTGCTGCTGGTGGGCGGCGGCGACTCGGCGTTCGACTGGGCGGTGAATCTCCAGGGGGTGGCGCGCTCCGTCATGCTGATCCACCGCCGAGAGGGCTTCCGCGCGCACCAGGCGACGATCAACCAGGTGCAGGAGCTGCAACGCTGCGGCCAGTGCGAGCTGCGGACCTTCTGGGAAGTGAAGGCGCTCCACGGTAACGGCCGGGTCGAGGCGGTCACCATCCGGAACAGCAAGACCAAGGAGGAGGAGACCATCGACGTGGACGCCGTGATTCCCCTGCTCGGCTTCCACTCGGACCTCGGCGCGATCAAGGAATGGGGCCTCGACACCGAGAAGGCCGACGTCAAGGTGGACCAGGTGATGGCGACCAACGTGCCCGGCATCTACGCCGCCGGCGACATCACCAGCTATCCCGGCAAGCTCAAGCTCATCGCCACGGGGGCCGCGGAGGCGTGCATCGCGGTGAACAACGCGGTGCACTACATCAATCCCAAGGCCAAGGTGAACCCCGGGCACTCCTCGAACCTGGCGATCTTCGGGCAGACCGAGGACTAGGCGGGGCGCCGCGCTACACCATCTTCGGCCTCACGAAGAAGCGCAGCTCCCCCGCGCCCGGCTCCAGCCGCTCCACCTCGATCCCCATCACGCCGCTCTTTGGAAAGTCGGTGCGGACGCTCGTCCCCGTGCCGCCGAGGAGCAGCGAGGCGAGGTCCTCCATCCACGGCGAGTGGCCCACCAGGGCCACGATCGCCGGCCCCGCCCGGTTGCCGACGAAATCCTGAAGCCGGATGAGGTCGGGATCGCGGGCCAGCGGCTCGCAGGGCACCGGCGGCTGCCCCACCAGCGCGACCTCGACCAGGATCTCCGCGGTCTGGACCGCTCGGGTCCACGGGCTGGTGAGCACCAGGCTCGGCGAGAGGTCGCGCTTGCGGAGAAAGCGGCTGACCTCGGCCTGGACCTTCCGCCCCTTGTCGGTGAGGGGCCGGTCGCGGTCGTCGGGCCACTGTGCCGGGTCGCGCTCGGCGGCGTTCGCGTGGCGGACGAGGAGAAGGAGCATGGCAGGATCCGGAGAAGTCGGAGAGCCGCAGAAACAGCGTGAACGGTGAACAATACACGTTTCATCTCCCCCTGCCGATCTCCACCACCACGCTGTCGATCGCCGCCAGCACGGCACGGGACGGCTGGGCGTGGTGGTTCAGCTCGATCGAGAAGGTGAGCGGCGGACTGCCGGGCCGCTCGATGTAGCCGGCCAGGGTGTTCACGCCGGCGATGCTCCCGGTCTTGGCGTGCACCCGCCCCGCGACGGGAGTCCCGGCGAAGCGGGTGCGGAGATTCCCGGTGCCTCCCGACCGGGGGAGGCCCGGCGCGAAGGTCGAGAACCGCGGGTGCGCCCGGATGTAGCGCAGCAGCCGGGTGAAGGCGTGCGGCGACATCAGGTTCGCGCTGGAGAGCCCGGACCCGTCCGAGAGGAGGAACTCGGTGGAGTCGATGCGCACCGAGTCGATGAGAAAGCGCCGCTCCACCGCGAGCCCCTCCCTCCACGACCCGCCGCCCCCGAAGCGCTTGCCCAACTGCTTCACCAGCATCTCGGCGAAGAGGTTCTGGCTGGTGTTGAGGATGGGAAAGATCCAGTCGCGCAGCGGCCGGGAGGTCGTCTCCGCCAGGGGCGCCCGGGCACGGGCCCCGGCGTAGGCGGCGGAGTCGGTGGTCGAGCGGGTGGTGCCGGTGACCGCGATGCCCGCGTCGGCGAGCGCCTGCCGCAGCGCCCGCGCGGCGAACAGATTGGGATCGGCCACCGCGAACGATTCGGTCCGCGCCGGGCGGTCGAGGGCGACGGTGCCTTCCGCCCACACCTGGGCGGTGCCGGGCTGGCGGAAGAAGCGGTCGCCGATGTCGGTCTCGCCGCCGGCGGGGACGGTGACGGTCCGGTTCTCGAAGGCCACGTCGCCCAGGTCGGGCCACATGCTGATGAGGGCCGGCGCCCCCACCGCGGCGCCCGGCTGCCACACGAAGTCGAGGCTGTTGTCGTTGAAGGCGAGTGCCGCCACCGGTGCCGCGTACCACCAGCTCAGGTCGAACAGCTCCCAGCCGGGATGGAGCGACGCCGGCTCGAAGTAGCTGCCGTCGCCGACTAGATCGCCCGCGACCTGGCGAATGCCGCGCGCCTTGAGCGTGTCCGTCAGCAGCCGGAGCCGGGCGAAGGGATCCCGGTCGCAGGCCTTGGGGAGCAGGCTGTCGGTGGCGTAGCAGCGGCGGCTGAACGTGGGGTCGCCGCGGCCGTAGAGCACCAGGTCGCCCCGCAGCACGCCCCCGACCACCGGGCCGGCGGCATAGAGGCTGGTGCGCACCGTGAAGTCCGGCGGCAGCAGCGCGGCGGCGACGGCGGTCACGACCAGCTTGGCGTTGCTGGCCGGCGTGAAGAGCCGGTGCTGGTTCCGGCCGTAGAGCAGCTTGCCGCCGTGATCCACCACGGACACGCCCCACAGGCTCCGGTCGAACGGCGGGGTGTCGAGCCGAGTGTCGAGGCGCTTGGCGAGCGACTGGGCGTGGAGGACGGCGGAACGGCGGAACGGCGGAACGGCGAACAGGAGCACGAGGGCGACCGTCAGAATGCAGGCCTGCCAAACGATGGCCGCGCCCGTGGCCTGCCCCTTCCGCCGTTTCTCAGTCATACGCCACCCGAGGATCCACCTTCGCATAGACGATATCGGTGAGCAGGTTCACGATCACGAACACCAGGCTGAGGAAGAGAACGCTCCCCTGTATCGCGGGGAGGTCACGCTTGTCGATCGCAGTGAGGACATAGCGGCCGCCGGGCCAGGAGAAGATGGTCTCGGTGAGGATCGAGCCCGTGAGATAGCTGCCGAAGTCGAGGCCCAGCACCGTCACCACGGGCAGCAGCGCGTTTCGGAGCGCGTGGGAGAGCACGACCTGTCCCTCCGGCAGACCCTTGGCCCGGGCCGTGCGGACGAAGTCGCTCTGGAGGATCTCCTGCATCGCCGCGCGGGTCATCCGCGACAGGAACGCCACCGAGCGCATGCCCAGGGTGAGCGCCGGCAGCACCAGAAAGGCGGGGCCGCCCGAACCGGACGGCGGGAACCAGCGCAGGCTCACCGCGAACACCAGGATGAGGATCAGCCCCACCCAGTAGACGGGAAACGACACGCAGAGGTACGCGGCGAGCGTGGCCAGCCGGTCCAGCCACGATCCCGGGCGCCACGCTCCGTAGATCCCGATCCCGATCCCGATGCCCATGGCCGCGGCGAAGAGCATCGCCGCCCCCGCCAGCCGCAGCGTGGCCGGATAGCGGGCGAGGAGATCGTCGAGAATCGGCCTCCGGGTGATGTAGCTGGTGCCGAGGTCGCCCTGTACCACGCCGGAGACGTAGCGCCCGAACTGCACGTGCAGCGGATCGTCGAGGTGGAGCTCGGCGCGCAGCCTGGCGATCGTCTCGGCGTCGGCCCGCTCGCCGACCATCGCCTGCACCGGATCGCCCGGCGCGACGTAGAGCAGCAGGAAGGTGACGCCGAGCACGCCGAGCAGCGTGGGAACGAGCAGCGCCAGGCGCAGGAGGAGGAATCGCTTCACTGCGATCGCCGCACCCCGGTCCACCGCTGGCCGGTGAAGACCGCGGGGATGCGCCAGCCCTCCACCTCGGACTGCGCCGCCCAGACGTCGGCCGGAAACCAGAGGAAGATCCACGGGGCGAGCCGGTGGATCCGGGCGTCGCTCTCCCGCGAGAGTCGCTCCTTCTCCGCCTCGTCGGGGGTGGCGCGGGCGCGCGCGATCATCGCGTCGAGGACCGAATCGCTGAGGAAGGCGTAGTTCCCGCCGGTGCCGTGGTTGCCGGAATGGAAGAGCGGATAGGTGAAGTTCTCCGGATCGGGATAGTCGGCGTACCAGTCGCCGAGGTACAGGTCGGCCTCGCCGTTGCGCACCGTGGCACGCACCGACGGCGCGTCGCGCTCGACGATTTCGACCCTGACGCCCACCGCGGCCAGGTCCTGCTGCACCGCCTGGGCGATCCGGGCTTGCTCGGAGCGCTTCCCGCGCCAGAGCTGAACGGCGAAACCCTTCTCGTAGCCGGCCTCGCGGAGCAGCCGGCGCGCCGCGGCGGTGTCCCACGCGAAGGGGGCACGGGTCGAATCGTAACCGATGATGCCCGGCGGGATCGCGCCCGCGGCGCGCACGCCGCGGCCGGCCATCACCGTCTTCAGGATCGTCTCGACGTCCACCGCGTGGTTGAGCGCCCGGCGCACCCGCACGTCCCCCAGCGGGCCCCGCCTGGTGTTGAGGGCGATGAACACGTCGCGCAGCGCCGGACGGCGCTGGAGCTCGTCGGGAACGTTCTGCTCCCAGCGCCGGGTCTCGCCGAAGGGAATCTCGAGCACGCTGAGCAGCCCCGCCTCGTACTCGGCGCCCCGGGTGAGCTCCTCGGGGATGATGCGCACCCGGAGCGTATCCTCCGACGGCGGGCCGGCCCAATGCTCCTCGTTGCGCGCGAACACCAGCGCGTCGTCGTGGGACCAGGAGACGAAGCGCCAGGGCCCGCTGCCCACCGGCCGCTCCCGGAAGCCGGGCGGCAGCGGCGCCGGCGCGACCGCCGCGACCGGCATGGCGAGGAACTTGGGGAAGATGTTGAGCGGCTCCTCGAGGGTGAAGACGATCGTGGTATCGTCCGGCACCGCGATTCCCTTCACGGTCTTCGCGTCGCCGGCCGCGTACGCCCGGGCGCCCTCGAGGGGCAGCAGCGGCCACTGGCGGCCGCCCCTCGAGTCCGGGGCCAGCGCGCGGAGCATGGACGCCCGCACCTCCGCCGCGCCGATCGGCGCGCCGTCGTGAAAGGTGGCGCCGGTCCGAAGGTGGAAGGTGTAGCGCCGGCCGGTCGAGTCCACCTCCCAGCCGGTCGCCAGCCCGGGCTGCAGTCGCGCGTCCACGTCGAACTGGACCAGGTTGTCGTAGAGCAGCGCCACCATCTCGCCCGACTGCACGTCGGTGGAGAGCGCGGGGTCGAGGGAGGGCGGATCGGCGGTGAGATAGTACTCGAGCCGCGTGGGCGCCGGCGCGTCGGAGCCGCACGCGGCCAGGAGCACGAGCAGGAGCGGGAACGGCTGGCCCATGAGTCCTCGTGTCATCCCGAGCGAAGCGACGAAGCCATGACCCCGGGGACGGCGCAGCCTCGCGGAAGCAGTTGCATTATAGGCGTAAAGCGAACAAACTACCCGGCTTACGACATGGCGTCAATTCCACCTGGAGTCACGATGAGGGCAGCCGTCGCGAGCGTCTGCGCGTTGCTCTCGCCGCTTCTCCTGGCGGCGTCGCTGCAGGCCCAGGAGCCGGAGCGCGTGGTCCGGGGCCTCGACTTCGAAGGCAACCGCTCCATTCCCGACGAAGTCCTCGCCGCCGCCATCAGTACCACCAACTCCAGCTGGTTCGCCCGCGCGTTCCTCTTTCGCTGGCTCGGCCTCGGCGAGAAGCGGTACTTCGACGAGGACGAGTTCCGCCGCGACGTGATCCGGCTCCACGTCCTGTACCGCCGCAACGGATTTCCCAACGCCGAGGTGGACACGACCGTCAGACGGGAGCCGGAGAGCGTCTTCATCTCCTTCCTGATCGAGGAGGGTGAGCCGATGCTGGTCACCAGTCTGGAGATCAGCGGACTGGATTCGCTCCCCCCCTGGCTCCGCCGCCTCGCGGTGCTCGACCTGCCGCTGCGGGAGGGCGAGCGGTTCAACCGTTATCTCATGCAGGCGAGCGCCGACTCGATCGAGCGGCGGCTGCGCGACCGGGGTTACCCCTCGGCCACCGTCTTTACCGGCTTCGAGGCCGATCGGCCGAGCCTCACCGCGCGGGTGACGCTGGATGGGGACCACGGCACGCGGGCGGTGATCGGCGAGGTGGAAGTGGTCGGCGTGAACCGGATCGACACCGCGCTGGTGCGCGACCTTCTCGTGGCCCGGCCGGGCCGGCGGTACTCGCAGGACGAGCTGCTGCTGAGCCAGCAGAACCTCTACAAGTCCGACCTCTTCCGCTACGCCACGGTCAGCATCGATTCGGCCGAGTTCCAGCCGGGGGCCGACACGGTGCCGCTGCTCGTGCAGGTGAACGAGAGCCGCCGCCGGCGGATCCGCGGCAGCCTGGGCTACGGCACCGAGGACTGCTTCCGCGGTGGCGTCGCCTGGACCTCGCGCAACTTCCTGGGATCCAACGGCCGGCTCCTGGATCTCACCAGCCGGGTGTCGAAGGTCGGCGTGGGCGAGCCGACCGACTGGGGCCTGGCCGAGGGGATCTGCAGCTCCTCGAAGGACGACTCGGTCGGCTCCTCCCTGCTGAACTACAACTTCGGGGCGACCATTCGGCGGCCCGCGTTCCTCACCGCGACGAGCAACCTGTCGGTGTCGCTGTACACCGAGCGGCGGTCGGAGTTCCGGGTCTTTCTCCGGCGCGAGACCGGTACCACCGTCACGCTCCGCCGGGAGCAGCTTCGCCGGCGCATTCCGCTCTCGCTGGCGTACAATCTGAATTACGGCCGCACCGTGGCCACCGAGGTGAGCTTCTGCGCCTCGTTCAACGCCTGCACGCCGGAAGTGGTGGACCTGCTGCGCCAGAACCGGGTACTCGCGACGCTCACCGCCACCGCCACTGTGCCCCGAGTCAACAACGTGCTGGATCCGTCGCGCGGCAGCATCAAGTCGCTCGAGGTCGCGGTGAGCTCGCGATTCCTCGGCTCCGCGGCGTTCCAGCAGTTCACCCGCGTGGTGGCCGACGCGGCGTGGTACCGCCCGGTGGCCCGCGACGTGGTGCTGAGCTGGCACGTCCGCGGCGGCGCCATCTTCTCTCCGACGGTGGACGTCGCCACCCAGCGGGGAAGCTTCATCCCGCCGGAGCACCGCTTCTACGCGGGGGGTCCCAACGACGTGCGCGGCTTCGAGCGCAACGAGCTCGGTCCGGTGGTCTACGTGGTGTCGAAGGGCGAGGTGGACAGCGCGGCGGCCGAGGGCCGGGACATCGATCCCGAGGAGGTCCAGGTGTCGGCGACGGGCGGGAACACGCTCGCGGTCGGCAACGTCGAGCTGCGAATCCCCTCGCCGGTCTTCGGCTCGCGACTGCGGCTGGCCGCCTTCGTGGACGCGGGCGGGGCGTGGCAGCGCGGCGACCGCACCCCGGTGATCCGGGTGACGCCCGGCGTCGGCATCCGGCTCAGCACGCCGCTCGGGCCGGCCCGGCTGGACGTCGCCTACAATCCCTACCGCCTCCAGGCGGGCCCGCTCTTCCAGTTCGACGCCGTGGGCGCGCTGTTGCCCGTGATGGGCCAGAACCGGTTCGTGCTCGACCGGGACGGCCACTTCACCTATCACTTCGCCGTGGGCCAGCCGTTCTGATGCGGCGGCGGCTCGCGCGGTTCCTGTTCGTCACCGTCCTCGGGTCGGTCGCCATGGTCCTGGGCGTGGCGACGTCCCTGATCCTCACGCCGCCGGGACGCGATCTGCTCGCGCGCACCGTCTCCCGCCTGCTCGACCGGGTGGTGCTGGGGCACGTGCAGGTGGGCTCCATCTCGGGCTCGTTTCTGTACGACCTGGTGCTCGAGGACCTGGTCGTTCGCGACACCGCCGGCGTGCTGCTCGCCGACATGCCCCGAGTGCGGGTCGGCTACCGGCTGCCCAACCTGATCGCCGGCCAGGTGGTGCTGAGCTCGGTGCAGCTCGAGCGCCCGGTGATCCAGCTCATCAAGCACCGCAACGGGCAGATGAACTACGAGGAGGTGCTTCGGCTCGGCAAGGGGGCGCCCGGCGGAACATCTCCCCTGGTGGACTTCCACAACGTGCGGGTGAACGACGGGTCGCTGCGGATCGCCCTGCCGTGGAACCCGGACCGCTCGCTGACGACCCAGGCCGCGAGGGATTCCGCGCTCGAGGCGGAGCGGGCCAAGCCGGGACGGCTCATCGAGGAGAGCGCCGAGGGGCTGAGCCGGGTGATCCTGCTGTCCGATCTGACCACCCGGCTCTCGCGGCTCCGGATCGCGACGCCGGACCGGCTGCCGTTCACCATCGATCTCGACTCGCTCGCGACCCGGATCAACGATCCGGCCGTCACCCTGCGCGACGCGGCGGGGCGCGTGGTGCTGCGGGGCGACAGCGCGGTGTTCAGCCTCGCGCGCGGCGCGCTGCCCGACACCCGGTTCTCGGGCGGCGGTGCGGTGACCTGGCCGAACGACACCATCCTCTACGATTTCCAGGTCATCTCGCCGCGGGTGAATCTGGAGGACCTGCGCTGGGTGTCGCCCGACTTTCCCTCGATGACCGGAAGCGGGGTGCTAACCGCGCACTCGGTGAGCGGAACC
>JACDHV010000300.1 GCA_013820855.1 Gemmatimonadales bacterium | reverse complement strand
GCCCAGAGATACTCGTCGGTAAGCGCCTCGGGTGGGATCAGCCGCCCGGCGAAGTTTTCCCGGATGCCGGCCCGGCTGAGCAGCGCCGCGCCGAAGCCGGCGGTCGCGAGCAGCCACGTGACCAGGAACGCGGCTCCGCCGATGAGGTTGCCGGCCACGGGAACCCACCCGAAAACCGACCAGGCGAGCCACAGCACCGCCAGGGCCCCGAGCCCGACCACCAGGTACCGGTAGCTGTTGGGCGAGCCGATCAGCGCGCCCATGGCCATCCGGCGGCGGGTGTACGTCTCTCCCATGGAGTGTGCCACGGCCAGAAATCCTCCAAGCGCCGCGACCACCACGAGGAGGGCGTACACCGTGACGGCGAACGGCAGGAGCAGGATCCCGGCGACGCTCAGGACGAGGCCGACGACCAGCATGCCGAAGGTGGGAATGACTAGAATCTGGCCAAGCAATCCCGTGACGAACGCCCGGCCGAAGGAGTGCGAGACGGTATCAGAGACCACCTCGAGGTTCGGCCGGCCGAAGATGACGAGACCGAAGCCGAGCGCGGCGAGCGTGAGAAATACCCCGATGACACCCGCCAGCCGACGGCCGATCGTGGCCAGCACGCCAGGGGGTGTCGGCTCCTCGGTGCCGGCGGCGGGCGCGAAGATCGTCGTGGAGCGGAGGGCCCGGATCTCGCCGCCGATCTCGCCGTCGAGGTTGCGTACGTGCCCGCCGAGCGCCAGGATGTCGCCCGACACCAGGGCGCCCGGATGCACGATGACGTCGCCATCCACCGTCACCAGGTTGCCGTGCAGACGTCCGTAGATGTCCGCGTGCCCCCGGACCACGAGCAGATCGCCTTCCACGGATTCGGCCGAGCCCACGCTGAAGTTTCCCAGTCGGGCGGTGCCGCCCGGCACCGTGACCCGGATGGCGCCCTCCTTCGGCGCGAGCGCGGCTTTGAGCGTGCGCTCCATCGCGGTGGGATTCGAGAGGTCGCTCAGGCTTACCGGAGGGGTGCCGGCGGGGGCGGCGGGTATCGCCTGGGGCTGGGGCCGGGCCGGGGGGTCTCCGCCCTGCTGGCCCGCGACCATGTCCCAGAAGTTCCGGACCAGCTCGACCGCGGCGGCGCCGGCGGGCACCGAGCCGGGCTCGGCGTGCGCCGCGGTGGGAAGCGCTCCGGACAATGCCAGCAGCGTGACCAGCCGTGCGGTTTCCACGCGGCCCCGCCGCTGCCCGGCCCCGCCCTCAGCCCGCATGCGCCACCTGCTGGGTCGGGAGCGCCAGCAGGCGACGGAGCGCGAAGACCCCGCTCAGGTAGGCCAGCGACGCCACGACGACCGCGGCGGCCAGGCGACCGGGCTGGCCCGCGAGCGCACGCACGCTCTCGTACCAGGGCTGCTCGATGAAGTTCGAGACCACTGCGCGGAGCGCGAGCCATCCGGCCTGCGTGCCCTGAGCCAGGACCCAGTTGCCGACCGAGGCGAGCAGGTCCTGGTTGGCGAGAGTCCAGGCGACGCTCGCGGCCATCGAGCCGATCAGCGCGAGCGCCAGGCCGGCGGCGATCGCGACGGACCTCCGGGTGGCGAAGCGCCGCTGCCGGACGGTGACCGACGCCATGACCCGATCGGCAAAACCGGCCGACGGGCCCACCGGCGGCAGCGTGGAGAGCTGCTCGACGATCTCGCGCTCGACCTGCGCGCGGTCGAAACACTCCGGGCACAGATCCAGGTGTCGGGTACGTGCGGCGTCGAGGGTGCCGCTCAGCCAGTTCTCGACGTCGTCCGGCGAGAGGTGGGGGCCGGGTGCCTGGGTCATAAGTGGACCCTCCTACGGTGAGGGTTTGGCCAAGGTTTCATTCTCTCAAGTGCGCGAGCGCGAGCCGCAGCTCGTTGCGCGCGCGATGGATGTAGGTCTTCACGGTGCCCAGGGGCAGATCCAGAATCTCGGCGATTTCTTCGTAGGCTCGGCCTTCGACGTGGCGCAGGAGGATGCAGGCACGGTACTCAGGTCGCAGCCTCCCGATCGCCGCCTCGATCGATCCGCCCAGCTCCCGGGCCTCGACCTCGTCCAGCGCCGACTCCTGCCGCGCCCCGATCTGGAGCGCCGTGGCCTGCATCGCCTCGGGCGTCTCGGCGTGAGGCGACCCGTCGAGGGAGAGGGTGTCGAGCTCGCGGCGGCGCAGGTGATCGATGGCCGCGTTGTTGCCGATCTTGAAGATCCACGAGGAAAACTTGTATTCCGGCTTGTAGGACTCGATCGCGTTCAGCGCCTTGACGAACGTCTCCTGCGCCAGGTCCTCCGCCAGCTCGCGGTCGCGCACCATCCGGTAGAGCAACGCGAACACCGGCCGCTCGTACCGACGAACCAGCTCGCGATACGCCGCCTCCCGCCCTCCGCGGGCGAGCAGCACGACCTCCTGATCGGTGAGCCGTGCCCAGTCCGGGCCCTCAGCCATTGCCCGTCCGGCTTGCCAAGGCTCCTGCGGCCGGACTACATTGTGCGCCTATGTTAGCCTCGGATCGTGAGTTACCCGTTTCGGGCGGGCCCGAGAAGCGGGCCTACGTCCGCGAGATGTTCACCGCCATCGCGCCCACGTACGACCGGCTCAACCGCATCATCAGCCTCCGGCTGGATCAGCGGTGGCGGCGGTATGCGGTACGACGGTTGGGGTGGGAGCGAGCGCCGGAGGGAATGTACCTGGATCTCTGTGCCGGCACGCTCGACTTCGGGGCCATGCTCGCCAGTCAGCCCGGCTTTCGGGGGCGCGTGGCGGGCGCCGACTTCGTCCAGCGGATGCTCCGCGCCGGCCGGGGAAAATCGTCCCGGCTCGTGCCGGTGAACGCCGACGCGCTCTCCCTGCCCTTTCCGGACGCCGCCTTCGACGGCGCGGTGGTCGGGTGGGGCATGCGCAACCTGGTGGATCTCGACGCCGGACTGGCCGAGGCGGCGCGGGTGCTCAGGCCCGGAGCGCGCCTGGTGATTCTGGAGATGACACTGCCCCCGAACCCCTGGCTGCGCCGGCTCTACCAGGTCTACTTCCGCGGCGTGCTGCCCCGGATCGGCCGGGCGATCTCCAAACATACGACCGCCTATACCTGGCTTCCAGAGTCCACCCAGGTCTTTCCCAATCCGCAGGAGCTGGCGCGCCGCATCGAGCGCGAGGGGTTCACGGACGTGAGATACGAACTGTTTTTGGGCGGGGTGACCGCATTGCACGTGGGCACCCGAGCTTGACCGCGGCCGTGCGGTGCGCCGCCGAGC
>JACDHV010000299.1 GCA_013820855.1 Gemmatimonadales bacterium | reverse complement strand
GTGCTCTACAGCGCGGTTCACTATCCTGGGGACTACGGCTTCCTGCCCCGGACCCTCGGCGAGGACGGCGACCCGCTGGACGTGCTCGTCCTCACGACCATCCCCGTCTTCACCGGATGCCTGGTGGACGCCCGTCCCATCGGGCTGTTCCACCTGGTGGATCGCGGCGCCGCGGACGAGAAGGTGCTGGCGGTGCCCACCGGCGATCCCTACTCCGAAGGGCTGAGCGACCTGAAAGACATTCCCCCGCACCACCTCAAGGAGATCGAGCACTTCTTCCAGGTGTACAAGGATCTCGAGGGCACCCGGACGGAGACCAGAGGGTTCGTGGGCGCCGCGGAGGCGCGAGAGGCGGTGCAGCGGGCGATGGAGCTCTACGGCAGGACGTTCGGCTGAAGCGCCTACTTCGGGTCTTGAGGTTCCCGCTGCGACACCGGCGGCCCCAGAATCTCCCGCCACACGACGGCGTCCCGAAGCTGGGCCCGGGTGTACCGGCGGACGGCGGTGTGGTCGGCGGGCTCCTGCCGGATTCGCGCGTCGAATTTCTTGTGGTCGGCCCTGGTGAGCGCCCCGCTTCGCGCCTCCCCGGACGCGATCCGCCGGCGCACCAGCTCCTCGGCACCGGCGTCCTGGCTGTACTGGACCCGCTCGGGGCGGTGAACCTCCGTCTCCAGGCTCACCACCCGCGCCGGCATCTCCAGCGACTCCCGCTCCTCGACGTCTTCGTCGTCCGGCAGCGGGGGCAGCGGCAGTCTCGCCGCCGGACGTCCCTGCGTGCCGCCCACCTGCTCGAGGTTCCGCTCCAGCTCACGGAGAAGCTGGTCTAGGCGGCTGCCTTCGCGCTGCGTCGAATCGAGTTCGCCCGGAACGCGGGGCGACTGCTGCGGACGCGGCTGGGGGACCCGGGGAGCGGACGGAGGGCGCGCCCCGGCATCGCCCCGCGCGCGGCCGAGCAGATTGAAGAGCAGCCAGACGGCGCCCAGAACCAGCAGGCCGCCAAAGTCCATGCCTAGATGCCCGGCGTCTGCGGCGAGTCGCTCGGACCCGCGATGGATTGGCGCATCGTGGTATCCGCCTCGATGTTGCGGTACCGCTGATAGTCCATGATGCCCAGATTCCCGCTCCGGAATGCCTCCGCCATCGCCAGCGGGATCTGCGCCTCCGCGGCGATGACCGACGCGCGCTGCTTCTGGGCCTCCGCCTTGTACTCCTGCTCCATCGCCACCGCCAGCGCGCGGCGCTCTTCGGCCTTGGCCTGCGCGATGCGCTTGTCGGCCTCCGCCTGATCGGTCTGCAGCTCGGCGCCGATATTCTTGCCGACATCCACGTCGGCGATGTCGATGGAGAGGATCTCGAACGCGGTGCCGGCGTCCAGGCCCTTCGCCAGCACGGTCTTGGAGATCATGTCGGGGTTCTCCAGCACCTTCTTGTGCGACTCGGCGGAGCCGATCGTGCTCACGATCCCCTCGCCCACGCGCGCCAGGATGGTCTCCTCGCCGGCGCCGCCCACCAGCCGGTTGATGTTCGCGCGCACCGTGACCCGGGCCAGCGCGAGGAGCTGAATGCCGTCCTTGGCCATCGCGGCCACCTTGGGGGTGGTGATGACCTTCGGGTTCACGCTGACCTGCACCGCCTCGAACACGTCACGCCCGGCGAGGTCGATCGCCGTCGCCTGTTTGTACGTGAGCGCGATGCCGGCCTTGTCGGCGGAGATCAGCGAGTTGACCACTCGATTGACGTTGCCGCCCGCGAGGTAATGCCCCTCCAGCTCGTTGACGTCGAGTCCGATCCCCGCCTTGTGCCCGCTGATCAGCGGGATCACGATGGCCCGCGGATCCACCCGCCGGAAGCGCATCCCGAACAGGGTGAGGAAGGAGACCCGCACCCCGGAGAAGAGCGCCGTGAGCCAGAGGCCGAAGGGGATGAACTGGAAGAAGATGACGAACCCGACGACGGCGAGGAACACCAGCGCCAGCACCATCCCGAGACTGACCATCGAATCGTCCACGGAATCCCCTTATCGAATGTGAATCGGACTGCATGCCGTACCGCTAAGGTACGTGCTGCACCACGAGGCGATAGCCTTCGCTCCGGATCACCCGCACCGGACTGCCCTGGCTGAGGTACTCGCCTTCGGTGACCACGTCCACTCGCTCGCCGGCGATGGTGGCCGTTCCCGCCGGCCGGAGATCGGTGAGGGCGACTCCATCCTTGCCCATGAGATCGGCTCGCATGGCCGCCGAGATGTACCCCTCGGCCTGGGGCATTCCCCCCTTGAGGAACAGTCCCCCGAAGCGGTTGCTGCTGGGAATGTGGCGCAGCCAGGCGTACACGACCGCGGCGGTGATCAGCAGGCTCGCTGCGAGGATCGCCAGCGCCTGTGTCACGTCGCCGGTGGTGGGTGCGGCGCCGATCAGTGCCAGCACCATCGCCGCGGCGATCGCACCGATGCCCAGGAAGCCGGCCACGCCGAAGCCGGGCAGCACGAACACCTCGACTCCGAGCGCGATCAGACCCAGCCCCAGCAGCAGCACCTCTTCCCACCCGGCCAGCCCCAGCACCAGGCTCGAGCCGAAGAAGAGGCCCAGCGAGGTGAGGCTGAGCAGCCCCCCGAGGCCGAACGCCCCGCTCTTGATCTCGAAGACCAGGCCCAGCATGCCGAGCGACAGCAGCAGCGGCGACACCAGCGGATTGGTGAGGAAGCGGACCACCTGCTCCGCCCAGTTCGGATCGACGGGAACGACCTCCGCGCCGGGATGGCCGATGGCGCGGAGCAGCGCGGCCTCGTCGGCGACCTCGCCCTTCGCGTACCCCACCTTGCGTGCCTCGCCGCTGGTCAGCGTGAGCAGCACGCCCTTGTCGACCAGCTCCGGAATCTCGATCGCCTCGTCCACCATGGCCTCGGCGATACGCGGGTCGAGCCCCCGCTCCTCCGCCACCGCCCGGAACTCGGCGCGCATGGCCGAGACCATCTTCTCGGGCGCGCGCTTGCCCTCGCCGTCGACGGGGGTGGCGGCGCCCATGACCGCGCCGGGGCGCATGTACACCTCGCGGGCCGAGATGGCGATGAGGGCGCCGGCGCTGAACGCGCGGGGGTTCACGAAGGCGTAGACCGGCACCTCGGAGCGCCGAATGGCGTCGGAGATCCGCTCCGCGGCATCCACCCGGCCGCCCGGCGTGTCGATGTCGAGGTACACGGCCGCGGCACCGGCTGCCGCGGCCTCGCGCAGGCTGCGCGCCACATAGGGGGCGAGG
>JACDHV010000298.1 GCA_013820855.1 Gemmatimonadales bacterium | reverse complement strand
GTGCGGGGCCCCAAGCCGCTGCCCGGCGCGCTACTTCCCGAGCACCGCATCATCGCCTACTACGGCAATCCACGCTCGACCCGGATGGGGATCATGGGCCAGGTGCCGCCCGACTCCATGCTGCCGAGGCTGGAGAAGGTGGCGATGGAGTGGGCGCTGGCGGACCCGGAGCGGAAGGTGATGCCGGCGCTGCACCTCATCGCGACGGTGGCGCAGCGGCTGCCGGGCCCGCGAAAGAAGTACCGGATCCGGATGGGGGACGGACTGATCGACACGGTGGCGTCCTGGGCCGAGGAGCGCGGGTGGATCGTGTTCCTAGATATCCAGACCGGGCACAGCACGGTGGCGGAGGAGATCGAACCGCTGCTCCCGTTCCTGGAGCGGCCCTACGTGCATCTCGCGCTGGATCCCGAGTTCGCCATGAAAAGCGGCGGCGTGCCGGGCAGGCGGATCGGCACGCTCGACGCGGAGGACGTGAACCACGCGATCGAGGCGCTCGGCGACGTGGTGACCAGGCACCAGCTCCCGCCCAAGGTGCTGGTGGTGCACCGGTTCACCCGGCGGATGCTGACCAACACCGACAGCATACGGCTCGACCCCCGGGTGCAGGTGGTGATCCAGATGGACGGCTTCGGCTCGCCCTACATCAAGCAGGACGCCTATCGCTTCTGGATCTCGCCCTACCCGGTGCAGTACACCGGCTTCAAGCTGTTCTACAAGAACGATCGGGACCCGCGGACTAAGGTGCCCGGGTTCGAGCCGAGCTGCGATCCGATGACGTATGAGCTGGTGGGGTGTGGGGATGATGGGCTGATGACGCCGGAGCAGGTGATCGGCAGGCTGTATCCGGTGCCGTTGTACATCCAGTATCAATAGAGGGGAGCTGGCCACGAGGCCGAGAAGCGAGAACAGCGAACGGTAAACGGGGTGTCTCCCTATTACCGTTTACTGTTTTCGCTTTTTGGGCTCCTAGCTGCCCACCTCCAACGGCCTGACATCCGCTTTCCCCCACATCTTCCGATACTGCGCGTCCACCTTTTTCGCCTCGGCGGTCTTCTTCTGCGCCTCGAGGCTTCGGGCCAGCCCGTACAGCGACCACCCGTTGTTCGGATAGTGCACCAGGTCTTCGTGGTACAGCTTCTCCGCCACCTTGGCGTGACCCATGGAGAGATGCACCCCGGCGAGCTCCTGCCGGATCGGGTGGTACCATGCCGGCGGCTCGTCGTAGAGCAGCTTGTCCTCATGCTCGATCGCCTGCTCGAGCGCCGCGATCGCGGCGGCGGTATCGGCCTTGGCGAGGGCGAGCCGGCCGGCCAGGTGCCGCTCGGCGAGGGAGAGCAGCGTCTTCTGCATGTTGATCCCGGCCGGCGCGTCGGGAGGCGTCGCGGCCGTGACGGCGACCACGCTGTCGAGCTCGGCCTGCGCCTCCGCAGTCTTGCCCCGCGCGGCCAGCGCGATCCCGCGGGCGTAACGCCACATCCCCGTCGTGTACTCGAGCGACGCCGCCGGCGCCGGCTCGGCCAGCATCTCGTCGTACTTCCCGAACCGCACCAGGGTCCAATAGGGAGCGGGGAAGAAGTACTCCAGCGGCGGCACCGTGCTCACCACGTCCACCGGCACGACCTTCACCAGCTCCCGCGACGCGTTGATGGCCTCGGAGCCGCGGCCGAGTTGGATCAGGCCGGACCAGAGCATGTGCCAGTTGTGCGGGTAGTAGGTGTACTTGTAGAAGCCGGTGGGCTTCCGGTCCTGAACGTAGTGCTGGTCGGCCGCGACGGCGTCGTGGTTGTGGTTCACGACGCGGTCGTACTGGCCGACGCGCATGTAGATGTGCGACGGCATGTGGACCAGGTGTCCGGCGCCAGGGATCTGCTCCGCCATCATGTCGGCGCAGGGGAGGGCGCGACCCGGCGTGGTCGAGGCCTCCACGGTATGGATGTAGAAGTGGCAGGCGCCGATGTGCGTCGGGTTCTTCCTTATGATGCGCTCTAGTGTGGCCACCACCTCCTGCGTGCCTGCGCGCGGCTTCGCCCCCCGGTCGTCCCAGTAGTTCCACGGGGTGAGGTCCATCAGCGCCTCGGCGTAGAGGGTCTGGGCCTCGGGATCGTCGGGGTACTTCCCGGCGACCTTCTTCATCGCCCGGGTGTACGCCGAGTCGAGGGGGGCGCGGTTGGCGACGGGCTCGGGACCGTAACGGGTGGCCATCGCCTCGATCATGTCGCGCTCGTAGGCGGTCGCCTTGGGCGCCAGCTTCACGGCCTGCTGGATCGCGGCGTAGGCCGGCCGGTACACGGCCGTATCCATGGGTGCGTTGATGTTGGGCCCCATGGCATAGGCGATGCCCCACCAGCACATCGCGCAGGTGGAGTCCTCGCGGGTGGCGGCGGTGTAGGAGGCGATCGCCTCGTCGTGGTTGAAGGCGTAGGTGAGCCGGAGGCCCTGGTCGAAGAACTTCTGGGCCGCGGTCGAGGCCGTGGTGACCTTGTGCCCCAGGCTGCCGAGGTTGTCGTAGAGGGGCACGCCGGCGCCGTCCGTGGTGGTGGTGGGCATGCCCGGCTGGTGGTGGTGCTGGTGCGCCGGCTCCTGGGCGAGGGCCGGCGCCGGGCTCGCGGCGAGGGCAGCCGCGGCGAGGCCGGCGGCCAGGCTCGAGCCGAGGTGGAGGGACCGGCGGAACGTCGTTTCCCGCATGCTGTCTCCTTGGGAAAGTAGCGCGTCCACAACGACTTCCCGTGCGGCGGACCGAGGTGCCCGGCCGTCGCGACGCTCCCGGACGCACAGGGTATTGCGCGTGGGAACGGGGAAACCGGACACTCGGTGCCGCTGGGCCCGGCAGGGATGGCCGCTGGTGGGACAACCTATACAAGGTAAGGAAATGGGCGGCCGAGCGCTGCAGGTTGGTTGATGGGAGGGGGTTGGGGTGCTACTTTTCCGGTCCTTCGGGGCTGTAGCTCAGCTGGGAGAGCGCTGCAATCGCACTGCAGAGGTCAGGGGTTCGATCCCCCTCAGCTCCATGGCGTCGTCCAGAGACGTCACGATCGTCGGGTTTTTCTGCCCCTTGGTGTAACTGGCAACACGCCTGACTCTGGATCAGGAGAGTCCTGGTTCGAGCCCAGGAGGGGCAACTCGAAGCGCCGCAATACTTTATGTGTTGTGGCGCTTCGTGTGCCCCATTGGTGAGACGCGCTCCAGGAACCCAATAGGAACCCAGCGTTAGAGAGTGGCTCCCCCGGGGGGGAGACGCGCTTCAAGGATTTCGCCTTATC
>JACDHV010000116.1 GCA_013820855.1 Gemmatimonadales bacterium | reverse complement strand
GTCGTCTGTTCCAGTCCGCCCAGCTCGGGCAAATCGCCCGATGTCACACCCAGCTCCCGAAAGCGCCGGGCCGACGTGAGCACGCGGGTCTCCAGGGAGCCCACCGCCTTGTTGTAGCTCTCCACCGCGCGGTCGAGGCCGCGGCGCAGATCGTCGAAGTGGCCGGCCATGGTTCCGATGCGCTCGTGCAACTGGCGGCCGAGCTCGCTGATCTCCTGCGCGTTCCGGGCGATCTGCTCCTGGCGCCAGCCATAGGCGATCGCTCGAAGGAGTGAGATCAGGGTGGTGGGGCTGGCGGGGATCACCTGCTGGCTCACGCCGAACTCGATGAGCGAGGGATCGTGCTGGCAGGCGGCGCTGAAGAAGGTCTCACCGGGCAGGAACATCACCACGAAATCGGGCGCCGGCTGGAACTGGCTCCAATACGCCTTGCTCCCGAGCGTGACGACGTGGTCGCGCACCTGCCGGGCGTGATCGCGGAGCAGGCTGGCGCGCGCGCCCTCCTCGAGCGCGCCGTCCACGGCGTCGAGATAGGCTGCCATCGGAGCCTTGGCGTCCACCACGACCCTTTTCCCGCCGGGCAGCCGGACGACGAGATCGGGTCGTAGCGAGCCGCCCTCGTCGGTCGTCACCGTCGCCTGCTCCTCGAAGTCGCAGTAGTCGAGCATGCCCGCCATCTCGACCACGCGGCGAAGCTGGATCTCGCCCCACCGGCCCCGCACCTGAGGGGCGCGGAGCGCCTTCACCAGGTTGCCGGTCTCCGCCTGGAGTGCCTGCTGGGTTCTGGCCATCGCGCTCACCTGCTCGATGAGCCCGGCATACGAGGCCACCCGTTCTTTCTCGACTTCGTGGAGGGTGCCGTCTACCCGGGCGAGCGCCTCCTGAAGCGGACGCACCAGGTCGTCCACCGCCTTGCGGCGCCGCTCCATGTCGTGGGAGGCCGACTGCTGCAGCTCGCCGAGCTTGGTCTGTGCCAACTCGAGGAACGACTGGTTATTCTGCCGCAGCGCCTCGGCGGAGAGCGACGAGAACGCCTCCCGCAGCTTGTGCTCCGCCCGTGTCAGCAACTCCAGCTTCTCGGCGGATCCCTGCCGCTCGGCATCGAGTCTGGCGAGTACGCGGGCGGTCGCGACCCGTGCCGCGAGCCAGGCGACCAGGCCGCCCATCGCGGCCCCGAGCGTCAGGCCGAAGAGAAAGGATGGGATGTCCATGCGAGCCTCGGGCTGGAGTGCGGTCGGGTGGTGTATGATCGCCGCCTGCATGCTCGGCGGGTGCGCGGCCACGGCGCGCGGCGCGCGGGCTCCGGATCACGAGGAGCGCGCGACGGTCGTGCTGGTGTCGCTCGACGGCTTTCGGTGGGACTATCTTGATCGCGGGCTCACGCCCACGCTGACACGCCTCGCGCGGGAGGGGGTGCGCGCCGAGGCGATGGTACCCGTGTTTCCCACCAAGACCTTTCCCAATCACTACACGATCGTCACCGGACGCTACCCCGCGGGGCACGGCATCGTGGGAAACAGCTTCGACGCGCCGGACATCGTCGCCAGGTTCTCCCTGCGTGACCGTCGCGCCGTGCGGAACGGCCGATTCTTTCTGGCCGAGCCGATCTGGGTGGCCGCGGAGCGGCAGGGTCAACGCACCGCCCCACTGTTCTGGCCGGGCAGCGAGGCCGAGATCGGTGGGGTGCGCCCCAGCTACGCTCTCCCCTTCGACGATGGCATGCCCGACTCGGCGCGCGTGAGCCGGCTGCTCGCCTGGCTCGATCTCCCGGCCGATCGGCGCCCCAAGTTCCTGACACTCTACTCGAGCACGGTGGACGACGCCGGGCACGAGTTCGGGCCGGATGCCCCCGAGACGGACCTGGCCATCGCGCGGACGGACTCGGTCGTGGGAGCTCTCGTCGGCGGGCTACGCGGGCGGAGTCGGGACGGTGAGGTGAACCTCGTGATCGTGTCGGATCACGGGATGGCGCCGACCGGGCCCGACCGCGTCGTCTGGCTCGACGACTACGTGTCGCCCGGCGCGATGCGGGTGGACGAGGTCTCCGCCCTGCTCACCGCGTGGCCGCGGGAAGGCCTCGAGGACTCGGTGTACCGCGGGCTGAAGCGCGCGCCCCCCATTCAGGTGTATCGCCGAGCCGACCTCCCGGCACGGTTTCGCCTCCGGGGGAGTCCACGCATTCCTCCGATCGTCGCGATCGCCGAGGAGGGGTGGACCATCGCGCGGGGTTCGAGCACGGCGGCCTCACGGGCCATCGCCCGGGGGAACCATGGCTTCGACGATTCGCTCTCCACCATGCGGGGGATCTTCGTCGCGCACGGTCCCGCTTTCCGGCGCGGCCTCACGGTCCCACCGTTCCGGAACATTCACGTGTATCCCCTGCTCGCGGAAGTGCTGAGGGTCGCCCCAGCGCCCGGCGACGGATCGCTCGACTCGGTGCGCGGGCTGCTCGCGGACCCGGGCGGCAGGCGGTCGCGCTGACGTGGCGAGCCGACGCTCGAGTCGTCAGGGCCGCGGCAACCGCGACAGCACGAATTGCACGGCGAGGTTGGTTCCGTTCCAGAGCTGGATGTCGGAGCTGGTGCCGTAGCGGGTCGGCAGCAGGCTGCCGGCCTCGATCCGATAGCTCCACAGCTCGTTGTGCTCGAGTCCGGACCCGTGCACGGCCGCGAGCGTGCGCCTGAGGGCATCGTTCAGCGCATGCAGGTACGGCCGAAGCTCGGGATCGACGATGCGGCCCGACGCATCGAACCCGCCGGCGATCTGATTGGCCAGGCCGAGGAAGAGGAGATTCACCTCGCGGCCCCAGACGACGCGCGGCCCGTGATAAGGGTCTTTCCTGAATCGCTCCCAGATCTCCGGCGGCGCATAGGCGTCGTTGGCGACCAGCGGTCCGAGCCCGGCGGCGAAGAGTGCCACCGGAAAGGTTCGTACGAACGGGGCGACATCGCGCAGGACAACCTCGCGGTCCGCTCCTCCAGCGGGCCCGGGAGGGGGATCCTCGAGGAACAGGCCGGTCGCCGGGTCGGTGTTGACCACGGGAATTGGCTTTCTGTCGGAGTCGAGCGAGAGTGCCAGAAAGGTGAGCGAGTCGCGCGGCTCGCCGGCGGCGGCCATGGCGCTCTCCCAGTAGCGCCGCTCTTCCTCGGGCAACCGGCGGAGACGCGCGCGCACCCGCTCCCGGATCTCGCCGGGTCCGAGCGTCACCTCGAAGTGCCGCCGGGCTCCTCTCCAGGTCCGGATGGCGCGACGCAGCGAGACGGTGTCCCGGACGTACCCCGCGAGGGCCGTCCCTCGGAGGTCGGGAGCGACCGAGTCCAACACCTCCGCGTCGAGCCCGAGTGCCGCCAGCGCCGGAAGGATCGTGGCGATCCCCTCCAGAGCCTGGGGGGCCCATATGGCGTTGACGTCCATGGCGAACTGGCCGCCCGCGTACCCCGCGTCGCTGTCGCGCCAGCTGGCGGCGCGCCAGTGAGCCGAGTCGCGCCTCGGAAAGCTCAGGAGGTTGCGCGGGAGTGGGTCGGCGGCGTAGGGCCGGGTTCGATCGGCGACCAGCGCCAGCTCCCGGAGCATGCGTGCGAGCCGAGGGCCACCGCCATCGGTGGTATCGAGCAGGAAGGCGCGCTTGCGGTCGGAGGGCACCGCGGCGTCGGCCAGGTACCGGGCCTCGAGCACCGGCAGCTGGTACTCGTCGTCGATCATGTGGTAGTTCTCGCGCGTCGCCTGGAGATTGCGGAGCACGTCGCGCGCCCGCTGGAGCAGGCTGTCGCCCGCGGGGCCGCGGCTCGCGGTTGCAGCACGGAGGTACGCCGTAACGAGCGAGTCGTAGGCCACTGCGTTCTCCCGGATCGCTTGGCCGCCGAGCGCCTCCTCGTGGCTCACCGCGCCTCCGGGGCCGAGCTTCCGCAGCACGCTGGCGATCACGTGCTCCGACATCGCCGCCGACCAGACCGGCCGCATCATCAGCGCGGTCATCATCATGTCGCGCCCGAAGTAGGTCGCGAAATTGGGGAGGCCGGCCATCAGCTTCTCCCTGGTGCTCAACAGCTCCACGGCGCGGACCTGGCGCTCGAGCCGCCGGTGCCGCAGGACCCCGGCGCTGTCGCCCGCGCGGGCGGCGGCGGCCAGGAAGTCCCGGAACTCCCGGTTGAAGATCTCGTCCCGGTCCAGCGGCGTGAGCGTCTGCGCGTCGCTGACGACGCGGACTACCAGACTCACCGGCCCGCCCGAGCCCGACCGGATGGCCACCGTGCGCGGCGATGGGCGAAGGACGGCATCTCCCGGACCGGTGCGCAGCTCGATGGCGAGGCGGTTGCGCCCGTCGAGCGAGGGCCGCTCGATCCGCACCCGCCACGCCGCGCCCACGCGAGTCGCGACGATGGTCGGGTGCAGCCGCTCGCGCAGCCGCTCCAGGGACCCCGCGCGCAGCAGCGTCAGGTGGCGGCGCCGCTCCTCGACCGGAAGGCGGGCGATGGCGGCGACGAGCAGGGATTCCTCGGCCACGCGGAACGGCGGCGCGCTGAACGGGAGGAGATGACGGTCCGCGTACTGGAAGTCGCGCTCCATCCGCATCGATCCCAGCACGAACCATCCCAGCTCGACGTGCGGGGCCGCCGCGGTGAGCCGGTACTCGAGGCTTCGCACGGTGCCGGTGTCGGCGACGACGGCGGTCCCGGCGCCCCACCCCAGACGCACCGGCCGTCCGGCGCGGTCGCGCACCGTGAAGGCCGCGCTCTCGTTGGCGGCGTTGGCCCACACGTGGACGGCCCTGCCGCCACGGGGGTCGAGGTAGACCTGTACCACGTTCCGCTTCGAGTCACGGTAGAAGCGCGTCTGGTAGCCCTGGTAGGCGGAGGAGTCGTCCAGACCGGGCTCGGGAAAGGCGAGGACGGGCGCGGCCTGCGCAGCCTGCAGCAGGAGGGAGAGGGCGAGCGCGGCCGTCATCGCGTCTCGGGCGGTGCATGGGGGACGACGCGCCGGCCGGTCGAGTCCACGACGATGTCGTAGCGCCTGCCGCGGCTGTACACGTTGCGGAGCACCAGCCGCGTGACCCGGGACGGCAGCAGCGGCGCGAAGGCCGGCTCCAGCCCGCCTTCCCCGAGACGGAGTCCGGTCCAGCCGTAGATCACCTGCTGGAGGAAGCCGCCGGCGCCGGTCACGAAGTTCACCGCGTCGTTCGTCGGCGTCTCGGACAGCATCAGGAAAGGCCCGCGCAGATGGCCCTCATAGCTGTGGGGAAGCAGCGAATCGAGCAGAGCGCGGTCGCCCAGCTCGGCCGCATCCACCGACAGGAGGGTCGAGCCCATCATCGCGCCCGGGCCCTCCGCGAGGAGCCGGCGCACCGCCTGCTGGAGCTGGGCGCGCTTGGCGCGCTCGCTCATCGGTACGCCCAGCGGATAGCTCAACAGCGGCGTGACGGCGCCGAGGGTCGAGTCGGGCGCGCCCTCGTAGGTCCGGTAGTACTCGCTCGCCGAGTCGTAGGGCAGGTGCAGGCGGGCGGCCACCTCGCCCCACCGCGGGTCGGCCGGCTTCCCGATCCGGGCGCTCGCCATGCCCGCGATCTCCAGGTTCTTGCGTGCGACGGCGTTGGTGTAGGCGTCGTCGCTCACCCCGATCAGCCCCTCATGCACCGAGACCACGCTGTCGATGTGGTACCGACCGTCGGCGGTATCGAGTCTCGCCCGGCTGACCCAGAAGTTCGCGGTCTCACGGATGACCGGATACCCCCGGGCCGCGAGCCAGGCGGAGTCGCCGGTCGCGAGATAGTACTGCCACTGCGCGAGCGCGACGTCACCGTTCACGTGAATCTCCATCTTCGCATTCTGGACCGCGAAGTGAGGCGTGGTCTCCTGCCCGCGCTCGTCGGCTTCCCAAGGGTACATCGCACCCTGATAGCCATTCGCCCGCGCGTTGGCACGCGCCGCGCCGAGCGTGCGCTGCCGGAAGGCGACGAGCGCGTGGGCGATGTCGGGGTGGGTGACGAGCAGCGAGGGGAACATCCAGGTATCGGAGTCCCAGAAGATGTGGCCGTAGTACCCGGCGCTCGACAGTCCCATCGGCGGGATGCCGAGCGCGGTGCCCTCGCCACCGCTGGTGAGGAGATAGAAGAGCATCGAGCGGACCACGCGCTGGAGCCGGGGATCGCCGTGGACTTCGATGTCGGTCTCCCACCGGCGGCGCCAAGCGAGCGCGTTCTCCGCGGCGAGCGCGTCCCAGCCGCGGGCCGCGGCGGCCTGGGCCTCCGCGCCGGCGCCCGAACCGGCGTCTTCCCCGGGCCTGACGAATGCCGTCGTCTGGGTGAACGTGTAGGTGCGTCCCGGCACCGCGTCGAAGCTCAGCTCGACCAGCGCCGAGTCCGCGGACGCACGGGTGCGCGCGCCCGCGCCTGGCAGATCGGACGGCCAGGTCACGGCGGCGCCCTGGGCGAGCACGAGCGTGCGGCCCTCCGGGGTCGAGGTGAGCGAGAGTCGGGCACCGCCGGGCACACGCGTAGCGCTGCGCGACCGCACCACCATGTGTCCGGGATACCAGATGTCGGCCGGGCGCCACCCGGGATCGGCGCGCGGCAGGGTGGCGAGGGGAAGCCGGGCCGGCGGCGGCCGCCCGGCGATCGCGAAGCGTACCCGCATCCGGCCGCTGAAGCGGGGCGCCAGGTCCAGCCGGATGGCCGCGACGTGGGAATCCGCTCGCGACACAAACGACTCCACCGCCACGCCGGTACGCCGCGAGCCGTTCACCCACTCGTAGGTGGTGCGGGCGGTGCCGGTTCTCATGTCCACGACCTGGCGGTACTCTCGGACCGCGCCGGCGGTGATCGCGGTACTGTCGAGCCGCCGTTCGCCGTCGAACACGGCGATCGCGTTCCACGCGGGTACCGCCGCGATGCGCGGCACGTCGCTGGGCGCAAGGTCGTACAGCCCGGCCACGAAGGACGCACTCGCGCCCAGCCCGAGCGCCGGGATCACGACCCCGATGCGGCCGTTGCCAAGGAATGGCGAGGGGGTCCGCGCGGGATCCTCGCTCACGAGCAGGAAGGTGGAGTCCTGCCCGGCGGCGGGGCGCGCGAGAATTCCGAGCAGGATGAGGCCTGCCACTGTCACCCTGAACGGAGCGCAAGCGGTCATCTCAAGCCCCCGCTCTTTCACTCCGCTCAGGACGACAACGACCTTGGGTCGGGCAGATCGCGCGGCCCCTACTGACCCGCTTCTGCCTCGAGCGTGGTCCCACCGCCCGCGCCGAAATCGTAACTCAGCCCCACCAGCAGGCGGCGGGGAAGCAGCGGGCGGGCGAGGAAGATCGGGGTTCCGCCGACCGAGATCAGCCGCGGGTTACCCTCTTCCAGGCCTTTGCTCTGAAAGGCGTTCAACAGGTCCACATTGAGCCGGACACCCGCACTCGGAATGCCGAGACTCGCGCCGAAGTTGAAGTAGTTGTAGGCCGGGAGCTCGGTATCGTCGACCCGGGTAAGCGGGCTCTCGGTCAGCCGGGCGCCCACCCAATGCCAGTCGGCCAGGAACCGCAACTCCGGCAGTGCGGGCGGCGAGAAGGTGGCCGCCAGGTTGCCTAGGTGCTTCGGGACCACCGCGAGCCGTGCGCCCCTGAAGCGCTCGAGGCTGTCCACCCCGCCGCCCAGCTCGGCCTGCAGGAAGGTGGCGCTCCCCTGGAGCTGCAGCCCGGGCGTCGGCGAGACGATCGCCTCGAGCTCGGCGCCATAGGACCGGTTGTCCGGGGACGCCCGGATGGCCCAGATGGTGGCGCCGGTGACCGGATCCACTTCTGCGCCCTGGCCGACGATGTTCTTGAGGTTGGTGAAGAAACCGTTCACCGTGAACGCAACCCGCCCCAGCTGAGTCTTTACCCCACCTTCGATCGACTCTACCTCACGCGAGTCGAACAGGTCGACCTGCGCCTGCGCCGACGCGTTCAGCAGCTCGTCCAGCGCGGGCATCTTGTAGCCGCGGGAGCCCGCGGCGAAGACGGCGAGGTTGTCGTTCACCACGTAGTTGAGCCCCAGCGAGCCGGCCCAGTCCGTGATGTCGTGGGTAAAATGGCGGAACGAGTTGTTGCCGTAGAGAACGTTGTTGAAGGTCGTGGCCGGGTCGCCGTCCAGGTCCACTGTCTCGGTGTTCTCCGAGCTCTGCACGTAGTTGTTGTACTCCACGCGCACGCCCATGTCGGCCCGCAGCTGGTCGGTCAGCTGGATCTCGCCGCCGACGACCCCGGAGACGACATTGGTCTCGCCGGTCCCGTTCACGTAGTTGGAGAGGAAGTTCCGGAAGCCGTTGCTGGTGACCGCCCGCGGAGCCGAGGCGGGCTCGGTGACCACGAGGTCGAGGAACCGTGGGTTGTCCCGCACGTCCGTGAGGATGTCGGTGAAGAACCAGCGGTTCTCCTGGGTATAGTGCGCCAGGTACGCACCCACGGCGAAGCTGTGGCGTCCGAACTGCCGCCGCAGCTGGATCTGGTCGTGGATCGCCGAGATGGGCTTCTCCACGTGCCATTCGCCGCCAGGTGCGACCAGTCCATTGGGAGTGTCGAAGGGAAGCGGGCCGCCCGTGTTGTCAAAGTGGTTCGTGAAGAGGAACTGCCCGGTCGTCCCAGGCGTCAGGCCGAGACTCGCGAGATACTCGTTCGCCGGCTGGGCGTTGAACGGGAGCAGCGCGTTCCATTCCTGGGAGTTCTGCATGACCTGGGCGGTGTTCTGGATTCGCCAGTCGTCCGCCAGGTCGAACCCAGCGTCCACGGTGAACCAGGTCGCTTCCGTGCGGAGTCCGTTGCCGAGCGGCAGGCGGCGCGACCCGTCGGGAGTCGGGATCTGCAGGTCGAGCCCTTCGGGGGTGCTCATCGCCCCGTAATTGCTGAAGCCGGGAACGTATTCCGGGTCGTCCGGATTGGTGAACGGCAGCGGAAGGATGAACTGGTTCCGGTCATTGATGTGCTTCACGGACGCACGCAGGTAGCCGTTCTCGAGCTGTCGAGTCAGGTTGGCCTTGAGCTGCCCACCCCGGATCCCGGTGAAGCCCGGGTCCCGCACGCCGTGGTCGTACCGGTAGAAGCCACCGACGTTGAACCGCCAGTCCTCGCCCACCGGGCCGCCGGCGTTGAGGTCGTAGCGGGCGAACTCCTGGGTGCCGCCAGTGAGCTTCGTGCTGCCGCCGAATCGGTCGCCACCGGTCTTGTTGATGAAGTTGACGATCGCGCCCGGCGTGTTCGATCCGAAGAGCGCCGAGGCCCCGCCGCGGACCACCTCCATGCGCTCGATGTTCTGGTCGAAGCGGAAGAGATTGTCGGCATTCATGAAGAAGGTGTGCATGGTGGGAAACACCGGCATGCCGTCCTCCATGAACATCACGTACTCGACCCCGAGGATGCCGCGCATGCTGATGTTCTGATTGACTTCGCCCCCGGAGCTCTCGACCCGGGTGAATCCGGGAACGTAGCGCAGCATCTCCGTCGTGCTGCGCGGCGCGGCCTGCTCGACCTCCTGGGCGGTCAAGGTAGTGACCGCCACGCTGGCGGCGAGATTCTGGCGGGGGGCCTGCGTGCCGGTGACGACCATCTCCTGGAGCTGCAGCGGGTCCCGGCTAAGGGTGAAATCCTGGGTCACCTGGCCGCCCGCTTCCACGGTCACGCTGGTGGAGTCGGGGCGGTATCCCAGCATGCGCACCCGCAGCGTGTGGCTGCCGGCCGGTACGCGGGGAAGCGAGTAGATCCCGTTGGTTCCGGTCTGGGTGCCGATCGCGGGGCGCACCAAGAACACCTGGGCGCCGGCGATTCCTGAGCCCCGCTCGTCGACCACCCTGCCACTGACCGTGCCGGTCTGAGCCGCATCCTGGGCCGCCGCGCTCGCCACTGTCACCAGCAGTGGCAGGAGCAACACGAGCGCCGCGAGCGCAAGCGCGTTAGGAGGTAGTACTGCCGCACCTGATCTCTGGACCATAGGGGTATCCTCCGTCTTCAGCGCGCTCGGGCGCGCTCCGCGCACCGATGGATCAGTGCGGGGTGGTGTGCACCGAGCGGCGCGATGGGTGTGGGGCTGAGTGAGCTGAACCAGCGGGGGAGCGGCCGGTGGAGGGTCGATACGGGGCAACAGACTCGAGGAAGCGCCGCGGGAGAAGGGGGGCGCTACAGCGATTTCGATCGATCGGGATCAGCGCGCCGGAGCTGCGGCGCACCCGCCTATGCTCGGTCACAGCCAGCTCGATTCGTCTGTTGTCCTGCTGCCGGCGAAACGCGGCCTACGGGCACTAGTTAAAGCTTGCCGGTTGCCCGCGCAAGACCGAAGCGCCACACCGGCACAAAAGACAGCGCCGCC
>JACDHV010000115.1 GCA_013820855.1 Gemmatimonadales bacterium | reverse complement strand
GAAGAGACACGTGTGGACGTGAACGCGCCGCTGACGGCTACCTGGGCGCCCTCGTCCGATGCGTCCGACGTCGTGAAGCCCGAGCCGGGGAAGCTGAACTGGCCGCTGATGTGGTCGCTGCCCGCCGCGGTGATCTCCAGCGTTCCGCTCGTGGCCCGGAGGAGGCCCGTGGGGCGCTCCGCGCTGCCGGCGATGCACGACGCCCGGAGCGCGCTCGCCCCCACCGGCGCTCCGCCGGTCAATTCATACCGTCCCGGGGCCGGCATCCTGCCGTTGAGACCGGTGAGGAGGATGGCATCGGACGACCCCTTGGCATCGAGGGTGATGGTGAAGCTGGCGATCCCGGCCGAGCTGCCGCCGACCACGCCGAACGCCACTCCGCCGGACGGTCTGGCACTCACGGCGGTTTCGACCACCGCCTCCAAGTAGGAGCCAGGGGCCGGCGAGGCAATGCCGCTACCCGAGGCGCTTCATCCCGATCTCAACAGGACCCATCCGGGGGAGGGAGCGGGGGTTCCTCGCCTAAAAGCCCGGCTCGGCGGCATGGACCGGGTCCTCCAACAGCAGGGCGCGCACCGTCTCGCCCGCCGGCGTCTCGAACTGACCCTCGGGTATGATCAGCAGGGCGTTGGCCAGGATCATCGAGGTCAGGATTCCCGAGCCCTGGGGGCCGGTGAGCCGCGCCTCGGGCCCGCCGGGGCCGTCGGTGACGACGGCGCGAAGGAAGTGCTGGAGGCGGGGCTTGAGCCGGATCGGCTCGGCCAGGCGGACGTTGACCGTCCGGCGGAACGGCAGGGGATGGCCGGCCATCTTGCGGATCGCCGGGCGGACGAACAGCTCGAAGGTGACCATCGTGCTGACCGGGTTGCCCGGCAGCCCGATCCAGGGAATCCCCTGGAGCAGGCCGAACCCCACCGGCGCTCCTGGTCTCATCCTGAGCTTCCAGAACCGTTGCTCGGCGCCGAGCTCGTCGAGCACTCCTCGCAGATAGTCGTGCTCGCCGACGCTGATCCCTGCGGTGGTGACCAGCAGGTCTGCGTCGAGCGCCCTCGTCAGATGCTCCCGCAGGCTCGCGGGGGTGTCGCGCGCGATCCCGAGGTTGACCGGCTCCGCGCCGGCGCGGCGAATCAGCGCCAGCAGCGTGTGGGTGTTGCTGCTCGCGGTCTTTCGCCCGCTCAGGATTTCCTCGGGCTGATCCACGTCCACGATCTCGTCGCCACTCCCGAGCACGGCCACGCGCGGCTGGCGAAACACCAGCGGGTTGGCCACCGCGAGCGAGGCGAGCACGCCGAGCTGCGCGGGGCCCAGCTCGCTCCCCTCGCCGAGCACCGTCTGGCCCTTCCGGATGTCCTCGCCGGCACGCCGGATGTTCACGCCGATGTCGCGGTCGCGCACGATGGTGACCACGTCCGGTCCCTGGTCCGTGTCCTCCTGGCGGATCACGCTGTCGGCTCCTTCGGGAAGCGGCGCGCCCGTGAAGATCCGCGCGCACTCGCGGGGGCCGATCGCCCGGCTGGGGAACCGGCCGGCGGGGAGGTGCTCGACTACCTCGAGCCGCACCGGCCGCTGGTCCGAGGCGCCGCGTACGTCCTCGCCCCGGGCGGCGTAGCCGTCCATCGCGGAGTTGGTCCAGGCGGGAATGTCGAGGGGACTGACCACGTCTTCGGCGAGCACCGCGTCGAGGGCGTCGTCCAGCGGCATGCGCAACGCGGGCTGCCGCCGCACCTCGTCGAGGATGCGGCTGGCGGCCTCGGCCGCGGCGAGGGGGCCGGTCACGTCTCGACGACCAGCGCGTGCTCCCACGCGAGATTCGCCAGGAGCTGGAGCCACATCGTGTCGTTGAAGCGGAGGATCCGCCGGTCGGCGTCGAACGCGTGGTCGTCGGTGACGATGGCCACCCACTCGCCGGCGTTGGCGGCCGACGAATCGTAGATCGGGCGCGGCGCCACGGCGCGGCGGTGCACCTCGATCTTGGGGAGCGCCGCGCGCTTGAATCCCTCCACCAGGACGATGTCGGCGCCGGAGAAATGCTCGCGCACCAGCCCGATGGGATCGTAATCGTCGAGCGCGCGGTGAAACAGGACCCGCAGCTCGGGGCTCACCAGCAGCACCCGCTCCGCGCGCCCCTCGTGGAAGTGCCGCCAGCTATCCACGCCCGGCTGGTCCACCTGGGCCGGGTGGTCGGCGTGCTTCATGCTCATGACCCGGTGCCCCCGGCGCGCGAGCTCGCTCGCCAGGGCGACGGTCAGCGTGGTTTTTCCGGCGTTCTTCCGCCCGATGATTGAGATGATTCGAGTCGCCGCCACATCCCGTCCGTGAGCGCGAGGTCGTCCGCGGTGTTGACGTTGAAGAACAGGAGCTTCGGATCGCCGAAGCGCCCGACTTCGGACAGGGGGAGGATACCGACGCCGATGCGCGCATGGAAGGCGATGGCCCGAAGGTCGCCCTCCTCGAGACTGCGGGCGATGGCATCGCGGCAAGCGGGACCGTACGCGGCACAGAGCGGCTCGACCCCACGCCGGCTGCCGCTCTCGGGCAGGAATGCATCGTGCGCCCGGAGGCCGTCCGCCAGCCGGCGAAGCAGCGCCTCGGGGACGAACGGCATGTCCCAGGCGACGCAGACCACAGGCGCCGGGGCCTCCGCCACCGCGGTGTAGATCCCGCCCAGCGCGCCGAGGCCTGGCCGCAGGTCCGGGACAACGCGGAGATCGGGACGCCAGCCCGGCGCGTCGGGCGCGTTCGCGACGAGCAACGGCGGCCCGCCGAAGGCCGCCGTCATGACTCGAATCAGCCGATCCAGGATTCGCTCGCCGCCGACGACCTCCAGGCCCTTCGGCTTGCCGCCGAAGCGTGTGGCCCCTCCACCCGCGAGGACCGCGCCCCGCACCCGGTCGGTCAGTAGCGCCTCCCCCGGTTCCGCTCCAGCACCACGTCGATGCCGATCAGGACGCTGAAGAGGTGCTTGTACACCCGCTCGTGGGGGGGCTCGAAGCGCGGCGCATCGGTCGGGCCGGTGACCGCCTGGATACCGACGATGTTGTCTCTCACTTCCCACCGGAGGTGATACGACCGGCCGATCTGCATGGTGGCGCCGACGCCGAGGGCGAGCGACGGGCTGACGCGGGTGCGCTTCTCGTCCTCGAAGATCGTGAGCAGCACGCCCGAGTTGGTGACCCCCTGAGTCAGGACGGAGCTCTGGTTGGAGAAGAGGAGGCCGGCGTTGACCCGGGCGAAGGGGGAGATGAACTCCCGGCTGAAAAAGCGGAACACCCCTCCGGCCGATACGGTGACGGCCGCCGCCGACTTCTCCTGCGCGTCGATGTCCTCGCAGACCTGCGCGTTGCGGGTGCTCTGGGCCGGTCCCAGCAACTGGCAGGAGTCGTCGTACCCCAGCCCCAGGAGGAGAAAGTCCGTCGTGAGACCCACGTTCTCGCCGGGGAAGTAGATGCCGGAAAACCCGGCTCCGAGCGTTCCCTTGATGTTCCGGCTCAGGCTGAAATTGTCCACGATGGGCGTGCCGCCACCGGTGATGATTTCCTGCACCGGCTGGTTGGGCACCGCCCAGAGTCCTCGGCCCTGGATATAGGCGCCGGATACGGTGAAGACGAGGCGCGCCCGGTCTCCGGTTCGCTGGGCTGCCGCCGGGCTGGCGAGGGCCGCGAGCACGGCGGCGGCGACGGCGAGGTCTCGGATGCGCATCAGCTGCCCCCCGGCGATCGGTGATCCATCGTATCGGGGCCGGCGGCTCCGTGCAGGTGTGGCGACCCGCTGACCGCCCGCCCGACCAGCACCATCCCGCTCCGTCTGGCGATCTCCAGCGCGAGCGTGGAGGGGACCGACGGTGTCGCCACCCAGGCCAGCCCGGCCCGGACCGCCTTAAAGGCCAGCTCCGCCGAGATTCTCCCCGTGACCAGAAGGCCGAGGCCCGCCACCGGCCTGCCCGCGAGCAGGGCCCCGCCGATGGACTTGTCCACTGCATTGTGGCGGCCGATGTCTTCGGCGTGCGCCACCAGGCTGCGGTTGGGATCGGGCTGGTCCGGCTCGACCAGCGCGGCGGCGTGGATCCCGCCCGTATCCTTGTACCGCTCGCCGCGGGCGAAGAGCGCCTTGAACAACGCACGCAGCCGGTCCGCCGCCGGCGGCATCCCCCTGAGAGGGTGCCCTTCCACCGTGCTGGGTTCCGCTAGAAACGTGGAGACGGCCCCGCAGCCGGAGGCCAACACAGGTCGCCGCCCTTCCGCCTGGACGGCGGCCAGGCGATCGTCGGGGATCTGTGCCCAGAAGCCGAGATCCGTGGCGCAGGGGCGGAGCTGTACTTCTTCCACCCGGTTGATGTAGCCCTCGCCGTGCAGCCACCCGACCGCCAGCTCCTCCAGCAGCTCCGGTGTGCACATCCAGGTGACGGCCGGCCGGCCGTTCACCTCCAGCCAGACGGCGGTCTCCTCGACCGACGCCAGCTCCGACATGCGGCCGCCCCGCTTGGGGGGGCGCGAGGGCTCAGCCGAGTCCGGTGCAGTCGGCATACAGCGTCGGGTCTTCCATGATCCGGACCCGCTCCAGTGTCACCCCCCTGGGAAGGCGGGCGGCGATCCGGCGATACACATCCATCGCGAGTGCCTCGCACGTCGGGAGCATCTGACCATACGCGAGCCCCGGCACGTGCTCGTTCAGGTGCTTGCCATGCAGCCGGGCGACGACTTCCTCCTGAAGGATACGGTCGAGCTCCACGAGATCCATCACCATGCCCATCCGCCCGTCCACCGGGCCGCTGACGGTGACGGCACAGCGATAGTCGTGCGGGTGACCCGGTGGGTCGCTCAGCGGCCCGAACACCTCCCGGTTCCTGGCCTCGGTCCAGTCGGGGCGGTAGAGCCGGTGCACGGCGTGGAAGCCGGCCGTACGGGTCAGCGAGACGGCCATGGCGTCAGGGGGAGAACGAGAAGCCCAGACCCGCCTGGAGCCACGAGCTCGTGGTCCACTCGCTCACCCGGCCGTCGTCGATCACCGGCGGGAGGTCGGGATCCAGGGTGGATTCCCGGGTGAAGCTCGCAGGGTAATTGAGCTTCCAGAAGATGACCCGGGCGTCGGTCCGCAGATGGAGCCGCTCGGTGAGGAAGAAGCGGAAACCCGCCTGGGGAGCCAGATAGATCTTCCGTCCCAGCTCGAACCCGCTGGTATCGGCCGCGGTGCCGCTCGGAAAGGTGAGTCCAACGCCCGCCCCCACGAACGGCGCCAGGCGGTGCCAGGTCTTCCCGCCGGTGAGGTTGAGCTGGAGATCGATTTCCAGGAACGACACGGTCTGGTCCACCGGCCCGCTGACGCGGTTTTCCACTTCCACGAACGGATCCACGATCATCCGCTCCAGGTTCCCGCGCGCGAGCAGAAGCCCCATCTGGATGGGACTCGCGGTCCGGATGTCGTAGCGGAGCCCGAAGACCGGGCCGTCGTGCGGGGCGATCCCGAACCGTCCCCCGCTACCCCCGAACAAGCCGGCGATCGCGGTGATCGTATGGCCCTTGGGGATGTCGCGGTAGGGCGAGCGTACCGGCGCGTGGCCGACCTGGGCGGCGAGAAGTGCGGGGAACAGAAGGGGCAGGACGGGCCCGATGGTCAGGGCGCTCACCCTGCGTATAGCGAAGGGGCCGAAGCCCATGTCAGCACTCCCTCAGGTCACGCCCGGTCATTTCCACTGGAACCTCGATGCCGAGCAGCCGCAGCACGGTCGGAGCGAGGTCGCGGAGCGAGCCCCCCGACCTGAGCCGCGCCGCTTCCGCGGCGATGGCCACCAGGGGAACCGGGTTGGTCGTGTGGGCGGTATGGACGCCGCCCGTGGTGGGATCGATCATCATCTCGGCGTTACCGTGATCGGCCGTGATCAGGACG
The DNA here is from genome assembly GCA_013820855.1 of Gemmatimonadales bacterium. Taxonomy (GTDB): domain Bacteria; phylum Gemmatimonadota; class Gemmatimonadetes; order Gemmatimonadales; family GWC2-71-9; genus CAVVWJ01. The sequence continues at coordinate 4,445 of JACDHV010000115.1, read as the reverse complement.
CCGCACCCCGCCGTTTCCGCGCTCGCCAGCACTCGCCCCAGGCAGGCGTCCACCGTCTCGACGGCCTTCATGACGGCGGGCAGCACCCCGGTGTGCCCGACCATGTCCGCGTTGGCGTAGTTGCACAGCAGAAATTCGTGAGCGCCCGACTCGATCGTGCGGCACAGCACCTCGGTGATTCCGTTGGCACTCATCTCGGGAGCGAGATCGTAGGTCGCCACCCGCTGGGACGCGACCAGGCGGCGCTCTTCGCCGGGATACGGAGGCTCGTACCCTCCGTTGAAGAAGTACGTCACGTGCGGATATTTCTCGGTCTCGGCGGTGCGGAACTGGGTCCGGCCCTGGTCCGCGAGGACCTCAGCCAGGATCCGCGCCAGGCTGAACGGCGGAAAGGCCGGCGGGATGGGAAAGGTCTGGTCGTACTGCGTCATCGTGACGGCGGCGAGACGGGGCCTCCTGCCGAGGTCGAACTCGTCGAATCCGTCGATCGCCAGCGCGCTCACGATCTGGCGCATCCGATCGCTGCGGTAGTTGAAGAAGAGCATGCCGTCGCCGTCCTGCATGGTGGCGACCGGCTTCCCGTTCCGGTGGTGGACCAGCGGGCGGATGAACTCGTCGGTCTCGCCCCGCTGATAGGCGGCCTGCACCGCGAGCACCGGATGCTCGACGGCGGTGCCTCTCCCGTGCACCATCGCGTCGTACGCCAGGCGGGTCCGGTCCCAACGGCGGTCGCGGTCCATGCCGAAGTAGCGGCCGATGAGAGACGCCACCTCCACCCGTCCGCCGGCGATCCGGCGCATGTCCTGAAGCAGGGTCCTCACCACCTCGGCGCTGAGCGTGGGCGCCGAGTCGCGCCCGTCCAGAAAGCCATGGATCGCGATCGCCGGCACGCGGTGAAGCACGCCGAGCTCGACGCAGGCCAGCAGGTGCCGGTCGAGCGCGTGGACTCCACCCGGGCCCAGCAGCCCCACCAAGTGCAGGGTGCCACCGCTCTCCCGGAGGCCGGAGCAGAGCTCCACCAGCGGCGGAAGGTGATAGAATTCACCCGTCTGGATGCTCTGGGAGATCCGCACCAGATCCTGGGGGACCACCCGCCCCGCACCGATGTTGAGGTGGCCCACCTCGCTGTTCCCCATCTGTCCCTTGGGGAGCCCCACGGCGAGGCCACTGGCGTCGAGCAAGGTGTGGGGGAAGCTCTCCCAGAGCCGGTGCCAGATCGGGGTGGAGGCAAGCTCGATGGCGTTTCCCTCGCGCTCGCGCCGGTACCCCCAGCCGTCCAGAACGATCAGGACAACCCGGTTCCGGGGACTTCCGTTTGACATGGATCTCCGCGTCTTCTACAATGGCGGACTGTGAGTTACGCGCCGCAATCTAGTCCCGGCCACTGCCGCCTACCAGCCTGCGCGGTGGCTCTGATGCTGGTCGCCGGACCACTTGCCGCCCAGGAGGAGCGGCGGCTGGAGGCCCCGGCCGACCTTCACCGCGACCCCGCGGGCACGCCCCTCGTCTCACTGCCGGCCGGTGCCAGGGTCGAGGCCGGCAAGACCGACGGCGACTGGCACGAGGTCACAGTCGAAGGATGGATCTTCCGGCCCTCCACCTCGCCGACCAAGCGCGATGGGTTCGACCTGGTCGTCACCTCCCAGGAGGGTGAGAACCTTCGCCGGGCCCCCAACGGTCCCATCGTCGGCCGGGCCCGCGAAGGTACGCTGCTCGAGCGGGTGGGTGAAAAAGGAAAGTGGTTCCGGGTGCGGCGGGACGGCTGGGTTCCCAGCAACGCGGTTCCGGCCACGGCCGGGGCCCCCGCTCAGGGCCGAGCGTCGGCGAGCCGAGCCCGGGCCGCTCCGGTCCCTCCGGCCGTACCGCCGCCCGTTTCATCGGTCGAAGGAGTCGAGACCATCCGCGAGACCGGCTTGAGCCGACTCCCTGACAGCGCGCCCGGTTCCACGCTGCCGGCCGGAACGCCGGCCCGCGTCGTGGCACGGTCGGGCCAATGGGTGCGAGTGCAGGTGGAGGGCTGGGTGCGCGAATCGGACATCAAGCCGGCCGAGGCCGGCGTCCTGGCCGGCATCAGCGCGGCCGAGGTGCAGGCCTCGCCCGACCGGTTCGTGGGACAGACGCTAGACTGGCGCCTCCAGGTGATCGCGGTACAGGTCGCCGACGAGCTCCGGCCCGAGATACCGGCCGGCCAGCCCTATCTGCTCACCCGGGGCCCCCTGCCCGAGCCGGGCTTCGTCTACGTCACCATCCCGCCGGAGCGAGCCGCCGAGTTCCGTGCCCTTCCCCCACTGCACGAGGCGCTCATGCGAGTCACCCTCAAGGCGGCGCGCACCCGGTATCTCGCTACGCCGGTCGCCGAGCTGGTGACCACGCTCGGCGCGGCCGACGGCGGACGGTGAGACGATGAACGACCTCCTCAAGCAGCGGATCGCCCGCCTGCTCGACAACCTGGGCGACGAGCGCGGCTATCAGATCCTCGACTACATCGAGTTTCTCGAGAGCAAGTACGCCGAGCGGGCGCGGCCCGGCGGGATCTTCGCGAAGCTCACCGAGACGGTCGAAGACACGATGCGGGCCGGCAAGCTCCCGATCCAGGCGATCAGCGGCACCATGGGCCTGGTGGACGGCGCCGCCAAGGTGATGAAGGGGCTCGCCGCGGCCGGGCAGGCGGTGATGGACGAGGCAGTGAAGGCCGCGGAGGGCGCCTCGAAGGAAGCGGTCCCGCCGGCGCGGCCACCCGAGTCCGGCGCCGAACCGCTGTCGTCTTGAGCGCGACTGAAGAATCCCGACTCACAACTCACGAGCTCCATGACCGCTCCAGTCCAGGCGCCTGCGGGTACCTCGCCCGCGTCCGAGTTCATTCGCGGCATCGGGCCGCTCGCGGCGATCTCGCTGGTCGTCGGATCGATGATCGGCTCCGGCATCTTCATCGTCTCGGCCGACATCAGTCGTCAGGTGGGGGAGTGGGGGCCGGGGGGCCTGCTGCTGGTCTGGGTGGTGACCGGCCTCATCACGGTGGTGGGTGCCCTGTCCTACGCCGAGCTCGCGGCGATGATGCCCCGGGCGGGCGGACAGTACGTCTTCCTGCGAGAGGGACTGGCGCCCGCGGCGGGGTTCCTCTACGGATGGACGCTCTTCGCCGTCATCCAGACCGGCACCATCGCCGCCGTGGCGGTCGCCTTCGCCCGCTTCCTCAGCGTGCTCGTGCCCTCGGTGAGTCCCGACGTCTTCCTGCCCTTGGGACAGCTCCGGCTGCCGGGCGCGGCCGACGCGATCCAGCTCGGCCTGTCGCCGCAGCGGGCCGTCGCCATCCTGTCGATTCTCCTGCTGACGGCGATCAACGCCCGCGGCGTGAAGTTCGGCGCGGCGATCCAGACGTCGTTCACCGTGGCCAAGGTGGGCGCGCTCGCGGTGCTGGTGCTGGTCGCGCTCACGATCTTCCGCCAGCCGGACGTCGCGGCGGCGAACTTCTCCAATTTCTGGGGTACCGGCGACTGGACGCTGGCGATGGTTCCGCTGGTCGGCGCGGCGATGGTCGGCTCGCTCTTCTCCAGCGACGCCTGGAACAACGTGACCTTCGCCGCGGCCGAGGTGCAGAATCCGAGCCGGAACCTTCCGATCGCGCTCGCGGTGGGGACCGGCCTCGTGAGTCTGCTCTACGTGCTCACCAACGTGGCCTACCTGAACGTGCTGCCCTTCTACGGAGATCCCGCGGGCGCCGAGGCGATGGCTCGCGGAATCCAGCACGCCTCCCAGGACCGGGTCGGCACGGCTGCGATCGAGGTGGCGGTCGGGGCCGGGGCCGCGGCCGTCATGGCCGTCGCCATTCTCGTATCCACCTTCGGCTGCAACAATGGGCTCATTCTGGCCGGCCCGCGGGTCTACTGGGCCATGGCGCGCGACCGCCTCTTCTTCGAGCAGGCGGGCCGGCTGCACCCTGAGAATCGCACGCCGGGGTTCGGGCTCTGGGCTCAGGCGCTCTGGGCCTCGGTGCTGTGCATCAGCGGGACTTACGGGCAGCTGCTGGACTACGTGATCGTCGCCGCACTGGTCTTCTACTTCCTCACCACCCTGGCGCTCTTTCGCTTGCGGAAGCTCCGCCCGGATCTGCCCAGGCCGGTGAAGGCCTTCGGGTACCCGGTGGTCCCGGGGCTGTACATGCTTGCGGTCGGCGGCCTCATGGTGATCCTCCTCTTCGAGAAACCGCTCTACACCTGGCCGGGGCTCATCATCGTCGCCAGCGGGGTGCCGGTCTATCTCCTGTGGAAGGGAAGGCAGGCGGGGTAGGGCACTCGTCACAGACAGCGTCACCCATGCCCCGTACCGTGAAGCCGTGCGGCCAGGGTCCGGGCCGGCGGTCAATTGACATCAGCGCGGGAGTAGAGGCATGCCCCACCATACACGCAAGCACAATCGGTTCTCCGCCTGGCTCGCCCCGGTAGCGG
>JACDHV010000297.1 GCA_013820855.1 Gemmatimonadales bacterium | reverse complement strand
TCGGCGGCCCAGAGCCGCAGGTTGGCCCGACTGTCCGCGAGCGACGAGGGACCCTGCTGGAGGACGACCGCATTCCAGGAGCCGCTTCGGATCCGCTGCTGGGCCAGACCTCGCTGCCAATGGTCCTCGAGCCCCGCGCCGCTGAGAAGCTGCGCCTCCACGCTCCAGTGGAGGCCCGCGGCCGACGCGAGCGTGCGGACCATGCCGGGCAGATCGTTCCCCTCGGTCAGGCTGTTGCCGATGAAGAGCACGCGCGCACCGGCGCCGATACCGGGCGGGTTCGGGATGGGTTCGCCCGGCGGAGGTGACGGCGGCGGCTCCGTCGGCGATGGCGGCGGAGTCGAAGGTGGCGGTGATGGCGGGGGCTCCGTCGGCGGCTCGGGCGGGTTGTTCCCAGAAGGCGGAGCGGTGGTATCCGCCGAGGAGCCCGCGCAGCCCGGCAGGAGCACACCCGCGAGACACAGCGCGAACACCGCCGCCCTCCAGCCGTGAGGCATCGAGCCCGTCCTGGATTGTCACGTGGTCGGCAGAGCTCCTCGGCCGTTCAGAGGGGACGCCGACGGCTGCTTCAGCGGCACGCCTCCTCCGATCCGCTTGACTCCCTGTCCCGCTCGGTGGATTTTCCTGCCCGGGTTCAGGCACCCACAACCAGGATCCGCATGGCCTCGTCCGCAACCGTTTCACCCCGTTCCAGCGCCGCTGGTCTCCCCCGCGACCAACTTCTCGAACTCTATTACTGGATGAGGCTTACCCGGTCGCTCGAGGAGCGGCTGGTCAACCTGTACCGCCAGACCAAGGTGGTGGGCGGTCTGTTCCGCTCGCTGGGCCAGGAGGCGTGCGCGGTCGGCTCGGCCTACGCCCTGCGCCGGGAGGACGTGCTGTCGCCTCTCATCCGGAACCTCGGCTCGATGCTGGTCAAGGGCGCGACGCCGGTGGAGGTGCTTCGCCAGTACATGGCGAAGGGCGACTCGCCCACTCGAGGACGCGAGCTGAACATCCACTTCGGCGACGTCGAGGACCGCAACTTCGTCGGGCAGATCTCCCATCTCGGCGACATGGTGCCGGTCATGGCCGGTGTCACCCTGTCGTTCAGGATGCGGAAGCAGCCCCGCGTCGGGCTGGTCTACGTCGGGGACGGCGCGACGTCCACCGGCGCGTTTCACGAGGGGATCAACTTCGCGGCCGTCCAGCGGTGCCCGCTGGTGGTCGTGGTCGAGAACAACTGCTACGCCTATTCGACCCCGATCGACCGGCAGTGCGCGGCGGAGCGACTGGCCGACAAGGCGGCCGGCTACGGCATTCCCGGGGTGCGGGCCGACGGGAACGATGTGCTCGAGGTCTACCGGGTCACCCGCGAGGCGGTGGAGCGGGCCCGCCGCGGCGAAGGCGTCACCTTGCTGGAGCTGATGACGTATCGGCGGAAGGGGCACGCCGAGCACGACAATCAATCCTACGTGGTCCCCGGCGAGATCGAACGCTGGGCCCGCGAGAACGACCCGCTCGACCGCTACGCCACCGTGCTGTCCGAGACCGAAGGTGTGGGGCCCGACGCGCTGACGGCGCTCGATGCCCGCGTCGCCGACGAGATCGATCGCGCGACCGATGCCGCCGAGAGCTCGCCGGCCCCCGAGGCGCTCGACGCGCTGGAGGGCGTCTACGCCGACCCGCCCCGCATGCCGGTGCTGTGGTACCGGGAGGGCGTGCGGAGCGCGGTGGACCGTCACGAGCGGCCCGCGAGTTGGGGAACGCACGATGGCTGAAGTCACCTATCTCGAGGCGATCCGCCAAGGGTTGTTCGAGGAGATGGAGCGCGATCCTGACGTCTTCTGCATGGGCGAGGACATCGGCAAGTATGGCGGCGCCTTCAAGGTCACCGAGGGGCTGTTCGACCGGTTCGGCGCGGAGCGGGTGATCGATACGCCGATCAGCGAGACCGGCTTCGTCGGCGCCGCGGCGGGAGCGGCCCACATGGGACTGCGTCCCGTCTGCGAGATGCAGTTCATCGACTTCCTCTCCTGCGCCTACAGCATCCTGACGAACTACGTCGCCACGGCGCGGTACCGGGCGTTTCTTCCCTGCCCAATGGTGGTGCGAGGCCCGAGCGGCGGGTACGTGCGGGGGGGACCGTTCCATTCCCAGAACCCCGAGGCCGCGTTCCTCCACACGCCCGGGCTCAAGATCGTCTACCCCGCCACCGCCGCGGACGCGAAGGGATTGCTGAAGGCCGCGATCCGCGACGAGGACTGTGTGCTCTTCTTCGAGCACAAGTACCTGTACCGCCGCATCAAGCAGGAGTTGCCCGGGGGCGATCACGTCGTGCCCATCGGCAAGGCGCGGCTCGCCCGCGAGGGCAAGGATCTCTCGATCATCACCTACGCGGCGACGGTCTGGAAGGCGCTCGAGGCGGCGGAGCAGCTCGAGCGGGAGGACGGACTCTCGGTGGAGGTGCTCGACCTGCGCTCGCTGCTGCCGCTGGACGACGAGGCGATCGCGGCGACGGTGAAGAAGACCAATCGGGTGCTCATCGTTCACGAGGACACCGTGACCGGCGGGATCGCCGGCGAGATCACGGCGCGGATTCAGGACCTGGCCTTCGAGTGGCTGGATGCCCCCGTCAAGCGGGTCGCCGCGCACGACGTGCCGCTGCCATACGCGCCGCAGCTGGAGGACTTCGTGCTGCCGCAGACGACGGACATCGTGCGGGCGGCGAGGTGGGTGGCCGCGTACTGATTCGAGCGCTACGGCATTCAGCTAAGCTCCGGAGGAGCAATGGCAACAATCGACGTCATCATGCCCCAGATGGGCGAGTCCATCGCGGAGGGTACGCTCTCCCGCTGGATCAAGAAGGTGGGCGAGTCGGTCAAGCGCGACGAGCCGATCTTCGAGATCTCCACCGACAAGGTGGACGCCGAGATCCCCGCCCCGTCGGCCGGTGTGCTGACCGAAATCCTGGTCCAGGAGGGTGAGACGGTCCCGGTGCAGACGGTGGTCGCCAAGATCGACACGGAGGTGGCGGCCGGTGCGGAGAAGCCCGCCGTCTCGGCCCCGGCGCCCTCCGCCACGTCCGAGCCGCCGCCCGCCTCGGCAAAGCCCGTTGCGGCCCCGGCTCCGGCACCCACTCCGGCGCCCGCTCCGGCTCCCCCTCCTTCGCCCGCTCCGGCCCCGCGCCCCGCGGCGGAGAAGGCGCGAACCGCCCACCCGTCGGAAGGCAACGGCGAGATGGAGAGCGCGGAGGAGCGGCTTCGCCGCCGGTCCACGCCCCTGGTGCGGAAGATGGCTGCCGAACACAACCTCGATC
>JACDHV010000296.1 GCA_013820855.1 Gemmatimonadales bacterium | reverse complement strand
GATCAGTCCCTGTTCTGCCTGTCGGTTGGCTGTCGTCAGCGCTCGGTCCGCTGAGCCCTCGCGGCGGTTGCTCGCTCTGCTCCGCTCACCGGCCGGGCACTGCTCAGGTTCCGGTCACCCACGGGGGCCCGCTCCACGTGAACCGTCACGGGAGCGGGGCCTCACGTGTACTGCCGCTCGCCGGTCAGAAGGAGATCGTGAAGCTGCCTCCGTTGTCTCCGGGCCAGGCGGCGAACCCGTTGTTCGGCATGGCGTCCATGCCGCCACCAGCCAGGTTGGCGCGTACCCGGATCTGGGCGGACGTCACCCCGCTCCACCCGCGGATCAGGATCTCAAGTCCTCCGAACCGCGTCGTTGTATCGAAATTTCCGCTGCGGATCTCCACGCGGTTCTTCTGGTGGTCGGGCTGCACGCCGGTGATGTACCAGCCGACCGAGGTGCCCTTCTTGGGCACGCCGTAAAAGGCCGTGACTTTGATGGACTGGCTGGTGGTCGTGCCGGGGTTCAGCACAATCTCGAACTCCATCTGCGCCTCCGCCTTCCGGGGGTTCCAGCCCTGGAAGGTGGCGAGGATGCTGAAGGAGTCGGACAGCTCGCCAGAGGGGCGCTTCACCGGTCCGAAGGTCATGGTGCGGAGATCGACGAAGGTACCGTCACCCTCGGTATCCACGATCAGCGTGGAACCCTGCAGCTGCAACTGCGGGAACAGCGCCGCAGACGTACACGTGGCACACAGGAACCCAGTGGATTCCCCTCCATCCGAGTTCCTCGTCTGCAGGATAACGGAGGTATTCTCGGGCAGGCCCGCCAGTGCACAGCTTCCGGCAACAACTTTTCCGTAGGTGAGCCCGAGTCCGGGCGGCGGCTGGTTGGGTGAGGAAGGGGCACCAAAGCCCGCTCCGGGCTGAATTGCCCAGACGAACTGGCCGCCTCCGAAGACGGTGCAGTTAGCCGTTCTGCCCCTTCCCTGGAAGTAAATCGACCAATTCTTGACCTCTTCGGTGAGCTCCGTCGCATCGCCCGCCGCCTGCAACCAGTTCGGCCACGTCAGCGGGAGCGAAGATTCCGAAACCTCTTGGTACACGGCTCCCTGCTGGTCTGGAAGGTCAAGGTCCGGCACGAACGCTGGGTCAAGTGGCGGCCAGATGATGTGGTTACACGTCTTCTTGTTGCCCGCCGTTGCGACCCACCTGCTGCCCACCGGAAGATCGTTGAAGCGGGCTTGGTACGAACCGCCCACGACGAGTTGGGTGATCCGACACTGGAATGCGTCCGGATCCACTGCCGGATCCAGATCGGGGTTCCGGATCGTCACCGTTGCCGCTTCCGTGGTGGTGATGACGATGTCCGGCAGATGGGGATTGTTCATGGTTGCTTCACCCGAAACCAACTGCGGTTCACTGCTGGATGGAGCGGAGGGATGCTGATCCACGCAGCTGGCAAGGCCCAACAGAGCTGCTCCACCGGCCAGCACGGCCAGTGACCTGATGTGTGAATTTCCGATGGAATCCATGAAGAACCTCAGCAATGGCCGGAGGTTGTTTCAACCACTGGGCAGGGTTGCCCGATACGGGAGCCGTCGACTGGAGGGGGCGGTCGGGGGCGCGCGCCCCGGCTCGTCCTTTGAGGCCAGTGCCACTTGGCAGGAGACTGCACCAAGCATTTCACATACCATTTCTCTACCTTCGGAGCGAACATCTAGGGGGCGCAAGGTTTGACTGAATCCGGCCGCCACGATGCCAGCGCCGAAGCCCGACGAACATGGGGCGTTCCTGTCCCACTTGTGGGACGTAATCTACACGGCACAGCGCTCTTATGGCGACAGATCGTCGTTCAGGACCCCGTGGCTTCCGCCGGATTCGGGCGCGCCTAACTCGCGGCTCGGCGAGGCCAACAAATGATCTGTAATGCTACAAATAGGTACTAAACTTTTGCTGTAGATCGAGCTCCGGTCCGGGCAGCATCGGGAGGGCACTCACAGGGGTATGCAGGGTGGGGCAAATTCTCGGTGGCCCGCGTCGCTCGGGTAGCCTGCCGGCCGCTGGAGATCCGGGGCACCGGGCAGGGCCCGCGGAGGCGGCAAGGGGACATGCTTCCGCGCCCGTGGCTGCTGGGGTCATCGGCTCTGGCGAGATCCGTGCGGGTGTGGGATCCGCCCCTGCGCCTGCTCTCGACACCGCGGCAGCGGAGGCGAGGCGCTTATATGTGCCTGGGGATTTCTTGCGATTTGTGCTGAACTGAAGGTCACGCATGAAATGGAAGTCGATCGTGCGGTGCCCGCAGTGCGGGTCGGAGTCGGAAGAGGAGATGCCAGCCGATGCGTGCGTTTTCTTTTATGAGTGCCCGAGCTGCAGTGCACGCCTCCGCCCGGCAAGGGGTGACTGCTGCGTATTCTGCTCCTTCGGCAGCGTGCCTTGCCCACCGATCCAGCGGCAGAGGGACTGTTGCTGATGCGGTTGCCGGCGCGGTTGCGCCCGACGCGAGACGGAGGAAAAACGCCGCGCCCTCCAACTTCGGGATGCTGGACTGGAGATTCTCCGTGACCGTCGGCTGGATCAAGGCTCACACCGTTCGCCATCGGGCACCTCTCCCTCCCCGATGTCGGCCGCGTGTCGTGTGTTGCCATCGAGACTCGAGCTGAAGAGCCGCCGTGGGTCCAGCGGGGAGGCAGGATCTCGGCGCGCCAGCCACCCGGCGACCGGATGTGTTCTTCATAGTGGTGAATCGCGCCGTCAGATCTCGGCGCGCCTGAGCAACTGCGCATTGAGCGCGACGATCACGGTGCTTGCCGACATGAAGATCGCCGCGATCGCCGGCGCCAGCAGGATTCCATAGCCCGCGAGCACCCCCGCCGCGAGCGGTATGGCGAAGATGTTGTAGCCCGCCGCCCACCAGAGGTTCTGGATCATCTTCCGGTAGCTGACCCTGCTCAGCTCCACGATACGAGCCACGTCACGGGGGTCGCTGCGGACCAGGACAATGTCGCCGGCTTCCACCGCCACGTCCGTTCCCGCTCCGATCGCAATGCCCACATCGGCGGTGACCAGAGCGGGGGCATCATTGACGCCATCACCGACCATCGCTACTCGCTTTCCGGCGCGCTGCAGCTCCTCGATCTTTTTCGCCTTGTCCTCCGGAAGCACCTCGGCGAAGACGGTGTCGATGCCCAGCTCTCGCGCGACGGCGTCGGCCACGGCCTGAGAGTCGCCGGTGAGCATCACCACCTCGATCCCGCGCTCGCGCAGGCGCCGCACCGCTTCGGCAGATTCCGGCCGCACCGCGTCGGCCGTGACGAAGAGGGCGAGCGTCCGCCCTTTCTCCACCAGATAGACGACGGACTGGCC
>JACDHV010000295.1 GCA_013820855.1 Gemmatimonadales bacterium | reverse complement strand
CTCCAGTTCGCGACTGATCAGCACCAGGTAGACGGCGAGGGCGATGAAGAGCGCCGCCGCGCCGAGGACGGAGAGCAGGGCGAGCAGGACCATGGTATTCATCGTGACCACCCGGGTCCGAGAACACAGGCCGGACAGCCCGGGCACTCTTCCGCATGCCCCTGGATCGCCGCCGTCGCCCCCACCACCCCCTTCGCGGACTCCAGGATCCGCGCCGCAACGTGATTGGTGGTGTCCAGGAGCGCGATGTGGATGGTGTTGTTCGCGATCTTTTGTCCCACGGTCCAGATCGCGGCGACGCCGCCGGTAATCCGCCTCGCCTCGCGCACGATTAGCGTGAGCAGTACCACGACGACCAGTACGACCACGCCGTAGATCGCCAGCGTCACGATCCACACACGCTGAACCGTTTCAGCGCTCAGGTCATTCATACTCGCTCCTCCTCAGCGCCCGCCGGCGCCGGCGTGGGTCTGGAGCGCCTCCGCGAGCGCCCCTCCTTTTGCCTCGATACTCTGCACGGTGGCGAGCAGATCGGTCGCGACCTCGTTGCTGGTGTCCAGTGCCCAGATCGGCAGCGTGTTCTGGCGGATCGCCTCGGCTGCCCGGAGCGCGCGCACGGCGTGCGCGAGGATGCCCCGCGCGACCAGCCAGATCGTCACGAGGAGCGCGGCGGCCACGACCACCACCAGACCGGCCACGATCATCCACAGCCGCCAGGCGGCCCAGAGCTCAGTGTCGCTCATGGCCCGGTCCCTCCGTCACGCTGCTGTCGATGTAGTCGCTGGGGATACCGGGACGCTGGACCCCCCAGAACCGGTCTTCTTCCCCGGGGCGCCTCCCCGGCTTCCTGGCCCCCCAGTTCTGCCACTTCTTGTAAAAGAATTCCATCACCTTGAGCCCCGGCGTCTGCGCCTCGACGTGCCCCCAGCCGCTCGGCACCTCGCCCAGCTTGTCCCATCGCACCTCACGATTCCCGTGGCGGTTGCTGAGCCGCCGCAGGCGCCGTACCACCAAGCCCGTGCTGCGCGAAATGGTCGTCGAGATGATACCGCCGGGGGGCGCCTTGTAGAACGGTGCGAACTTGTCGGGGAAGCCGGGCATGGTGCAGGCGATGCAGATGCCGCCCGCCGCCATGCACCCGCCCATGTGGTTGATAGCGCCGCGCTTGACGATGTTGCAGTTGACCACCGGTCCCCAGCAGCCGATCTCAACCAGGCATTCGGGATCGCCGTAGTGCTCGGCGAAGGTCCCCTCCTCGTAGTAGCCCGCGCGCGAACACCCCTGGTGCACGGTCTCGGTGAAGAGCCACGCCGGGCGCCCCAGTTCGTCGAAGGTGGGGAGAGGTCCGAGCCCCTGGAGGTAGAGCAGGATCGCGAAGACCGTTTCGGTGAAGTTGTCCCCCAGCGGAGCGCAGCCGGGGATGTTGATCACCGGCAGCCCGAAGGCGCTGCGGTAATCCTTGCCGAGGAAGTCCATCAGGCTCATGGCGCCGGTGGGGTTGCCGTCCGCCGACGGAACCCCACCCCAGGTGGCGCAGGTACCGATGGCGATCGTAGCAGCCGCTCCGGGGGCCATGCGCTGGAGCCAGGTCGCGGTGGGAACGGGGTGCGTACCCTCCCGGTCGACGATGGTCTCCATGCCCATCGCGCACCAGTAGCCACCCGTGCGCGCCGCGATCCGCTCGTCGGCAACCGATCCCTCGTAGACGACCACGTAAGGGGCCCCTAGCGTCCCGTCGACCGCGTCCTTGAAGGACTGGACGAATTCCTCACCCGCTTCCACCGACAGCACCGGATGGTGGAGAAGCACCTTGGGCATGGCGGGGACGATGCCGTTGAGCAGCCCCTCGATTCCCGGGTTGGTGGCGCCGGTCACCGCAATCGAGCACCCGTCGCAGCTCATGCCCGCGAGCCAGAAGACGTGGACCGTTTGCAGCGGGCCGAGTGGCAGCCGCTGCGGCTTCTCCTCGGGCCGTGTCTCCGGAATTGAAGGCTGCCCACCCTGGACGGCTTCGGGTTCCTGTTCGATTACCCTGGCCATGGGTCAACTCCTCTGCGACTGAGGATGTCGAATCGTCGCAGCTTGATTGCTGCGACGGGGCCCTGCGCGTCTGTTATCGGCCGTTCGCCAGCAGCGTGCTCGCGAGGCGCTCCATCGCCCGAACGGCCGGGGCGTCGGCACCCGCCACGTCGAGAAGCGGCTCTGCACGTCGGTCGGCCTCGAGGACGAGCTCGTCGAAGGGAATTTCCCCTGCAATCGCAAGGCCGTGTCGCTCGGCGTAGGCCCGGAGCGCGTCCGAGTCCGCCGGGTCACGCACCTTGTTCGCGACCAGGCGGACGTCGTCGATCCCCAACTCGGCCGCCAGTTCATAGACACGGCGCGCGGTCTCCATCGACCGGTAGTAGGGCTCGGCAACCGCGAGAAGCGCGTCCACGTAGCGGGTGGTGCCGCGGCTCAGGTGCTCGAGCCCGGCCTCCATATCCACCACCACCGCGCCCTCGCCGTTCGCATAGGCGAGAAGATCGCCGATGACGTAGCGGGCCACGGAGTGCGCGCGGCACTTGCACCCACGGCCCGCATGTTCGACATGGCCCATCACCAGCAGCCGCACCCCGTCAGGGCCGACGGTGCCATAGCGCTCGAGCACTTCGTGAACCGGCATGGACAGCTCCGATGGCGGATCCGCATTCGGGTCTTCCCGACGTACGAGAATGTCGCCAGGGAGCGCGACAAGCTCCGTGCCCGCGGCGATCCCGAGCGCCTGCGCCAGGTTGGGATTGGTATCCCCGTCAAGGGCGATCACCTGTTGGCCGCGGCGTGCGAGCAGCCGCGCGAGCGTGCCGGCGAGCGTGGTCTTCCCTGAACCGCCTTTGCCTGCAATCGCAATGCGCACCGCCTCCTCCTGGGTACGAGTGGAATGCTACAGGGAGCAGAGGTGCAAGTGGGTGCGGGGGGCGCCGGTGCAGCCTCCTGATGATGACCGAGCGTCTTCCGGTTTGCACCTGCACGTACGAATGTGAAGAGATCGCAGCATAACGCGTTCCAGAGCCCAGAGTGCCCACTCGTATGGCTGCAGAGTTACGAGGCGTCATTGGGCAATCGGTATTCGGGGATCGGAATTCGGGATTCGGGGAACTGCGCCCACACGAAAGCTTTGTACGGCGTCGCACATTTCTCGTGCCCGTCCGGCGGACGACGGGACGGTGGAGGCACAGCATGGAGGGGCCATTCGATCCGTGGGCGCACCTGCCGTGAATCGGTGCAAGCATAATGAATCCTGCACCGATGTGCGAGCCGGCGGGATTCGGGAACGGAGCGGTCGGGTGAGATCGCCGGCAGATGTATGGTCGGTCCACCAT
>JACDHV010000294.1 GCA_013820855.1 Gemmatimonadales bacterium | reverse complement strand
GGCCGGCGCGAACCAGTCCGGCCAGTCGGGCGGTCGCGGCCGTCACCCGCTCGCCGGCCTCCTCCGGAGGAACCAGCACGGCGACCGGCACGCCGCGGTCGGTAATGACGATGCGGGCGCCGCGGCGCACCCGGGCGAGGAGGGCGCTGAGCCGGTTCTTGGCGTCGCGGATGGAGTAGGACGGCATGTAGCCAATGTAGCTACATTGAGGGAGCCCGCAAGCGGCGCCGGCGCGCCGCACCACAGCGGCCGGCCGATGCCGAGTTGCGCCCTACCGTTGCGGTTCCGCCCCTCCGGTCTCGAGCCGCTGAAGCACCTCGCCGAGCCGCCGGATTCCTCTCCGTACCGAGCCCAGTCCACCTGCCGATTCGCCTCCAGCGCCGCTTGGTATCGGCGCCATGCCTCGGCGACCCGCGCCACCATCACCGGCAGCTCGGCGTGCCTCTCGTGATCTGGCGGGATGGCATGGTCGTCGAGGTCGCTCCGGACAGCGTCGACCTCCCGGATAGATCCACCGACCGGCACGGCAGGGCCGTGAAGGAACCTGTCATCCGTGACTCTCTGCACCGGACCCGAAGCCAACGACTTCATAGGAAGGGGAGTGGCCTTTAACTCGCCGTGATTCGCCGGGCTAACCAGCTGAGCTAAGCCGTTCGGCCCCCCGGCTACCCGTGGCAGCCCCCCTATCCCGCCGAGTGCCGAGCGCTGCGGTAGACGATCGCGTCGCTGCCGCGGGCCGCGGAGATGCCTGCCGGCCAGTTGGCTGGTGAGTGCGGCCCGCAGGCGCCCTGGCCGTCCCGAACCCGGCCATGCACCTTTCCCGCATGTATTCCTCTCCGGCGGAGATGCAGGTGCAGCTCGTGCGCGCGATGACGCCCGAAGAGAAGCTGAGCATCAGCCAGGCGCTCCGCGACTCGGCGTGGGAGTTCAAGGCGGCGTGGATCAGGTCCTGCCGGCCCGACCTCGCCGAGTCCGACGTGCAGGAGACCGTACGTAAACTGTTCCGCGATGCCGGCACCTGAGGTCCACACCAGGCTCCTCCAGCCGCTCAACACCACGCGCGTCCCCTACATGGTCACCGGTGGTCTCGCGGCGATCATCTATGGAGAGCCGCGCCTCACCAACGACGTCGACATCGTGCTTCAGCTCGAGCCCGAGGCCGCCGAGCGCTTGATCGCGGCGTTCCCGGCTCCGGCCTACTACGCACCTCCGATCGAGGTGGTGCGGGCGGAGGCCGCGCGGGCGGCCCATGGTCACTTCAACATTCTCGATGTCGACACCGCGCTCCGCGCCGACGTCTATTGCCTCGGCGGAGATCCGCTCGGCGCATGGGCGATGCGCCGCCGCCGCGACATCCAAGTGGCCGGCGCCAACATCTGGGTCGCACCGATCGAGTACGTAATCCTCCGGAAGCTGGAGTACTATCGCATGGCGTCGTCCGACCGGCACCTCCGCGACGTCGCGGCGATGCGGCGGATCAGTGGCGCGCTGATCGATCGAGCGGCGCTGGTGGAATGGATGGAGCGGCTCGGGCTGGAACCGGAATGGCGGATGACCGGGCGGGACCGAGATGACCGCGAATGACGGCGCCGCCGTTTCTCCGCCTCGGTGCCGGTCAGAAGACGAACCCCTGCCCACCCAGTAATGCCAGTCCTCGACCGCCTGCCTCGTTTCCCGGTCCGCCCCCCCGCGGCTCGAGCTGGATGAGCGGGACGGCGAGCGAGCGCTTCCCCCACCGACGGTCGACCCGCTCCGCCGGCAGCCGCAGCATTCCCCACCGCACGCCCGCTTCGCGCCGCACCACGCGCTGGCCGAGGAGCCAGCCGCCGGGGCTAGAGCGGCCGGAAAAGCTCCTCCAGGCCCAGGGTGAACGGCCCGCCGGCTCCGGACGGCCGCCACACCAACCGGTCGCGCTCCACCGCGGGAAAGTCGTCCCCTGGCGTCCAGACCTCGACCGACCGCTCATCCCCATCCACCACCCAGTAAAGCGGCACCGCCGCCTCCCGGTACCGCAGCCGCTTGAGAAACCGGTCACCCCGCGCCGAGGACGGGCTCAGCACCTCGGCGACGAGCAGCAGCGTGCGCATGCGACTCCACGTGAGGGTGCGGGCCTCATCGAGCGAGACCACGAAGACGTCGGGCTGCACCAGCACGTCCCTGCCCCAGGAGATGTCGGCCGGAGCGGACAGGACGATGCCGATGGGCTCCCGCTCGACGTACTTGCCCAGCGCCAGGATCAATCGC
Source organism: Gemmatimonadales bacterium (assembly GCA_013820855.1). Classification (GTDB taxonomy): domain Bacteria; phylum Gemmatimonadota; class Gemmatimonadetes; order Gemmatimonadales; family GWC2-71-9; genus CAVVWJ01. Next base: position 1,121 of record JACDHV010000294.1, on the reverse strand, counting down.
TGGACGACGACCTGATGCCACGGGCGAGGCGCCGGAGTCACCAGCAGCTCGCCGTACACGACTTCGTAGCGGTTGCCGTCGTCCGGCATCGCCCGAACCATCTCGGCTGTGTAGTACACGGGGGCGGCCATGCCCATACGTTCGTCTCGGCGGTGGTGGGGACGCAAGAGGCGGGCATTCGCAACGGTGCGGGGCTCGCCGGCCCCAAGCGTCATCGGCCTCGCGCACGGGGTTGCCGATTCCACCACCGCGAGGGGGTATGCCGAGGCGCCCCCTGGACGAGTCCTGGGAGGCCGATGCCGAATAGGCCGCCGGCTCGGGGCCGACTGGTCCTGGATACTCAGGTCTGGGTCTGGGCGGTCGAGGGCATGACCGAACGCCTCGACCCCAAGGCTCTCACCGCCATCGAGCAGGCCGCCAGGGCATCCACCCTGGCGGTTTCCGCGATCTCCGTCTGGGAGCTCGCCATGCTGGTGAAGCGCGGGCGTCTCCGGCTCACCACCGCGGTGAGCTCCTGGATCGAGGCCAGCCTTCGGCCGCCGGGCGTGCGGATCATCCCTGTGGGGGCGGCCCTCGCCCTCGACAGCATCCAGCTTCCGGATTTCGACCACCACAAGGACCCGGCCGACCGGCTCATCGTCGCGACCGCGCGAAGGGCACGGCACCCTCCTGACCTGTGACGAGTCGCTGCTCGAGTGGGCCGGAGCTCACAAGCACGTCCGGGCCGTCGACGGACGGCCGTGAACGCGGCGGTGGCTCTGAGCGCCGAGCGTAACCTCGGCCATCCGGCCTGAGGCAAGGTCCCATGAGTGATGCAGCCCGGCTCGTCACCGCCGAACAGCTCTCCACCTATCCCGATCGTCCGCACTACGAGCTCGTCCGGGGCGTGCCCCGGGTTTCCGAGCCTCCCGGCGGCGTGCACGGCCGGCTCGCCGCGCGGGTCGTCATTCGCTACCCCGACCGCCCACCGCTGGCCTTGGCGGATCTGTTCAGCGCCGGCTGAGCTGCCCGGTCCACGACTTCCCGGTCGGCTCGTGGGGCGAGCGGCGGAGGCGGCACGCTCGGAGGGCGCGTTAGGGCACGCCACTATCTCACCCATAGTAGCAACCCCACGCATGAGT
>JACDHV010000114.1 GCA_013820855.1 Gemmatimonadales bacterium | reverse complement strand
GGTCTACCTCGAGGCGCTCTTCGCCGGCGCCGGCGTGCCCGCCACCCGCATGGCCGAAGTGGGCGAATGCCTTCGGCGGCTGCACGGCGAGCGCCATCTGTGGGGGCGGCTCGTTCCGGGCACGCGGGAGACGCTCGAGCGCCTGCGCGCCGGCGGCCTTCGGCTCGGCGTGGTGTCGAACAGCGACGGCCGGGTGGAGGAAGCCCTGGTCGCGTCGAACCTCCGGGACTGCTTCGACGTCGTGCTCGACTCCGCGCTGGTCGGCGTGGAGAAGCCCGACCCCGCTATCTTCCGGGCCGCCCTCGACGCCCTGGGGGTCGCACCCTCGGACGCGCTGTACGTCGGGGATCTGTACGAGGTGGACGTGCTGGGCGCGCGCGCCGCGGGCATGGACGCGGTCCTGCTCGTTCCGGATTCTCCCGCGTCCGGTGCCGACTGCCCGCGCTTCCAATCGCTCGCCGAGCTGGCCGACGACCTGCTGAACGGAGGACGCTTCTGACGATGCCGGCCCCCCAACGCTCGCTGCCGCGGCCGATTCGCGTGCTGGTCGCCAAGCCGGGCCTCGACGGCCACGATCGCGGCGCCAAGGTGGTGGCCGCCGCCCTGCGCGACGCCGGCATGGAGGTGGTCTACACCGGGCTGCATCAGACGCCCGAGATGATCGCCACCGCCGCGGTGCAGGAGGACGTGGACGTCGTGGGGCTCTCGATCCTGTCGGGCGCGCACATGACGCTCTTCCCCCGGGTGCGCCAGCTGATGGTCGAGGCCGGCCGGGCCGAGATCCTGGTGACCGGCGGCGGGATCATCCCGGCGGAGGACATGGCCTCCCTGCGGGAGCAGGGCATCGGCCGGCTGTTCGGACCCGGTACCCCCACGTCCGACCTCATCGACTACATCGAGTCGTGGGCGGCCGAACACCTCGAGCCCTGAGAATCGTGTCGTGACCGCCTCCGCCCAGTCGAGAGAAGGCCGCCTCCGGCGGCTCAGCGAGGAGTACCGCGGGCTCGCGGCGCGGCTGCGCGAAGGCGGCGGGGCCGCGCGGGTCGCGAAGATGCACCAGCAGGGCAAGCTCTCGCCGCGCGAGCGAGTGGAGGGACTTCTCGATCCGGGAGCGCCCTGGCTCGAGCTGGGCTTGCTGGTGGCATACGACCAATACGAGGGCCAGGCACCCGGTGCCGGCGTCATCACGGGGGTGGGCGTCGTGATGGGCCGGGAAGTCGTCGTGGTGGCGAACGACGCCACGGTGAAGGCCGGATCGTGGTGGCCCGAGACGATTCGCAAGATGCTGCGCGCGCAGGAGGTGGCGATGCGGCAGCGGGTGCCGATCGTCTACCTGGTGGACAGCGCGGGCGTGAACCTCCCGTACCAGGGCGGCGTCTTCCCCGGCCAGTACGGCGCCGCCCGGATCTTCTACTACAACTCCATCATGCGGCGCTACCTGCGGGTGCCGCAGATCAGCGCCGTCATGGGGAGCTGCGTCGCCGGCGGCGCGTATCTGCCGGCGCTCTCCGACGTGATCTTCATGGTGGAAGGCACCAGCTTCATGGGGCTCGGCGGCCCCAATCTGGTGAAGGGCGCGACGGGACAGACCATCGACGCCGAGACGCTGGGCGGGGCACGCACCCATACCGAGCTGAGCGCCGTCGCCCACTACCGCGCGGCGAACGATCGCGAGTGCCTCCGGCGGATCCGGGAGTACGTCGGCCGATTGCCCCGGGTCGAAGGGGTCGGGCACCGCGTCGTGCCCGTGCGCCCGCCGGGTCGGCCGCCGGCGGACCTGTACGACATCCTGCCGCACGATCACCGGCTCTCCTACGACATGCGCCACGTGCTCGCCTGCCTCCTCGATGGGGGCGGGCTCGACGAGTTCCAGCCCGACCTCGCGAAGGAGATGATGTGCGGTCACGCGCACATCGGCGGATGGCCCGTGGCCGTGATCGCCAACCAGCGGGGCGTCGTCAAGGGCCGACCCGGCGAGCGCCCGCGTTTCGGTGGAATACTCTATACCGAGAGCGCCGAGAAGGTCGCCTTCTTCATCGAGACCGCCAGCCGCGAGCGCCTGCCGATTCTGTTCGTGCAGGACGTGAGCGGCTTCATGGTGGGCCCCGAGGCGGAGCACTCGGGGATCATCCGCGCGGGCGCCCACCTCGTGGAGGCGATGGCCACCGCGGTCGTCCCCAAGATCGTGCTGACGGTGAACCACGCCTCGGGCGCCGGCTACTACGCGATGGCCGGCCAGGGGTTCGATCCCGATTTCATCCTGTCCTGGCCGACCGGCCGGATGGGTGTCATGGAGGGCGAGTCGGCCGCGATGGCGGTGCACGGGCCCGAGATCGAGCGGGCCCAGCGAGAGCAACGCGAGGTGGCACCCGAGGTGCAGCGCTCGATGGAGTCGATGCGCGCCGACTACGAAATGCAGCTCGACGCGCGCCACGCCGCGGCGCGGGGACACGTGGACGCCATCGTCACGCCCGAGGAGACCCGCGAGCACATCGCCTTCGCGCTTCGCGTCTGCGCCAACTACCCCGGGCCCCACCTCGGGCCGTTCGTGCTGCCGCCGATCGACGCGGCCTCTGCCCGCTAGCGGCGCATGCGTCTCGTTCGCCCGATAGTCGTGCTGATCGCGCTCGCCTGTGCCCCGGCACCGCGCGAGACGGCGCCCGCCGCGCCCGAGCCGCGCATCGATCCCGCACCGGCATCCCGCCCGCCCGTCCGGGTTCCACCCCCCGAGGAACCGGTCGAGCGACTGGCGCCCCCCGAAGTGGCGTACGCACACGGCTGGATGCCGCTCGCGAGCACCGCGGCGGACCGGTTCGTCCGGGAGCACCCGACCAGGGACGGACGAGGGGTCCTGATCGCGATTCTCGATACCGGCGTGGATCCTGGCGTGCCCGGCCTGCGGAGCACGTCGACCGGCGACCCCAAGCTCGTCGACGTGCGCGACTTCTCCGATGAGGGCGTGGTGGCGCTCGCCCGCGTCTCTCCCCGTGGCGACACCGTGGAGATCGCCGGACGCAAGCTCGGCGGATTCGGCCGGGTCGTGGCACTCAACACCACCGGCCCCTACTACGCGGGAACCCTGCGCGAGCTGTCGCTCGGCGAGCCCCCGGCCTCGGATCTCGACGCCAGCGGCGAGGCCGTGGATACACTGGCGCTGGTCGTCACCCGGGCCACCGATGGGTGGGTCGTGCTCGCTGATACCGACGGCGACGGATCATTGGCGGGCGAGCGGCCGGTCCGCGACTATCTGCTCGGCCGGGAGACGTTCGGCTGGGCGCCCCCGGGCCGAACGCCCCGTGCGAACCTGGCGGCGAACTTCTCGGAGCGCGGCGGCGAGCCCGTGCTCGGCCTGGTCGTCGCGCTCGACTCCCACGGCACCCATGTGGCCGGCATCGCGGGCGCCCACGACCTGTATGGTGTCGGCGGGTTCGACGGCGTGGCTCCGGGCGCGCAGCTGCTCGGCCTCAAGATCTCCAATCGCGCCCACGGCAGCGTCTCGACCAGCGGCGCCATCCTGTCGGCGATGGACTATGCCATCCGCTTCGCTGCAGCCCGCCGTCAGCCGCTGGTCATCAACCTGAGCTTCGGCGTGGGCAACGAGCGCGAGGGAGCGGCGCGCATCGATGGATTGGTGGATTCGGTGCTCGCCGAGCACCCCGGCATCGTCCTGACGGTGAGCGCGGGCAACGACGGTCCGGGGCTCTCGACCGTCGGCATTCCCGGATCCGCCCGCCGCGCCATCTCCGTGGGCGGCACGATACCGCCCGTCTTTCTTCCTCCCGGCCCGGGCGGCGCGGCGACGGAGATCGTCGCCGACTTCAGCGCGCGGGGCGGAGAGGTGGCCCGGCCGGACGTCGTCGCGCCCGCCGTGGCGTACAGCAGCGTGCCCCTGTGGAACGCGGGTGACGAAGTGAAGCAGGGGACGAGCATGGCGGCGCCGCACGTCGCCGGGCTGGCGGCGCTGCTGCTCTCGTCGTTCGCTCCGGAGCAGCGGCCGGCCGCCCGTGCGCTGCGCCAGGCGCTGATGGTGACGGCTCGGCCCTCGCCGGGCGGCGGCTACCTCGACGAGGGCAGGGGGCTGCCCGATGTGGAGGCGGCCTACCGATGGCTCCTCGGCGGCGGAACGGCGCCGGAGATCGAGGTGACAGTGCCGGGCACCGGGACCACCGGTGGGTGGGTGGTGTCCGGCCCGCGCGGCGGGGGAACCGGCGTGCAGCGGTTCCAGCTCCGGCGCCAATCGGCCGGTGCGCCGGTCACATACGCCCTCAGGAGCGACGTGCCGTGGCTCACGGGTCCTCCGACGGTGACGCTCGCGGGTGAGACCACCGCGGTCGAGCTGCGGTATGCGGCCGACCGACTCGCCGCGCCGGGCGCGTACACCGGCGTGGTGTCCGGCTGGCCGGCCGACACCCTCGCGGGGCCGGCTTTTCGACTGGTCACGACCGTCGTGGTTCCGGCCGCTGTCGCGGACACCGCCATCGCGCTGCGTCGCGGGGAGCCGGTCGCGCCGGGCGAGGCGCTCCGGTCGTTCTTCGCCGCGGACAGCGCTCGCCCATTCGAGGTGCGGGTCTCATCGTCCCCGGGGCAGAGAGGTCTCGCGTACCTCCACGAGCCAGGGGGCGCCCCATACCGGGAGGCCGGCACCCGCCCACTGGGCGGGGCGGGTGGGGCCGCGTATCGGGTCGACGCGCGCGACGCGGTGCGGGGAGAGTATCAGGCCGTGGGGTCGGCGGTCTCCGGGGCACCAATCAGCCTGAGCGCGGTGGTCGTCCACGCGCCCTTCACCATCGCCGCAGTGCGTACCGGTGACGTCGCCAGTGCCGAGCTGTCGAACGTGACCGCCGACGCCGTCAGGACCGGCGTGGAGCTTCGGCTCCGGGGGGCTCAGCGCCGGGACACCACGCGGGCGAGCGGCCCCGCGGTCCAGCGAATCCCGTTCGACATCCCGCCCTGGGCTACCGGACTCGAGGTGGACGTAGCCATGGATCGCGCGCAGTGGGGCAGGTTTACCGACTTTGGGGTGACGGTGCTCGATTCCGTCGGCCGGCAGATCGCCCAGGACCCTCTGGAGTATTCCTTCGGTCGGCTCAGCACGATCCTGCCGCCGGGTCACGGCGGCATCCGTGCGGAACTCACGCTCCTGCCCGGCTTCGCCGATTCGACCGACCAGCGGCTGTGGAGCGCCACCGCCACCATCAGGTTGTATGCCGATTCCGCAGTGGCCGTGGCGCCGCTCGAGGAAAGCGCGGCCTCCATCGCGCCGGGACAGCGCGCGTCGGTGCGCTTCCGGCTTCCGGCGGAACCGTGGCCGCTGCCGGCCGGGTTCGCGCCGCTGGGCGTGATTCTCGCGCGGGCGGGGGAGCAGGTGTGGACCCGCGAGACCGATTTTCCGGAGAGGAGCGCCCGATGAGCGACCGGGTCGTGCGGATCGCCGCCGGCCAGGGCTTCTGGGGCGATTGGCTCGAGGCGCCGGTACGCCAGGTGCGCGGCGGCCCCATCGACTACCTGATGATGGACTATCTGGCGGAAGTCACGATGTCCATCATGCAGAAGCAGAAGTCGCGCGATCCCCGGGCCGGGTACGCGCGCGACTTCGTGCCCCTGATGGAGCGGATACTCCCCGACATCGTGGAACGCGGGATCAAGGTCACCTCCAATGCCGGCGGCGTGAACCCACGGGGCTGCGCCGAGGCGGTGCTCGAGGTGGCCCGCAAACTCGGACTCGCGGGAAGGCTTCGTGTGGGGCTGGTCACGGGTGACGACATCCTCGACCGGCTCGATGACCTCATTCGACGAGGCCACCCGCTGGCGGACATGGAGACCGGCCGCCCCCTCTCGGAGATCCGCGACACGGTGCTCTCCGCCAATGCGTATTTGGGAATGGCCCCGATCGTCGAGGCGCTCCGCGGCGGGGCCGACGTGGTGGTGACCGGCCGGGTGACCGACACGGGACTCACGCTCGGCCCCATCTTCCACGAGTTCGGGTGGTCGCCCGAGGACTGGGACAAGGTCGCGGCCGGCACCGTCGCCGGGCACATCATCGAGTGCGGCGCCCAGGCATCCGGCGGCAACCTCCTCAAGGGATGGCGCTCGGTGAAGGGCATGGCCGATCCCGGCTTCCCCATCGCCGAGGCTTCGCCGGACGGAACCTTCGTCGTGACCAAGCACCCCGGCACGGGCGGCGTGGTGTCCGTGGCGTCGGTGACCGAGCAGCTGGTCTACGAGATGGGCGACCCCCGGAACTACATCACGCCGGACGGCGTCGCCGATTTCACCAGTATCCGGCTGCGCCAGCGGGGCCGGGACCGGGTGGAGGTCTCCGGCATCCGCGGCACGCCGAAGACGCCGATGCTGAAGGTGTCGATCGCGTACTTCTATGGATACAAGGCGGTCGGCACGCTGGTGTACGCCTGGCCCGAGGCCTTCGACAAGGCGAAGGCCGCCGACCGGATTCTCCGCAGGCGGTTGGCGGACCTCGGCCTGGAATTCGAGCAGATTCTGACCGAGTTTGTAGGCGTGGACGCCACCCACGGCCGGCTGAGCGGCCGCCCCCCTGCCGATCTGCCCGAGGTGCAGCTCCGGGTCGGGGTTCGGGCGCGCGACCGGGCTCCGGTCGTGCGGTTCACCCGTGAGATCGCCCCGCTGGTACTGACCGGGCCGCCCAGCGTGACCGGCTTCGCCGGCGGCCGGCCGGCGGTGGAGGAAGTGGTGGCATACTGGCCCGCGCTGATCGATCGGCGGGAGATCGAGCAGCACGTGAAGGTGGACATCCTCTCCGCCTGACCGTCGGAGAAGGAGCGGCACACCACAAGGGAGCGGGCATGGCGCAGCGGGCGCGGAAGGCGACCCTCCAGCTTCGGTATCTGGCTCACGCCCGGTCGGGCGACAAGGGGAACACGGCGAACGTGGGCCTGATCGCGCTGGAGCCGGACTACTACCCGCTTCTCCTGCGCGAGGTGACGCCCGCGCGGGTGGCGAAGCACTTCAAGGGCATGGTGAGCGGGGTGGACCGCTTCGAGCTGCCCAACCTGAGCGCGCTCAATTTCCTGCTGCACGATGCGCTCGACGGCGGGGGCACGATCTCGCTCAAGACCGACGCCCAGGGCAAGGTCTACTCCACCGCGCTGCTGCGGATGGAGATTCCGGTACCCCTCGCGCTCGCCCGGCGGCTCTCTCGCTCATGAGCCCGGACGCCGCGCCACTCGCCTCCACGCGCGAAGGTGGAGTGCTCACCCTCACGCTCGACCGTCCGGACAAGCGGAACGCTCTCAACTCGGCCCTGATCGAAAGTCTGCATCGTGCGCTGGAGTCGGCCGACCTCGACGCCGAGGTGCGCGTGGTGTTGCTCACCGGAGCGGGAAAGGACTTCTGCGCCGGGGCTGACCTGGATGAGCTCCTGGCCTCCGCCGATGCCTCGCCCGAGGACAACGAAGCGGCCGCGCTCCGGCTGGGCACCCTGTATGCCCGGATCCGTGAGCTTCCCAAGCCGGTGGTCGCGGTGGTCAGGGGGCGCGCGCTCGCCGGCGGGGCCGGGCTCATGACGGCGTGCGACATCGTGCTCGCCGGAACCGGCACCCAGGTCGGATATCCTGAGATTCTCCGCGGGTTCGTCCCCGCCATGGTGATGACGATGCTGCGCCGCCTGGCAGGCGAGAAGGCGGCGCTCGACCTCGTCCTCACCGGCCGGCTGCTGAGCGCGGCCGAGGCTCACGGTTGCGGCCTCGTGTCGCGCGTCGTTGCCGATGCGGACCTCGACCGGGAGGCCGCCGAGCTGGCGCGCACGCTCGCCGGCGCCCCGGCGTCGGCTCTGGCCCTCACCAAGCAGCTCTTCTATCGGCTCGACGGACAATCGTTCGACCAGGGAATCGCGCTGGGCGCGCGGGTCAACGCGCTCGCGCGGCAAACCCCCGATTTCCGACACGCTATCGGCCGCTTTCTCGCACGCACATGAACATCAACAGGGTTCGTCTCGCCCTCTCGCTGTCCGGAATGGTGGTGGCGGTGCTCGCCATCATGCTCAACGACCGGCGGCTGGTATGGGGAGCCATGGTTCTGCTGGCGGCGTCGCTCCTGGTCCGGCTGCTGGCGAGCCGGCGCCGCCCCGACGGGCACGGAGAGTGATTGTGACATGGATCACACGCGTCCGTGACCGCCTGAGCTAGTTTCCCGTCGCAACGCAGGTCCACGACGCACACTCAGGGGAACAGGAGAGGTGATTATGAACGCGATCAGAAGTGCGGTGTTGGGCGCGGGTCTCATGGCTTCGGTGGGAGCTGCCCCGGCGGTCGCTCAAGGCGGGGCGAGTTTCTCACTCGGTGGCGGGCTCACCCTCCCACTGGGCGACTTCGGGGACGCGGCCGGAACGGGGTTCCACGGTCTGGCGGCCGTATCATTCGTGCCGGCGAACTTCCCGGTAGGAATCCAGGTCGACGGAATGTTCCATCGGCTGGGTGTCGACGACGATCCGGTCTTCGGCGACGTGGATGCGAATTTCCAGATCATCCAGGGCACCGCGAATGTCGTATACAGGTTCGCGAATTCGCCCGATACGAAGGTGCGGCCGTACCTCATCGGCGGCGTCGGCCTTTACAACTTTAAGCTCACGGGTGATGACGTGCCGGATGGTTTCGGCTCCGATACCGACTTCGGCGTCAATGCGGGAGCCGGTTTTGATTTCGTGGCGGGGTCCGTCGGGCTCTTCGTCGAGGGCAGGTTTCACAACGTGTTCACCGAGGACGACAACACGAACTTCATTCCGATCACGGTCGGCGTGCGGCTCGGCGGCGGCTGAGTCCGGGCTGCGACGATCAAAAGCGGCGCACCGGCAGCGGTGCGCCGCTTTTCATTGCCGTGGTGGGCGCCCCGGATGGATCGGCGCCCTTCCGCGGTGCGGCGATCCAATGCCGTGCGGCGGAGATTGCCATCGTGCGCCATGAGGCCGTCGATGGAAACAGCCCGGAGCGTCCTGCGGCGCCACTTCGGGTACGACGATTTTCGCACCGCACAGGCCCCCGTAGTGGAGTCCATCCTCGCGGGCACCGACACCCTCGCCGTGCTCCCCACCGGCGCGGGCAAGTCGGTCTGCTTTCAGGTGCCGGCGATGGCCCTGGGCGGCCTCACCGTGGTCGTGAGCCCGCTCATCTCGTTGATGCAGGATCAGGTGGCGGCTGCCGAGGCCAGAGCGATACCGGCGGCGTGTCTCACCAGCGGCCTCACGGCCGACGAGCAGGCCGCGGTGCGCCGCCGATTGATCGGCGGCGAGTTGCGTCTGCTGTACCTGTCTCCCGAGCGCCTGGAGCGCTTCGCGCCCGAGCTGCGCACGGCGGGCATCCGGCCTTCGCTCCTCGCCGTGGATGAGGCCCACTGCATCGCCGAGTGGGGCCACGACTTCCGGCCCAGCTATCGGACGCTGCTCGCCGCCCGCTATCGGCTGGGGCGCCCGCCGGCCGTGGCGCTGACCGGCAGCGCCACGCCCGCCGTCCGGCACGAGATCGCGCGGGCCCTGGGCTTCGCCGCCGGGAGCTTTGCCGAGCATCTCGGGTCGTTCGACCGCCAAAATCTGTGGTTCGGCGTGGTTCGCGTGGCCGACGATCGCGACCGGCTCCAGGCGCTCCGCCGCCTGGTCTCGGGTGACGATCGGATGGCGATCGTGTATGCGCCGACCCGCAGCGTCACCGAGGGGGTGGCGCGGGCCCTCGTCGCCGCCGGGCACCGCGCCGCGCCGTACCACGCGGGGCTCGACCGCGCCCGCCGCGCGGCCATCCTCGACGCCTTCCTCGCCGACCGGATCGATGTCGTGGTGGCCACCTGCGCCTTCGGCATGGGCATCGACAAGCCGACGGTCCGCCTGGTGGTGCACTGGACTCTGCCGCCTACACCCGAATCCTACTACCAGGAGGCGGGCCGGGCCGGCCGGGATGGCGAGTTCGCGCGCTGCGTGCTCCTGTGGCACCCGCGGGATTCCATGCTGCCTCGCCGTCAGCTCGATGTCACCTTTCCGTCCCGCGGCACGCTCGAGACACTCTGGAAGAATCCCAACAAGGCAACCGGCGTTCCCGCGAACGTGAGGGAGTCGGCCGAACGACTCCGGCGGGAGCTGCGGCCCGATCTCGGTCCGGTGGATTGGGAGCCGGTGCGTGAGCGGCGCCGGCGCGCCGAAGGCCGGCTTCGCGTCATGGAACAGTACGCGCGTGCCGGCGGATGCCGGCGCCGTGCGCTGGTGGGCTATTTCGGGGAGACGCTCGCATCGTGCGCGGGCTGCGATCGATGCCGCGGCGAGCCGGTGGCGCGCGCACTCTCCGCGCCGGCCGGCCGGCGCCTCACCCGCCTGCGCCAGGCGCTCGGCGGCAGGTCCGGACCCTGGGGCGGAAGTCTCCTCGAGCCTGATGTCCTGCTCCGTCTGGCCCGGAATCCGCCCACAACCCCGGGGGCGCTGGCCGATGTACCGGGGGTCGGTCCCGCGCTAGCCGAGCGTTACGGCGCCACGATTCTAGGGGCGCTCGGGGTCGCCGGGCCCGATGGCTCGCGCGACGAGGGCACGGCGGCCGAGCGGGCGCTGGAGGAATGGCGGGCGGCCGTGGCGCGGGAGATG